>JBKHES010000080.1:0-10411 GCA_046540695.1 Desulfobacterales bacterium
CTCGTACCCAAGGAGCCGACCCTCAAGAATTACGTGGAGATATTTACCTCCCCCCTGTGGCGGTTCAGCTTTTTCAACTCCCTGGTATATGTCTGCTTAAACGTGATAATCAGCCTGGTGGCTGCCATCCCTGCGGCATACGCCTTTTCCAGGTGGAAGTTCAGGGGTTCGCATCATCTTTTCTTCTGGCTGCTTACAAACCGAATGGCCCCTGCGGCCGTGTTCATGGTGCCTTTTACAGAGCTCTACTACACTCTTCATATTTATGACACTCATCTTGCAGTCGCCCTGGCCCACTGCCTGTTTAATATTCCCCTTGCAATCTGGATTCTCGAAGGTTTCATGTCAGGGATCCCCAAAGAAATAGATGAGACCGCACTTATTGACGGATACAGTTTTCCGCGGTTTTTCGGCAAAGTTTTTTTTCCCCTCATAGCACCCGGGGTGGGGGTTGCGGCCTTTTTCTGTTTTACATTTTCCTGGATTGAGCTGATTTTGGCCAAGGCGCTTACTGTTACGTACGCCAAGCCGGTGGTGGTAACCCTTACAGTGGGTATCGGGGCCGAAGGCGTCCGATGGGGCCTTCTTGCCGCAGCCGGGGTTCTCACCATGGTACCCGGCGCCATAGTGGTCTATTTCGTTCGCAACTACATTGCCAGGGGGTTCGCCCTGGGGAGGGTATAGAAAATGCTTTGGGACTGGCTTGTTTACACCACCTCATGGATGTACTGGACCTGGCAGAGCCTGTTTGCAATAGGCGGCCTGTTTGCGGCAATCGCCTTCATGGGGGTCTGGGACGCCGTGTCCCCGTCTGTTGCCAGAAAAGGGTTTTTCCCGGTAAAGACCACCAGGGGGGACCGCTTTTTCATAGGGGTGATATCACTTATAGCCATATTTCTAGTCTGGCTGGCAATAATGGGCGACAGCGCCCTGTGGGTCCCCCTGGTTATTTCCGTTGCCTGGTTTGCCATAGAAGGAATCTGGGGATAAACCCGTAATGTCAACTTCGGTGCAAAGGGCCCGGTTATTTTTGAATCCGGGCTTTTCTTGCCGATTCAAGGGGGTGATAGAAGCGGATAAAAAGTTTTTCCAGCCGGATGTTTAACAAAAACATTTCACAGAGGAGGAGGTTAACATGCATCGAACCTATACGGGGAAAATTGTACTGATCATAGCTGCGCTGGCCTTCCTGTTGCCGGCTGCAGTCGTGGCCGATACAATTGACGAGTGGATTGAAGTGTTCCAGCCCTCTGTTCTTTCAGAAGAAGAGCAGAGAAAGGAGCTGGAATGGTTTGCCAAGGCCGCAGAACCCTACAAGGGCATGAAGATAAAGTCGGTGGCAGAAGGAATAAACACCCACAAGTGGGAGGCCAAGGTCCTGGCAGACGCCTTTGAAGAGATAACAGGCATCGAGGTGACCCACGACATCATCGGCGAAGGCGAACTCGTGGACCGGGTCCAGCGCCAGATCCAGACCAACCGCAAGCTCTACGACATCTACGTAAATGACGCGGACCTTATAGGCACCCATCTGAGGCTAGACAGTGCCCTTAACTTAAGTGACTACATGGAAGGCGAGGGCAAGGATGTAACAAATCCCATGCTGGACCTGGATGATTTTTTAAATCCGGAATTCGGGCAGGATTACGAAGGCAACCAGCTCCAGCTCCCGGACCAGCAGTTTGCCAACCTGTACTGGTTCAGATATGACTGGTTCACCGATCCTGATCTTAAAAAGGAATTTAAGGACGAGTATGGCTACGAGCTGGGAGTGCCGGTAAACTGGGCTGCATACGAGGACATTGCCGAATTTTTCACCGGCAGGGAAATCGACGGCCAGGAAGTTTACGGCCACATGGATTACGGCAAGAAGTCGCCGTCTCTGGGCTGGCGGTTTACAGACGCCTGGCTCTCGATTGCCGGAGCAGGCGACAAGGGGCTTCCCAACGGCATGCCGGTTGATGAATGGGGCATCCGGGTAAAAGATCAGATCCCGGTCGGTGCCTCTGTGGAGCGCGGCGGTGCGGCAAACGGCCCTGCAGCCGTTTATGCCACCACCAAGTACGTGGAATGGATGGACAAGTATGCGCCCCCGGACGCAGGCTCCATGACCTGGTCCGAGGCAGGTCCCACGCCTTCGCGGGGCAACATCGCCCAGCGGGTTTTCCAGTATATCACCTGGCTGTCTGATCCCGCATTTAACTCGGATCAGAGCCCGGTCACCGACTCCAAGGGCAAGCCCCTGTGGCGCGTG
Source organism: Desulfobacterales bacterium (assembly GCA_046540695.1). Lineage (GTDB taxonomy): Bacteria > Desulfobacterota > Desulfobacteria > Desulfobacterales > Desulfosalsimonadaceae > Desulfosalsimonas. The sequence continues at coordinate 2,255 of JBKHES010000080.1, forward strand.
GCCCCAACGCCGCACGGCAAATACTGGGACGAGGGCATGAAGGTGGGATATCAGGATGCGGGCTCCTGGACGATTCTTCAAAACAGCGTGGAAGGCGACCACAGGGCTGCTGCATGGCTGTGGGCACAGTTCTGCGTATCCAAGACTGTCAGCCTGAAGAAATTCATAGTTGGAAGAACCCCGGTGAGAAAATCCACGGTGTTTTCCGACTACCTGGCAGAAGAGGAGGAAAAGGGCACCTACGGCGGAATCGTGACCTTCTACAAGTCTCCTGTTGAGCACATGTGGACCGATACCGGGCCCAACGTGCCCCATTATCCGCTTTTGGCAGAGCAGTGGTGGAAGCACGTGTCCCTGGTCACTACAGGGGATGCAACCCCGCAGGAGGCCATGGATGATCTTGCCTACAAGATGGACGAGCTAATGGGCCGGCTGAAAATGCCCAAGTATTCCCCGGAGCTCAATTCCAAGGAATCCAGGGAGCACTGGCTGTCTCAGGATGGTGCTCCGAAAGCCGAGCGACCGGATGAAGAGCCCGAGACCAAGCCCTATGACGAGCTGTTAGAGCAGTGGAAACAGGATTAGATTTTCCGTGAACAAGGGGGCGGCTTAGGGCAGCCGCCCCCTTTATACAGTGATTATATCCTCTTTGAAACAGCCGAGCTGCTCCAGGCCGTTTTCTGTTACCAGATGGGTGTTTTCGATTCCCACCACTCCTTTTCCCGGCAATATAACCTTGGGCTCCAGGGCTATTATCATTCCTTTTTCAAGAGGCATTTTCTGACCCCTTGCAAGAAAGGGAAACTCGTCTAATTCCAGGCCAATGCCGTGGCCCACGAACCGGATGCGCCGCCGGTCCGCGCCCATGAAATATCGACCCAGCCCCTGTTCTTCGGCCATGTCCAGGGCCAGGTCGTAGAGATGTCCCGCTTCGGTGCCGGGCCCGGCTTGTTTTTTTATTTCCTCCTGTATACTGCACATGGTCCGGTGAGCTGCAATCAGGTCATCAGGAAGTTCGCCTATGGAAAAAATCCTGGTATGATCCGAGTTGTATCCGTCTTTTGCAAATACCAGGTCCACCAGCACGGGTTCGTTTCTGCAGATCGGGCGCATACCCGCACCCTGCGCCACCGAAGGATTGACTCCGGTGCCGCCGGTGGGAGAAGCCAGGTAGCTGGGCACGGCAGCCGAGGGTCCGGCCATGACATGGCCGTAGAAAAGCTCGCTTCCCCATAGCCGCATGCGTACAATGCCCTGGTGCCCGAGTTTTCTGGCCTCGGCTTCTATCAGCCCGGCCAGTTCTGTTTCCGGAATGCCTTCTCTTAGAAAGCCCGGCACCGATTCGGCCAGCCGGACGGACATGCGGGCTGCCTCCCTGATGCGCCCGGTTTCATATTCCGATTTTACTGCCCGGATCATGCGTATGGGAGTGCTTATGTCGGTGATTTCCGTTTTTTCAAACAGCCGGCAATAGCTGAAATAAATATTTGCGGGAACCACGTCGAGTTCCATACCGAGCTTTGCCGGGAGTTTTAATCCATGATCTTTAAGGATGCCGGGGATTTCCCTTGGGCTGGAAAAAGAAACCACCTTTTCCAGGGCGGATTCCGCCCTGGCTCGTGCAAAGTCCTTTCTGACCATGAGCACGGGTTCGCCCCGGGCGGGGATGTAGAGCACCGCCTGCTGGGAGGTTCCGCTGAAGTAGAAAAGATCAGCATTCTGCAGTATCAGTGCTGCCGCAGTATCGAGGCTCTGAAGCTGTTGCTGCAGCTTTTCCAGCCGGGCCTGCAGTTCGCTCAATGGCGTAAGGTTGTGGGAAAGTTCCATGTATGAGGCTTCCTTTTCCTTCCTTTGTCTTCTGTGAGCAAATGTGAGCAAAAACGTTGCATGTAAACATTTAACATGTTAACTTAAAAAATCAATGTTTAATACATGTCAGCGGAATACCTTGTTAAAAATCTTATAAAATACAGGGACTCATGAGCACCAAGCCCAGCTACGAGGAACTTGACAAACAGGTCCGGGAGCTTGCCCGCGAAGCCAGGCGCTGTCAGATAGCAGAAACCGGATTTTACCGGCAGAAGGCTTCCCTGGAGGCATTGCATGAGACATCCCTTGGCCTGATAGACAAGCTGGATAAGGAAGAGCTTCTCGAGACCATCCTGGACAGGGCGGCCTCGCTTACCGAAACCGAGCACGGGTACATATATCTGCGGGAATCTGATTCGGGTTACATGCAGATGCAGATGGGAAAGGGGTTTTTCAAGGGACAGCTCGGCCGCCGGGTAGCAAAGGGCGAGGGCATGGGAGGCCGGGTATGGGAGGCAGAAGCCCCGCTGCTGGTGGATGATTACCAGAACTGGCCAGGCCGCATTCCGGACAGGAATCTTGACAAGCTCCGGGCCATAGTGGGCATCCCCCTCAAATCAGAAAAAGGAGTCAAAGGGGTTATAGGTCTTGCTCATGTGGATGGGGAAAAGCATTTTACCGGGGAGGACGTAACTGTTCTGGAGAGATTTGCCGGTTTAGCGCTTCTTTCCCTTGAAAAGGCGAGTCTTTATGCGGGGGTCAGACGCGAGCTTGCAGAAAGAAAACGCACCGAAGCTGTTTTGCGCGAAAGCGAGGCAAGATACCGCACCCTGCTGGAGTCATCCCCCGATCCCATAGTGGTCTATGACATGAACGGAGTGGCGACATACGTAAATCCTGCCTTTGAGAATACTTTCGGCATGTCCAAGGACGAACTGCTGGGCAGGAAGATAGATTTCGTGCCCGAGGAGAGTTGGCCAGAGACCCGGCAGGCCATAGAAAAAATGCTTTCCGGCCAGATCGTAAGCCTGTTTGAAACCCGCAGATTGACCAGGGACGGACGGATCCTGGATGTGCAGCTTTCCTCTACGCTTTATCACGACGCCGACGGCAGGCCGGCCGGCAACATCGTGATTCTGCGGGATATAAGCGCCCAGAAGCAGGCGGAAAGACAGCTGCAGGCCTACAGGGATCAGCTTGAAAGGCTGGTTGCAGAGCGCACGGAAGATCTGGAAAGCTCCAACCGTGCCCTTGAGCAGGAGGTGGAGGAGAGAAAGCAGGCCGAGGCCTCGCTTCAGAATCATCAAAAGGAGCTCCGGGCCCAGTCCCATCATCTCGAGGAGGTCAACACCGCCCTAAGGGTTCTTTTAAATCAGCACGAAGAAGACCAGCGGGGGTTGAGTGAAATGGTGAAAAGAAACGTTGAGGAGCTTGTCAACCCCTACCTGGAAAAACTCATGAGCACCCGTCTGGATACACGCCAGAAAACGCTGCTTCAGATTCTGGAGACTAACCTGGAAAATATAGTTTCGCCTTTTATAAACAGGATGGCAGCCCGGGCCGGAAACCTGACGCCCATGGAAATAAGGGTTGCAAATCTTATAAAGGCGGGCAAGACCAATGACGAAATCTCCGAGCTTCTTCTTGTGTCCAAAAACACGGTGTTGTTCCACCGCCACAATATAAGGAGCAAATTAGATATAAAAAACAAGAAGATAAATCTTCGGGCCCATCTGTTGTCCATGGAAAAATAGTTGGTTTAACCCGCTATTCTACCGCTATTCCATACTCTTGACTTTGGGTGTAATTACGTTCACATTTTAACCAAACAGTGCATAATTTCTCCCGAACATCTAACCTGCGAGAATTGTATGCCCAACTTAAGCGTATCAGACGTAACCCTCACCTTCGGCGGTCTCCACGCCCTGTCCTCGGTAAACCTGGAAATACAGGCCGGACTTATCACCTCTGTCATAGGGCCCAACGGGGCAGGCAAGACCAGCCTGCTAAACTGCATTTCAGGATTCTATCATCCCAGCAAAGGAGAGATTAATTACAACGGCCATCGCCTGACAAAAGCTTCGCCACACAAGGTTTCAAAGATGGGCATTTCAAGGGCCTTTCAGAATCTGGAGCTTTTCCGCGGCGCATCGGTTCTCGACAACCTTATGCTGGCGCGCCACAAAGATCTCTCCTACAGCCTCCTTCACGCAGCGGTGTTTTTCGGCAAAGCCTCCAGGGTTGAGGCGGAAAACAGGGCGTATGTTGAAAAAGTTATAGATTTTATGGAACTGGAGCCCTACCGCAAGCAGGTCGTGGGCAACCTGAGCTACGGCATCCAGAAAATGGTTGAAGTGGCAAGGGCCCTTACGCTGGCCCCGGAGGTGATCCTGCTTGATGAGCCCATGGCGGGAATGAACATCCAGGAAAAAGAGGATATGGTCCGGTTTATTTTTGACATCAAAAATGAATGGGGAATTACAGTGGTTCTCGTGGAGCATGACCTGGGCGTGGTCATGGATATCTCGGATTACATATACGTCTTCGATTTCGGGGAAGTGATAGGCGCCGGAAATGCTCAACAGGTCGCTTCCAATTCCAGGGTAATCGAGGCCTATATCGGAAAAGAGTAGACAGGTATGGAAAACAGAGATCAAATGCTTGAATACAGCATTCCTCAGCTCATGCGGTGGCGGGTAAAAACCAGCGGCGAGAGGACCGCGCTGCGGGAAAAGGATTTCGGCCGCTGGATTCCCTACTCCTGGAATGAGTACTACGATTATACCAGAAGGGCCGGCCTGGGATTAAGGGAGCTGGGTTTCGCAGAAAACGACAAGATCGCCATTATATGCGACAACATTCCTGAAGTGCTTTTCTTGGCCATTGGCGCCCAGGCGGTGGGCGGAATATCTGTGGGCATCTACCAGACCAGCCTGCCCGACGAGGTTGCCGGAATTATTGAGCACTTGGATGTCAGCGTGGTCTTCTGCTCGGACCAGGAACAGGTGGACAAGGTTTTGGAGGTCCGCGACCGGGTCCCGAAGGTAAAAAAAGTTATCTATGAGGACGACCGGGGCATGCGGGCCTACAGGTCGGATGAATGGTTTATGTATATAGAGGATCTTTATGCCCTGGGAGATAAGGCCCATCAAAGGGATCCGGAACTTTTTGAAAGGCTTGTCGACAAGGGAGGTCCCGAGGATGTCTGTCATCTGTGTCTTACCTCGGGAACCACGGGGCTTCCCAAGGGCGCCATGATGACCCACCGTAATTATATAAACATGGGCCTTAGGCTTACCGAAGTCGACCCCCTGGAGGAAACAGACGAGTATGTCTCCTTTCTGCCGTTTGCCTGGATAGGCGAGCAGATGAATTCCTTCGGGGTGGCCATGGCCACCGGAATTGCCATCAATTTTCCTGAATCAGTGGAAACCGCCATGGCGGATTTAAAAGAAATCGGCCCCCATTTCATGTTCGGCGCCCCGCGAATTTATGAGACCATGCGTTCACAGATATGGCTTAAAATAGACGAGTCCTACCGGTTTAACCAGTTCTGTTATAACTATTTCATGAAAATCGGTGAAAAGGCTGCATATTACAGGATGACCGGTCAGAAACTGCCCGCAATGCTGCGTTTTCTGTCCTGGGTGGGCAGTGTGATTATGTTCCGGCCTCTTGTCAACCAGATCGGCTTTTTGCGGCTGAGGCATGCCTACACCGGCGGCGCGGCCCTGGGGCCGGAATTGTTCACCTTTTACCAGGCCCTGGGGGTCAATCTCAAGCAGATCTATGGCCAGACCGAGATTACCGGAATCGCATATGTTCACAGGGACGGCGATGTCCATCCAGAGACAGTGGGAAAGCCACTTCCGGGCACAGAGTGCAGGATCTCCGGGGAAGGCGAGATACTTTCCAGATCGCCGTCGGTGACAAAGGGTTATTACAAGGCGTCTGAGAAAACCCGTGAACTCATAGAAAAAGACGGCTGGCTGCATTCCGGAGATGCGGGCTACATAGACGAAAACGGTCACCTGGTGGTAATAGACCGGGTTTCGGATGTCATGTATAACCGCCGGGGCGAGATGTTTAGCCCCATGTTTCTTGAAAACCGTCTCAAATTCAGCCCGTATATAAAGGAGGCGGTGATTTTCGGCCACGAGCGGGATTATGTTGCAGCCTTGATAAACGTGGATCCGGTTGTGGTGGGCAAATGGGCGGAAGACCGGGGAATTTCGTTTTCCACGTTCATGGACCTTTCTGCAAAGCCTGAAGTGGAAGAATTGGTTTACACCGAAGTTGCCAAAATAAATCAAAACGCTGAAAAAGAGCATTTTAAAATCCGCAGGTTCGCGGTTCTGTATAAACTCCTGGATATGGACGACGGGGAACTGACCAGAACGGGCAAGATCCGCAGGCAGTTTGTAAAGGAAAAGTATCAGGATCTTTATGAGGCCTTATACGATGAGTCGGTTTCTGAAAAGGAGGTAGAAGCCTTCTACCAGTATCAGGACGGGCAGACTGCCACGGTTCAAACCAAAATTCGATTTTACACAATGGAAGAAGACAGATGACTTATTTTTTTCAATTAGTGGTCAGCGGAATCGTGGTGGGCTCAATTTATGCCCTGGCAGCGCTGGGTTTTGTGCTCATATACAAGTCCTCGCGGGTGCTAAACCTTGCCCACGGCCAGATAATCGCAGCAGGCGCCTATATTACCTACACTCTCACCGTATTCTGTCACATACCCATCTATATCTCCTTTGTCCTGAGCATGATCCTCACCTTTTTCCTGGCCATGAGCGTGGAAAGAATTTTTTTGAGGCGCCTTATAGGAGAGCCCATAATATCAGTTATCATGGTCACCATAGGACTGATGTCGATTATCGACGGGGTGATTTACCTGACCCCGTTTGGATCCGAAAATCTTTCCTTTCCATCTTTTCTGCCCACCACGCCCATCGTCTTCAAGGGGCTTTTCATTTCATACACGCAGCTTGTCGGAGTGGTGATAACCTTTGTACTGATCGGGGGTTTTTCCTGGTTTTTCAAGAAATCCACCCTGGGCATTACCATGCGCGCGGTCTCTGATGATCAGATGGCCTCCATGTCCATAGGCATATCCGTGCCTAAGGTTTTCGGCCTGGCATGGGCCTGCGCCGGGCTCACCGCTGCGGCCGCGGGCGGCATTCTCGGCAATATCGTGGGGTTAAACTTTGATACGCTTCATGCATTCGGCATCATTGTTTTCCCGGTTGTCATCCTGGGAGGGCTTGATTCCATGCCGGGTGCCGTGGTTGCGGGTATCATAATGGGGCTCATACAGCAGTTTGCAAGCGGATACCTTGACGGAAACTGGGGATTAAGCGGAACCGGAACCCTGCTTCCCTATATTATACTGCTGGTGATCCTTTTGATAAAGCCACACGGCTTGTTCGGCACACACGAAATAGAACGGGTGTAGACTATGTCAGCAAATCGTTGGATGGCCACGGGAAATTATTTTACCACTTACAGGCAGGAGCAGCGCATTTTTTCCACCCACCTGGACAGGCTTATTTTTGTGCTCTTTATAGCCTCTCTTTTTGTGTGGCCTTTTTTCCTGCAGCTTTCCACCGGGCACATGTATGTGGTTGACAATATTCTGATCGCTGTGATCGCGGTTTACGGGCTTAACCTTGTAACAGGCTTCGGCGGACAGATTTCAGTGGGGCATGCGGCTTTCATGGGGATCGGCGCCTATACCGTGGCATCCACCGCGGGCGTTATAGGGGACCAGCATTTTATGATAACCCATGCCTGGCCGCTCATGATACTTTTAGCAGGTCTGATCGGAACTGTATTCGGCCTGATAGTGGGGCTTCCCGCACTGAGGCTGAAGCATTTTTACCTGCTGATGGCAACGCTTTCCTTTCAGTTGATATTTCAATGGGTAATCGGGCGCCTGGAATTTTTCAACCAGGGCCAGTTCATTTACGTGGGCCGCGTGCACTGGTTTACCGGCGAGGTGAGCCGATTGCAGCATTACATGTTCTGGTATTATGTGCTTGTGGTGGTAGCCGTTGTAGGGGGCCTGGGTGTACGCAATCTTTTGCGGACGCGATACGGCCGGAGCCTGGTGGCCGTGCGCGACAATGACCGCGCGGCAGACGCCATGGGCATGCATCCCGGGTTTACAAAGGTTTTCGCATTCGGACTCTCGGGTTTTTTTGCCGGGATTGCCGGCGCCATGATGGCATACATTAACAGGGGAGCGGGCTTTGAGACATTTACGCTTCATGAATCCATTCGATTGCTTGCCATGTCAATTGTCGGCGGACTCGGCCAGTTGACGGGCTGTATTTTCGGTCC
>JBKHES010000081.1:0-10118 GCA_046540695.1 Desulfobacterales bacterium
GGCCTTGCGCTCACCGGTGGTGTGGCATATTTTGCAGCACACAACCCCGCGCTCAACCAGCTTATTTACGGCGCTCCCATGGTGTTTTTCGGCCTGATAATCGCCGAGCTTGCAATGGTGTTTTATCTGAGCGCACGTATCCAGAAAATACAGGCTTCCACGGCCACCGGCCTTTTTCTGCTTTACGCGGGCATAAACGGGCTTACGCTGTCGTTTATATTCCTGGTCTACACAAAGACCTCAATTGCGTCCGTGTTTTTTATATGCGCTGCCACCTTCGTTGCCTGCAGCATCTACGGCATGACAACCAAAAGGGATCTCACGTCCTGGGGCAACTTTCTTTTCATGGGTCTCATAGGCATCATAATAGCCTCCGTGGTCAACATTTTTATACAGAGCACCGCAATGATGACCATAATCAGCTATGTAGGCGTTCTGGTCTTTGTGGGCCTGACAGCCTATGATACCCAGAAGTTGAAAAACATGGCACTTACCCAGCCCGAGGGCCTTGAGGCCGGCGTGATCCGCAAGGGGGCAATAATGGGCGCCCTGACGCTTTATCTCGATTTCATAAACCTGCTGATCATGCTTCTTTATATTTTCGGTGAGCGCAAATAGTTATTCTGAGCCGAGCTTTTCGGCAACCACGTCCACAATTTCCTGGCAGAGGCGCCGGGTCTCGTCCGGATCCGGCCCCTCAACCATTATCCTGCAAAGAGACTGGGTTCCGGAATACCTGACAAGCACCCTTCCCTGTCCGCCAAGCTTCTTTTCCACCCTTTCAATGGTTTGTGCAATCTCAGGCACGCGGTAAATATCGGTTTTTTCTGATACACGCACGTTTTTGAGTATCTGGGGATAAACAGTCATGATCTGTCTCAGCGAAGAAAGCGGCTGGTCTGCAGCCTGCATTGCCTCCAGAAGCCGGAGTGCGGTCATTATGCCGTCGCCTGAAGTATGATGGTCCAGAAAAATCATGTGGCCCGAGTCCTCTCCGCCCAGGACAGCGCCGGTTTTTCTCATCTCGTTTAATACCGAGCGGTCGCCCACGTCAGTTCTTATATGGCTGATGCCCATTTCCTTCAAGCAGTTTAAAAGCCCGACATTGCTCATTACAGTGCTGACAACCACGTTGTTTTTAAGCCTTCCTGACTGCTGCATGTGCCTTGCGCATATTGCAAGAATGTGATCGCCGGTCACAGGGTCTCCGCTTTCATCAACCGCAATCAGGCGGTCTCCGTCTCCGTCGAATGCAAGCCCGATGTCAGCGCCTTTCTTGCGAACGGTTTCCTGCATGGTTTCAATGTGCTGAGAGCCGCATTCCCTGTTAATGTTCACCCCGTCAGGCAGGTTGGCAAGGACAATGACATTCGCGCCCAGTTCAGAAAACAGTCTCGGGGCTATCATTGACGTGGCTCCGTTCGAGCAGTCCAGCACAATGCGCAGGCCTTTCAAGTCCCTTATTTCGCCGAGGCCGTTTTTCAGAAAGGCTATGTAATGATCCTCTGCATCCAGCATGCGGTTCACTGATCCCACCTGTTCCGCAGAAGCCGGGGTAAAGTTTTCCTGCGGGTTCAGAGCAATTTTCTCTATGCTTTCTTCCTCCGCGGGATCCAGCTTGTAGCCGAGGCTGTTGAAGATCTTGATTCCGTTGTCCTCGAACGGATTATGTGACGCTGAAACCATTATCCCGGCATCAGCACTGTTTATGGTTGCAAGATATGCTATGGCGGGCGTGGGTATAAGGCCTGCCAGGTAAACATCCGCGCCCGCAGAACACATGCCTGCAGCAAGGGCGGACTCTATCATGTCTCCGGAGACCCTGCCGTCTTTTCCTATAAAAATCCTGGAGTGATTGTTGGTTTTCAGAACTGCAGCAACCGCCCTGCCGATATTCATCGCCATTTCCGGGGTGATTGGATACCTGTTTGCCACTCCCCTTATGCCGTCCGTGCCGAAAAGCGACTCCATAATTTCCGGATTTCTCCTGTTTTTTCGGGGTTGTTTTTTCATGCCTGGAAAAGCCCGGGAAGCCGAGACTTCCAGCGCTGGGCAAGGGAATCGATTATTCCCTGGAGCCAGGAGATCCCGAGATCTGCATCCGCCTGGTCAAGGGACTGGATGACTCCCGTATAATCCTGTTTTCCCTGGGCTTCAATCTGCCGGCTTACCCGTGCGAGAAATTTTTCCTTTGCTCCGGGGTCTTCGAGCTCCCCGTTCCCACGGTCAAAAAGCTCACGCCCGCTGTATTGGCTCACCTGGCCTTCTGCAAATTTATCAAAACGCCGGACGCGTTCTTCAATGCATCCGTCCAGCGTACGGAGCAATCCATGGTAAAGCGGCTCAGGCAGGCTTTCGGATATAAACATGTACCGGACGTTTGCGTACCAGCATCGCAGTGCATGAAGGCTTGCAATATAAAAAAGGTTGTTTTCAACTATGCGGCCGATATTCCGGGTACCCCCGGCCTTTTTATAAGGTATGTTTCCGGAGCGGTCCGGACCGCCGAATATAAGCCTGCCGGGCCTGTGTTCATCTTTTCTGTTTATCGTGCCTGCGGCAATAACTGTGCCGTAGGCCAGCCGGCAGGGCCCCACAAGGCCGCCCTGGCCTCCCAGAAAAACAGGAGGCTGGTTCAGCATCACGCCCCTTGCAACATCACCGATCAAAGAGGGCGTGGCCTTGTCCTGCTGCGGGGTGAAATTGAAATGTATGTATGAGCTTCCCACCTCGCTGTGATTGTCCTTGCCGGTTCCGCCTGCCATCAGGCAGTCGCAGAAATTTATAATGCTGCCGAGGGTCACGAAGGGAAACAGGATTGTCTGCTTGAGCCCTACATTGTGGGCGGCACCCGCTTGCTCCTCCAGTATTGTTCCTTCCCTTATTTGAGCGCATGAACCTACCGATGATTTTTTCAAAAAAACCGAGTTCTTAAAGTATCCGCCATTAAGTGATACTTCAGGTCCTGCACAGCAGTTTTCAACAGTGGCAGGGGCCTCTTTTCCGATTTCAGTCCCGCTGCATAAAAATGTATCAGCCCCCCTGATACGGCAGCCGGGATGAAAAACCACGCCCTGCTCTATGCGGTCCGGGTTGACCTCGGGGCCTATTTCTATGCTGTCTGGATTTACAAGTACAACACCTTTTCTGGCAAGCTTTTCAATCATTTTAAATACGTTTCCGCCTTTTTTGCATGTGATGGAGACGGTCAGGAAAGCCTAAATGTTAAATTCCTTATCAATTCTTTGTTTTATTGTCCATGCCTTTTGCAGAAAAAATCCTGATATCAAGCTGTTAACCCAAACTTCGCTTGAAGCTGGTCGATTTTTGTGTTATTGACCAAGGCACTGCAATATCTTGTTTGCGGCCCGGGTTTACAATTTTCACATAATGGAAATATTGAATTTATATATGGAAAAACATAAATATCGACTCCTGACCAGAGGTGACCTGGACGGATTAATCTGTGCTGTATTAATGCGGCATCTGGATCTGGTCGATGAAATCGTGCTCATTGATCATCCAAGTGACATGCAGGAAGGCCGGGTAAGGGTGACGGGCAGGGACATAAGCACCAACCTGCCCTATGCAGCCGGAGTCAGGCTTGCATTTGATCATCATGTGTCAGAAACCCTTCGCAACAAACAAACTCACGGTCATATCATTGACCCTGATGCGCCTTCAGCCGCCAGGGTGGTGTATGAATATTACGGCGGAAAATCAACGTTTCCTGAATTTTTCGATGATATAATGAAGGAGGTTGACAAGGCTGATTCAGGCAGTTTCTCGCGCGAGGAAATCCTTCACCCTGACGGGTGGCCCCTTCTTAATTTCCTGGTTGACAAGCGCACCGGGATCGAGGACTGGGGTAAGTTTGCAATATCTGAAAACGAATTCAAGCTGCGGTTAATCGAGTGGATCGGAAAAATGACCATAGACGAAATCCTGCACCTTCCTGACGTTGCCCAGCGTGCTCAGATTTATTTTAAATACGAGGAAAAATACAAAAAGCAGCTCTCATCAAGCGCAATTTTAAAACGCAATATAGTGGTGCTCGACTGCCGTGGGCAAAAAAGCGTCTATCCAGGCAACAGGTTTATTGTCTACGCCATGTATCCCCAATGCAATATATCAATCCAGATCAAGCACGAGCCTGAAGAGGGCAAAACAACTTTTTCGGTGGGAAAATCCATAATCAACACCACGTCGCGGGCCAATATAGGTCAGTTGATGTTAAACTACGGCGGCGGCGGGCACAGGGCGGCAGGCGCCTGCCACGTTTCCGATTCCGAAGCCGGCAGGGTGCTTGCGGAAATAATTGAAGCCTTAAGCGACAATTAAAGCTTGGAAAGGATTTTTACATGACTTCTTCGCTCACCGAAACCATACCCTGGAAAAAACTTGAGGCATCCGCCGAGCGGATGGCCCTGCCGGAAAACCATCTCAGACATCTGCTGGCCCGGGAAAACAGGTTTGCTGATTTTTCCTGTTCAGGCGGGGGGCTGTTTTTCGATTACTCCCGGCAGCGCGTGGACAATGAAGTGATGCAGCAGCTCAGGGATCTTGCACTTAAAAGGAACATAAAACAGCGGTTTTCAGACATGGTAAACGGAGCCGTGGTAAACCGGACGGAAAACAGAGCTGCCCTGCACACGGCTGCAAGAGATTTCTCGGGACGCCAGGTTTATGTGGACGGAAAAGACATAATGCCGGAAATCCGCCGTGTCCACGGGGAAATACGCGATTTTGCGGAACAGGTATATTCAGGCGAGCTTTCGGGATCCACGGGAAAACCTTTCAGGCATGCTGTTATTATAGGGATAGGAGGATCTTATCTGGGCACTGAATTCGTGGCATCTGCCCTTCAGTGCATGGCAGACCGGGGAATCGAGCTGCATTTTCTTTCAAACGTGGACATTGACTGCTTCGGGGCCCTAACTGCGGAAATCGATCCTGAGTCTACCCTTTGGATTGTTATTTCAAAAAGCTATACAACCACCGAAACCAGTGCAAATGAAAACCTGGCCAGAAGTTATATGCTCAGGCGCGGCCTGAGGCCCGAGGACCACATGGTTGCTGTCACAAGCAGGGGCAGCCCCGGAGATGACCCCTCCAACCCGGTTCGCCAGGTATTTCACATGTTTGATTTCATCGGCGGCCGTTTCAGCGTGTCATCTGCGGTGGGAGGACTTCCGCTTAGTCTTTATCTCGGATTTGACCTGTTTGAAGAGTTTTTAAAAGGCGCCTGGGAAATGGACCGTCATGCCGAGACCGCTCCGCCGGAATCCAATCTTGCTCTTATAAGCGCTCTTATAGGCATATGGAACAACAATTTCCTGGGATATCCTGCATGCGGGATCATCCCCTACTCCACCCCCTTGTCAAGACTGCCTGCCCATATTCAGCAGCTCTACATGGAAAGCACCGGAAAGGCCGTGAACCAGGACGGAAGCCCCGTGGAAACGGATACCGGGATGATCATGTTCGGCGAGCCGGGAACAAACGCCCAGCACTCATTCTTTCAGCTCGCCCACCAGGGACGCCCTATTCCGATTGATTTCATCGGCACACTCGAGCCTCACAACAATTACTACAAAAACTTCTCGAAAGGAGTTACAAATCATCAGGAGCTATGGGCCAACCTCATCGCCCAGCCCCAGGCGCTTGCACGAGGTAGTTCGGCAGAAGCGCACCCGGCGCGCAGTTTTGAGGGTAACCGGCCGTCTTCGGTAATTCTTCTTTCTTCTCTTTCCCCTCAAAACATAGGCAGGCTGCTGGCTTTTTACGAGGCAAAAACAGTGTACGAGGCTTTTATATGGGACATAAACCCTTTTGACCAGTACGGAGTGGAACTGGGCAAGAGCCTTGCTTCAGGCATAAGGCAGCAGATGGCTGCCAGAAATACTGATCCCGGCCACAGCTTTAATACCGGGGATCAGATTTTAGACGCCTATCTCAATATCCTTTTTTCAGGCAAATGGGAATAGTACCTCCCCTGCCCTTACTTATCCTCAAATCTGTAAGCCATGGCGCCCCAGGTGACGCCCGCACCAAGGCCGGCAAACAGAACCGTGCTTGACGGCCCGATTATCTGTTTTTCCAGCGCCTCGTCAAGTGCGATCGGAATGCTTCCGGCTGTTGTATTTCCGTAGCGCTGGATGTTGTGATACATTTTGTCTTCGGAAATATTAAGCGCCTTCTGGTAGGCTTGGTTTATCCTTATGTTTGCCTGGTGCGGTATTACAAGGTTGATGTCTTCAATACTCAGCCCTGCCTTTTCCAGGGTCTTGTAGGTAACTTCCGGCAGACGCGTGAGTGCGAGCTTGTATACGTTTCTGCCGTCCATGACCGGGTAATGCTGCCCCTTGTCGAGCATCTCGTGGGAAAGGCGCGGATTTTCCCGGGAGGCGGGCGCCACGGTGATAAGCGCGTCCGCATAGCTGCCCTGTGAATGCAGCGAGGCTCCCATGATTCCCACGGGCTCTTCTGTGTCAACTCCCTCCAGGCAGACAGCTCCCGCGCCGTCTCCGAAGATAACCGCAACGTCCCTGCCATTGGTTGAAATGTCAAGGCCGCTGCTGTGCACCTCCGAGCCCACAAAAAGCACGCGGTTTGCATACCCGCTTTTGATATAGGCATCAGCTGTTGCCATGCCGTATAAAAATCCTGTGCACTGCTGGCGGATGTCCAGTGCAGGCGTGGTCTCCAGGCCCAGCTTGTGCTGCAGCAGGCAGCCGGAACCGGGAAAGAAAATATCCGGGCTGAGCGTTGCAAAAATGATCAGGTCCAGATCCTCCGCCTTCCAGCCCGCCCTGTCAAGGGCTATCTTTGATGCCTCCAGGCCGAGGTCTGCCGCTCCTACTCCGCCTTCCTCGGGTACCCAGTGGCGCTGCTCGATTCCGGTGCGCTGCCTGATCCACTCATCAGAAGTGTCCATCCATTGAAGCAGGTCCTGGTTTGTAACCACCCTGGGCGGCAGATACCTGCCTGTTGATCTTATAAGTGTTTTCATAATATCAGCCTGTCTGCCCTGTTAATTTTAAAGGTTTATCCCTGATCTGCCTCAGGCAGATTTTTCTCCACGTCATACTTTTCTTTGAGAGACTCCAGGTAAGGCTCCAGCTCCCGCATTACTTTTTCGCGCTCCAGGTTTTCGCTGATCGAACCCTTTACGTCGTCGAGGGGCTGAACGCCTTGTTCCTTTTTGTCTTCAACCTTTATCAGATGATACCCGAACCGGGTTTCAACTATATCGCTGACTTCTCCGGCCTCCAGGCCGAAGGCTGCTTCGTCGAATCTTTTTACCATCTCGCCCCTGCTGAAATACCCAAGGTCACCGCCGGACTCAGCGGTCGGCCCCTCGGAATATTGCCTGGCCAGTTCAGAGAATTCCTCTCCGGATTCAAGTTTTTCGCGGACTTCCTCGAGCTTTTCCTTTGCTTCTTCCTTGGTCTCATCATCGTCATCAGGCCCGGACCTTATAAGAATGTGCCTTGCGTGCACCCTTTCAGGTTCTTCGAACTCCGACTGGTTTTCTTCGTAATATGCTTTTATGTCATCATCGCTCACAGAGATTTCTGAAGCAAACCTTTCGTCTATGAGCTTTCTTATGGCAAGGTTCTGCCTTATCTCTTTTTCCAGCGCCTCCTCGGAATAATTCATTTCCGCCATTTGTTTGCGGAAATCCTCCTGGTTTTCAAACTGGTCCATTAACTGGTCAATTTCCTGCTGTATTTCGTCCGGGTCAACCTCGATGCCTTCTTCCCGGCTGGCCTGGTAGAGCATTTCCTGATCAATAATGTTGTCCAGGATTGTCCGTTTCAGCTGTGCAAGCTGCTCTCCGCTGATTTCAGCCCCGCTGCCTGCATAACGGGCCCTTATCATATCAACCTTTCTTTCAAGATCTTCTGCGGGTATTTTTGTCTTGTTGACCACTGCAACGTGGTCATCGCCGGATGAGTCTTTTTCAGCGTCTTCTGCATTTGCCGCAGTAAGAAAGATCGACAAGCACAAGGCGGCTGCGGAAACGATCAGGAAACTCTTAAATCCATGGATACGCATATTCACTCCCTGCTTGTAATTGATGAAAAGTGTGTCGGGTCGAATGCTGCCGGTCTGCGGTTCGCTGGCGGTCAAAATAGGATATTTGTAACAGGTAAGTGGTCGGGACGGCTGGATTTGAACCAGCGACCCCAGCGTCCCGAACGCTGTGCTCTTCCAGACTGAGCCACGTCCCGACTTTTGGCTGAATTATTTATGTTACAATAAATCAATTGTCAAATAAAAAAATAAAAAGCAGCTCCCGGCATCCGTTCCTTAACCGAACGGGTTATTTAACATAATTGTCTCGTCTCTTCCCGGTCCAAGTGATATGATTTCAACAGGTGTACCGGTAAGCTCTTCTATCCTGGCCAGGTATTTGCGGGTATTTTCAGGAAGCTCGCCGTAGCTGCGCACTTCTGATATATCTTCTTTCCATCCGGGCACTGTTTCGTATACAGGCTCGCATTCCTCAAGCATGCTAAGGCTGGTGGGGAAATGTGATATATTTTTTCCCTTGTACATGTATTGAGTGCAGATTTTGATGCTGTCCAGACCTCCGAGTACATCGAGCTTGGTCAGGGCGAACCCGGTAAGGCTGTTGAGTCGTGAGGCATTTCGCAGCATTACGGTATCTATCCATCCGCACCTGCGCTTTCTCCCTGTTGTGGCGCCGAACTCAGCCCCCCTTGTCTGCATGAAATCGCCGGTATCGTCAAAAAGCTCTGTCGGAAAAGGTCCTTTTCCAACACGTGTTGTATACGCCTTTACGATTCCCGTGACCCTGTCGATCTTTTTGGGCCCCAGGCCGGAGCCGCAGCAGGCGTTTCCGGCAACCGTGTTAGATGAGGTAACGTAAGGATAGGTGCCGTGATCAATATCGAGATGGGTGCCCTGTGCTCCTTCAAACAAAACCCTTTTGTCCTCGCGAAGAACACTTTCGATTAGAATTGAAATATCGCTTACATAAGCCTCCAGCTTTGCCCGGAAATTGCGGCAGCTTGTAATCATTTCATCGATATCCACCGGATCGCTGCCGTAGAAGTTTTCCAGGTAAAAATTTTTTTCCTCTGCAACGGCACGGGCGTTTTCCTCGAAATCAGGATCGAGCAGATCCACAAATCGAAGGCCGCGTCTTGCGGCCTTATCTTCGTAGCACGGGCCTATTCCGCGCCCTGTTGTGCCTATTTGCTTTTTTTTGTTTCCCGCCTCCCTGGCGTTATCCACGGCCTTGTGATAAGGCATTATCAGATGCGCTTTTTCACTGATCTGCAGCTTGTCAGAGCTTACATCCACGCCTTTTTTGCCCAGATAATCTATCTCGCCTATAAGCACCTCTGGGTCAACAACCATTCCGTTTCCGATGATGCATGTTTTTCCCTGGATGATGCCTGACGGCACCAGGTGGCTTATGAACTGCTCTCCGTTTACAACCATTGTATGGCCGGCGTTATTGCCGCCCTGGAAGCGGACAACATAATCAGAATACTCTGCCAGAAGGTCGACTATCTTGCCCTTGCCCTCGTCGCCCCACTGGGTGCCCACGATAACGATATTGGCCAATTGCTGCTCCTTTCAGAAATAGACAGATTGCGCTCTCAGATTTCGCCTGAGCCCTGCAGGGATTGTTTCATTCGTTTTCCGGCAAAAAAATCAACTATGATACCGCGGCATTTTTCTTCACGGATACCTGCAACAATTTCCGGGTGATGATTCAGCCGGATGTCTTCTGCAAAATTGTAAATTGAGCCCGCGGCTCCCCACCCCGGATCCGCGGCACCAAATACCACGCAGGACACACGTGCATGAATAGCCGCACCCATGCACATTAAACAAGGCTCAATCGTAACATACAGGCATGTATTTAACAAGCGGTAGTTTTTAATGCGGCCTGCAGCTTCCCGGAGAGCCAGGATCTCTGCATGGGCGGTGGGATCAGAAAGCCTTATGCTCTGATTATATGCACAAGCAAGTATCTCTCCGCCCTCACCCGCCAACACCGCTCCCACGGGTACCTCTCCCGCCTCTGCTGCCTTCAGAGCCTGCTCTATTGCTGCATCCATGAACCTGTTGTGATG
>JBKHES010000082.1:0-10114 GCA_046540695.1 Desulfobacterales bacterium
AAAATTAACGTATGCGTGAAAAACAACCCTGTGCCGGTCATGCAAAAAGCAGCAGGCTGACTGCCATAACTGCCATTCCTGCCACGAGACCGTAAATACAAAGGTGGTGTTCCCCGTATTTTTCAGCCGAAGGCAGCAGTTCGTCAATTGAGATAAATACCATGATACCGGCCACGGAGGCAAACAGCATTCCGTAAACAACATCGTTGAAAATATTGATCAAAATGAAATAACCGGCAAGGGCGCCCACAGGTTCGGAGATTCCTGACAGAAATGACAGGGTAAAGGCTTTTTTCTTGCTTCCTGTGGCGTAGTATATGGGCACGGAAACTGCTATGCCCTCGGGAATGTTGTGAATGGCAATGGCCACTGCAATGCTGACTCCAAGGGCAGGGTCGTGCATGGCAGTGGTAAATGTGGCAAGCCCTTCAGGGAAATTATGGATGCCGATGGCAAGAGCGGAAAGAGTTCCCATTCTGAGAAGGTTGTTTTTGTCACTGACTGCCCCGGCATTTTCAATATCTTCTACATTGCGCACTTCATGAGGATTTTCAAATGACGGAACCAGCCTGTCAATAACCGCGATCACCAGAATGCCAAGAAAAAACGCCAGGGTGGTTGCCTGGTATCCTCTGCTGTCTCCTAAAACCTGGGTGAGAGAGTCATTTGCCTTGAAAAAGATTTCTATCATGGAGACATAGATCATCACGCCTGCGGAAAATCCGAGAGAGACGGACAGAAACCTGGTGCTGGTCGTTTTTGCAAAAAAGGCAAGCGCACTGCCTATGCCCGTGGCAAGGCCGGCAAGGAGTGTAAGTGAAAAAGCAAAAACTGCGTTTTCCGGCGGCATAAAGATTCTGCCCTCGTGGTCGTGCTGTTAACTGCGGATAAAAACGGCTCTGTATATTTTCGAAATAATAATCGGAATTGCGGCTTTATGCAAAAACAAAGCAGAAATTTCAGCAATTCCCGGAGAAAGGCAATAGCCTTGGGAATCCTTTATCTGTTTGCTTGATCCGGTAAAACAGATATCGGGTTCGATCCCGGCCCCATATCGATCCTGATTCTGATTCCGATACAAATAATTTTCTGCAATCCAAAAAGGGCGCGCCGCATGGCCTGGAAACAACGCTGACATGTAAGTGCCGGTTTGATTTACTTGACACCTACAAGGCCGGAAATACATTTGTAAATAAAAGGACGAAGCGTGTGCCGCGGTCAAGTGCCTGGGCCTTGCTGATCATGAGATTATGAAAACAAAATTACAGGGGGGACAAGCCAGATGAAATACGAATGCCCGTGCGGTTATGTATATGATCCTGAAGAAGGAGACGACCAGGCAGGTATAACCGGGGGAACGCCGTTTGATGATCTTCCTGAGGGCTGGTTGTGCCCCAAGTGTGCTGCTGAAAAACAATACTTCGAGCCTCTTGAGGATTAGGCAGGTCTGTTCTGTTTGTTTTATTTGACTTCCGGTTCTTTTGTATGCTTTAAAAAGTTTGACAAGAGATCGGGTCAATCCGGTGCCAGGCGGAAACAGATCACAGGAGGTGGCGAGTGCCGACTATCCTGCCCACAGAGGAACAATTTCAAAACATCCAGTCCGTGTCAGACCACGGCGAACTGGTGATGGTAAACCTTCTTCGCTTCAAGCCCGAGGGAGGCGAGGCCCTTTACGAAAAATATTCACAGATGATTTACCCGATAATAACAAAAATCGGGGCCAGGGTTATATATTACGGCAACGGAGTGATGACATTTATAGGCGATGATTACTGGGACGCGGTGCTGCTTGTGGAATATCCGTCAAGGTCTGCTTTTATGGAGATGATAAGAGACCCGCAGTACCTGGAGGCTAGCAGATACCGGCAGGAAGGCCTCATAGATTCAAGGCTCTATGTCACCCGCCCGCAGTGGATGGGAGGATGAATCCCGGGTATCCGCCTACCGGATAAGTACCTGCCCGCATGAATCGTGGCCGCTTATTTCGCCGATAATTGCGGCCTCTATGCCCTCATTACGCATCACTGAAAGGCATTCTTCTGCCCGGCCGGGATCAAGTGCTACTGCAAGACCTCCTGAGGTCTGGGGATCAAACATCAGATCCGCCAGGATATCGTCCAGCGAGCCGTCTATTTGGACCTCGCCGGAGAAATGCTTTTTGTTTGTGTAGGCGCCTGCGGGAAACATGCCCATTTCCCCGTATTCAAGTGCCTGGGGTATTACGGGCACGCTTTTGGCATCCAGGCTTATCTGTTTTTTACCGGCCCGGGCCATTTCAAAGATGTGCCCCGCAAGGCCGAACCCGGTGATGTCAGTACATGCCGTGGGCGAAAACCTGCAGCAGATCTCCGCTGCCTTTCGGTTTAACTGTGCCGATGTTTCCACCATTTTTTCCAGTGCCGCCTGATCAGCAATGCCGCCCTTGACCGCAGTGGCAAGCACGCCGAGCCCCACAGGCTTGGTCAGGATAAGAATGTCTCCTGTTTTGGCCCCGCAGTTGGTAAGTATTTTTTCAGGATGCACAATTCCGGTAACTGACAAACCGTACTTGAATTCTGCGTCATCAACACTGTGCCCCCCAACAAGAAGCGCCCCTGATTCATTGATCTTGTCCAGTCCGCCTTCAAGGGTTTGTTTTAAAACGGTTTCCGGCAGATCGTCGGCGGGAAAGCACACTATATTCATTGCAGTAACCGGTTGTCCCCCCATTGCGTAGATGTCGCTCAGTGCGTTTGCAGCGGCAATCCTTCCGAAATCATAGGGAGAATCAACTATGGGAGTAAAAAAGTCAAGTGACTGAATAATTGCGGTGTCTTCGTTGATTCTGTATACACCGGCATCATCCGAGCTTTCCATGCCCACCAGAAGGTCTGGATGCGACCTTACAGGCAGCCTTGCCACCACCCTGTCCAGGACCCCCGGACCCAGCTTGGCGGCTCACCCCGAAGCCCTGGTTTTAGATGTGAGACGGTATTCATCGCCCATTTATGAGCCTCCCTGTTTCAGGCAAGAATCCTTGAGTCAAATACAGGCCCGTGTTTGCAGGCATGCCTGTATCCCTCGCCCGAATCCTTTGTGTGTACCGCGCATCCCATGCATACGCCCAGACCGCAGGCCATGAGCGTTTCAATGGATACCTCGCAGTAAATGTCCCGGGATTCAGCCATTTCGCCCACCGCTTTCAGCATCGGATCAGGGCCGCATGCATAAACCATTGCAGGGATGCTTTCATCCATCCAGGCCTGCATCGGGTCTGTGACAAGACCCTGCTGACCTGCAGAGCCGTCTTCCGTGGCAACCCGGATGTCTGCGCCCAGATCTGCAAATATGTCTTTGCAGAGAATGTCTGTTTTTGTACGCCCTCCTAAAAATACAGTTACAAGATCCATGTCCGTGCCTGCCTGCCTGAGCCTTTCAGCCAGAAAAACCAGGGGCGCAACCCCGATTCCGCCTGCAGCCAGGGCAACCTTCCGGCTGTGGCGCTTAACTGTAAATCCCCGGCCCACAGGCCCGAGCATGTCAATTGAATCACCAGGTTCCATTTCCGAGAGCTGCCGGGTAAATCCTCCCACCACCCTGTAGAGGATGTCCATTTGCAGGTTCTCATTATTGACGCCTGCCATCAGACGGTTTATGGAAAAGGGCCGCCGAAGCAGGGGCTCGGTCCTGCCTGGAAGGCGAAGTGTTACAAACTGGCCCGGCACGGAGTCTTTGTAGTTAAAACCGCAGGCGACGCGGATTTTGAAGTAACCTTCTGAAACCGTGGTGTTGGAGATTATCTGTACGGTCTGCTGCAGGGTCATGGCTCGTTTCCTGTAAGTACTATAACGGCTGCGGATCGTTTTGAGGTGCCCTCTGCCCGGTAGGAGAAAAAAAGATGCGGGTTGCACCTGGTGCATATACCTGAGGTCTCGATATTTTCTTCCCTGACTCCTGAGGCTTTTAACTGGTCAATGGTTATCCGCCAGAAATTAAACCGGCTTTTTTGATCCCTGTATCCCCAGAATGCTTCCGGAATTTCATCCCGGTAATTTACAAACTCGGCACAGCAGGGCCCCAAAGAAGGCCCTATGCCTGCAAACAGGTCAGCGGGGTCGGTGCCGAAATTTTTATGCATGGCTTTGACACAGGCGCCTGTGACGTCTGCAATGCTGCCGCGCCATCCTGAATGGATGTTTGCGGCAGCATGTCTTTTAGGATCAAAGAGCATAACAGGCTGGCAGTCCGCAGTCTGGATGACTAGCCCCGCACCGGGTACCCCGGAGATAACCGCATCCGCGGCTGCAGGACTGCGGGCTGCTGATCTTGCATCATCCGGCGTGTTTATCACTGAAACCCGCGCCCCGTGGACCTGGTTTAAAAAAATCAGGTCCGAGGCTCCGGTGCATTTTTTCACGGCATGTCTTGATGCTTGTATTTCAGCCCTGCCGCGGCTGCTGCTTGCGCCCACGTCCTGATCCGGGCCGGCCCCCGGGCCTGTCTGCCCGCGGGTGAATATCCCGTGAAAGACGCCGGGCAGTGCCGCAAGATTTGAAAAACCAGCATAAACCAGTCTGTTTTTGTGGCTCAGAAACATTTATAAGAAAAACTTTCCGTGAGTCTGATAATCTGATGTCAAAAATTCAAGCACAAGCACAAGCACAAGCATAAACTCTTTAGACCGCCCGCGCAAGTGTCAGCACGTATACTCCTGCAGCGCCTGCATTATCGAGCATGCGCGCGCATTCCTCCACGGTGGAGCCTGTGGTGAAAACATCATCCACAAGCAGCAAGTGTCTGTCTTTTATTCTCTCAGGGCATCTGACCGCAAATGCGTTTTTAATGTTTTTCATGCGCCTGCTGCGCTCCAGGCCGGTCTGAGTGGCAGTGTTTTTCCGCCTTACAAGGGTTCGGGTATCAATGGCGATGTTGGCATATTCATGCATGCCGCATTTTTGTGCAATCTCCGGCCAGTTGAGTATCATGAGCAGGGACTGGTTGTAGCCGCGGCTTCTGAGGCGCTTTTCGTGCAGCGGCACCGCCAGCGCAGTGTCTATATCCATTTCTGAAAAGTGCCTGATAAAGGAAGTAAAAAGCAGTAGTCCCAGCGGTTTTGCCAGCCCGGTTCTGCCGGTGTACTTGTAGGCGTGGAGCAGGTTTAAGACAGAGCCCTGGTATACCGAGCATGCGCGTGCGAGTGAAAAATGCTTTTTGCGGGTTATACAGTCCCCGCAAAGATGCCCCTGATCTGCGCTGCTTTTAAAAGGTTCACCGCACCTGGTGCACCATGGGGATTGCACTGCCGTGAAATCCTCAATGCAGAAAGAACAGAGGCAGTCCTTCATTACATGCCTGAATGCTTTTTCAGGGGAAAGCCGGGCAAGCTTGTCTGGATCCGGCCCGCCAGTTTCAGTGTCTTTTTGTATGAAGGCGCCGCAAGCGAAGCATACAGGAGGAAAAAGGGCATCCGAAATTGACCTGCCCAGCCCGGCGGCTGCCTTACGAATCATTTCCGTGACGGCCCATGGACTCCACGATTGCCTTTGCGAATTCAGAGCAGCTCACGGTTTTGCTGCCTTCGATCTGTCTTGCAAGATCATAGGTGACGTTTCCGGATTTCACTGTTTTTCCGAGACTGTCCCTTATCAGCTCAGAGGCCTCGTTCCAGCCCAGGTAGTCAAGCATCATGGCCCCTGACAGTATCAGGGAACCGGGATTGACCTTGTCAAGGCCTGCATATTTGGGGGCGGTTCCATGGGTTGCCTCAAACACCGCGCATTCATCACCTATGTTGGCCCCGGGGGCCATGCCCAGCCCCCCTGCCTGGGCTGCCAGTGCGTCTGATATGTAGTCCCCGTTCAGGTTGGGGGTTGCAATAACCCCGAATTCCTCAGGCCGCAAAAGCACCTGCTGAAACAGCATGTCCGCGATCCGGTCCTTGATGACTGTCTTTGCCTCCGGTGCCCGGCCGTCGTATTTTGTGTAAAGCTCGTCTTCGGTTATGACTGAATCCGGGAAGTTCTCTTTTGCCTCCTTGTAGCCCCAGGTGCTGAAGGCGCCCTCGGTGAATTTCATTATGTTTCCCTTGTGCATAAGGGTCACGCTGGGATAGCCCTTGTCAATGGCATATTCGATTGCCCTTGCAACCAGCCGCCTCGTGTTTTTCTCGCTTATGGGCTTTATTCCTATGCCTGCCTTTTCAGGCAGATCAGCCTTCATCTCGTTTCTTAAAAAATCAGCAACCTTTTCAGCCTCAGGGGTTCCCGACTCCCATTCTATGCCGGCATAAACATCTTCCGTGTTTTCCCTGAACACCACCATGTTTATTTTTTCAGGCCTTTTCATGGGGCTCGGGACTCCCTGTACGTATTTTACGGGCCGCACGCAGGCATAAAGATCCAGGGCCTGCCTGATGGAGACGTTTAAGCTGCGGATGCCTTTTCCCACAGGCGTGGTAAGCGGCCCTTTTATGGCTGCAACGTGCTCTTTGATTGTTTGCAGGGATTGCTCCGGCAGCCATTGGCCGGTCCGCTCGTATCCCTTTTCACCTGCAGGGACCTCCATCCACTCGATTTTTCTGCTTCCGCCGTAAATGTTTTCAACAGCTCCGTCAATGACTATCCTGGTTGCATACCAGATGTCCGGCCCGATTCCGTCTCCTTCTATAAAAGGAATAATAACCTTGTCCGGCACAACCAGACTGCCGTTAGAGTCCCTTGTTATTTTTTCCGCACTGCTCATTTTATCCTGGTCCTTTCTGTTTTTTTCCTTTACTTGATTCGCTGGCGCATGGCCTCATACATGGCCATTGCTCCGGCAACGGAAGCGTTTAGCGATCCTATTGGCCCTGTTTGCGGAATACGACACATAAAATCGCAGTGCCTCTGTACCAGCGGGCGGATACCTGTGTCCTCTCCTCCGATTACAAGGGCCAGGTCGCCTGTCATGTCTGATTTAAATATAGGCAGCGTTGCTTTCTGGTCCAGACCGATAGTCCAGAAATTATTTTTTTTCAACTCTTTCATGGTATTGGCAAGATTGGTGACAATGCAGAGCCGGGCGTGCTCCAGGGCTCCTGCCGAGGCCCTGGATACGGTGGGCGTTGGTGCTGCTGATCGGTCCCTGGGAATTATAATTCCGGTTACGCCGGTGCACATGGAAGTACGCACGATAGCCCCGAGGTTCTGGGGGTCAAGGAGGCTGTCTATTACAAGGAAAAAAGATCCTGACGCGTCTTTTTTCCCGGCTTCGAGCATGGAGTTGAAATCCGACAGAGGAAACGCGCCCGTGCTGGCGGCAATATCCTGGTGGTGCTGATTTTTTGTCATTTTCCGGATTTCTTCGCGCGCGGCTGAGGATACTGGAATATCGAGCCTGCGGGCGCGTTCCGCGATTTTTGAAACCCGCTTTGCGGGTTTGGCGCTGCTGATGTAAACCCTGTGTATCCTTCTCCTGCCTGCGGCCAGGGCTTCGGCAACCGGGTGGATACCTGAGAGCATCTCTGTTTTTGAAATATCGCGGGTACTCAAGACCGACCCGTGTTTGTTGAGCACTGCTGTGCAGCGCAAACACTTGATGCCCGATATTGTCTTATCAGGTCCTCAAGTTTTTGCGCAGCCTCTTCAAGGCTGTCGTTTACTATCAAATGCCTGTAGTCGTGCCTGTGAGCCATTTCTTCTTTTGCCGCCCTGAGTCTTTTTTCAATCACCCCGGGCGGCTCGCTGCTTCGTTTTTCAAGCCGGTGCCTTAAAGCTTCAATTGAAGGGGGCATGATGAAAATGGTTACGCTTTCAGGAAAGCGTTTTATTATCTGGCCGGCTCCGTTCACGTCAATGTCCAGCAGCACGTCGTGTCCCGCGGCAAGATCACGCTCGAGCAGGTCTGCGGATGTCCCGTAGTAGTTTCCGTGCACCACGGCCCATTCAGCCCACCTGCCTTCACGGATCATCTGCTCGAATTTTTCCGCTGAGATGAAATGATACTCCCTTCCTTCCTTTTCACCGTCCCGGGGCTCCCTGGTGGTGTAGGAAACAGAATAGCTCATGTCCGGAAAGGCTGAAAGAATCCTGCGGCACAGTGTTGTCTTTCCGGTACCCGAGGGAGCGGACAGGATAAACAGGCGTCCTTTTTGTGCATGTTTTTTGTTCATGCCGGGCTGCTATGATTTGAGTTTTGCTTTTTGTTTTTCCTTGAGCGCAGTAAACCTTTGGGAAATGGTTTCAGCCTGCATGGCGGAAAGCACGATATGATTGGTCCTGGTAATTATTATCGACCGGGTCCTGCGTCCGTGGGTGGCGTCAATGAGCCTGTTTTCGTCTTTTGCGTCGTCTTTGAGGCGTTTCATGGGAGCGGAATTGGGCGAGAGAATTGCGATTACTTCTTCAGCCACGATTGTGCCGCCGAAACCGATGTTTAACAAATTGTAGTCCATGTAAGGCTCCTGAGAGTGGTTCTGTTCAAAAAGTCCGTTTATTCAATATTCTGTACCTGCTCCCGGAGTTTTTCAAGCTCTGTTTTTGCAGATACAACCGCATGCGAGATATCAGCATTGGCAGCTTTTGTTCCCATGGTGTTAAATTCCCTGCCGAACTCCTGGAGAAGGAAATTAAGCGGCTTGCCTGCCGCATCCTGTGACTCCATGATCTGTCTGAACTGCCGGGCATGGCTTACGGCCCTGGTTATTTCCTCGGAGATGTCGCTTTTATCCGCCAGCAGGGCGGCTTCCTGGGCGATACGTGACTGATCCGGCTCGGTGCCGCCCTGTGTGAGTTCTTTGACACGTCTTTTCAAGCGCTCCTGGTAGTATTCGAGTTGCCCCTGCCTGAGGGTGTCGATTCTTTCAATGCATTGTTCTATAAAATCAAGCCTCCGGTAAAGGTCCTGCGCCATGGCGCGGCCTTCGTCTTTGCGCATGGCGTCGAATGATTCAAGGGCCTCGTCAAGAACCCGGCCAAGAATATCGCGAACCGCGTCCAGGTTCTTTTCGTTTTCAACCGTTTCAATTATTCCGGCAGCATTGACAAGGTGAGACAGTCCTGCAGGCTCCCGTATGTCAAGATGGTTTCTTAACTGCTCCAGGGCGTTGTAATAAGCCTCTGCAAGGGGCTTGTTTACGGCAAATCCCCTTGTTTCATTTTCAGTTTCCCTTATGGTGGTTCTTATCTCTATGCGGCCCCTGAATATTCTGCCGCTTACTGCCTGTTTAATAAAATCTTCCAGGCCTGAATACGAGGGGGGCACCCGGACTGACAGATCCAGGTACCTGCTGTTTAAGCCGCGGATTTCAACTGCCGCGCTTATTCCCTGTTCCGATTTTTCAGCGCCGGCAAAAGCGGTCATGCTTTTAATCATGGCTGCCGTCTTTTAAGCTTTTCAGGTCAAAAACATATTTGCTGCGTACCCTGTGCAGAAACCCGAGCATGTCCCCTGAGGCATAGTCGGGATATGTCCAGGGAAGGGTGCGGAAATCCCCCTTGCTGTATACGAGCGTCAAATCCGCGTAAATCCCACTGCCGATATAGATGCGGTGGGAGAAGTTTTTTGCCGTGGCAAGCACGAACCTTTCCCGCAGCAGATATCCCGGGTCTATGTTTACCCTGCGTTTTTTTCCTGCAGCAAACTCTTTTTCTATTGCGTTGGTTTCGTGCTTGATACCTGCCAGCGCGTCCTGGGCGACCAGGGGCTTGAATGCCATCATGCGGCGCAGCAGGCCGGATCCCATCTCCGGTTCATAGTAATCCGTGTAATCAAACCTGAGCCATCTGCTTGCCAGGTCGATATCGCCGAATTTTTCAGTAAGCCTGTCCGCAACAGGTGCAATCAGACGGGGCTCGGCTGTGAAAGCGCCTATTACCAGCTTTGCGGGTTCGGCTGAGGCCGGCAGACTCATGAATCAATGTTCTAATGGCTTTGCTTCATCAATGAGCATAACCGGAATATCGTCGCGGATTTCGTAGACAAGCCTGCAGTTTTCGCAGATCAGCCCGTCTTTGCTTTCATTTAAATATATGCCGCCCTTGCACTTGGGGCATACAAGTATGTCGAGAAGTTCCTGGCTGATGGCCATGGGAGGACTCTCCTTGTAAGTAAGCACCTTCATTCGTGAGATCGGTTGCGTCATCCAAGATTGATG
>JBKHES010000083.1:0-10043 GCA_046540695.1 Desulfobacterales bacterium
GGCTTATTATGCTGGCAGTCACCACCAGGAAAAAAGACGCGGCGGTTTATAATTACTTCAGCCTTTATTACGCCCTTCGATCGATTCTGCACTGGATAGTGCCCTTTGCCAGCAAAAACATGCGTTTAAACCCCGTCATGACAACCGTAACATTCATATTCCATATATGCCTTATCATCACTCCGCTTTTCGCAGCCGGGCACGTGATCCTGTTTGCTGAATCCTGGGGAACCGGATGGTGGCACCTGCCGGATGCGGCAGCGGATGTCATGACCGCCGCGGTCATACTGGGATGCATATTTTTTCTTATGAGGCGGATCTTCAAACATGACGTCAGGTATCTGAGCACGCCCGGCGACTACATTCTTCTGCTTATTGTTGCAGCACCCTTTGTCTCGGGATTCTGGACCTATCATCAATGGTACGGCTTTGAAACAGCGGGCATTATCCATATGCTCAGCGGAGAACTCATGCTTATCTGCCTGCCGTTTACCCGGCTTTTCCACATGTCTCTGTTTGCCTTTACAAGGGGATACGCCGGCTCAGAGTTCGGGGGTGTGAGAAACGCCAGGGACTGGTAAAAAAATAAAGTAATCTTTAAGGACTCAATGGCCATACAATGAAAAAACAAGACGAATCACAGCGCAATACGGCTTACGAACAGATCCATGACACCGGCATCGAGCAGGGCGCAGCCCGGCTGAGCCGTGAAAAAATTTCTTCAGTTATAAACAAGCTTATAGAAACCGAGGGCGGCGCCCGTCTTTCAGCCTATATCAACGCCTGCGTTCGCTGCGGACTCTGCAGCGAAGCCTGCCACCACTATCTGTCCAATGACCGTAATCCCCGGTTTTCACCTGCGGGCAAGGTCAAGCAGACCATGTCGGAAATACTGGCAAAAAAGGGGCAGGTGAGCCCTGATTTCATGAAAAAAGCCTGTGAAATCGCGTTTACCGAATGCAACCTGTGCCGCAGATGCCAGCTCTATTGCCCCTTTGGAATAGATGTATCCTACATGATGCTTTTTGTAAGGCGAGCCTGCCATCTGCTCGGAGTGGTGCCTCAGTATATACAGGATACCGCCCACAGCCATTCCGCCACCATGAACCAGATGTGGGTAAGAGACGATGAATGGATAGACACCCTCCAGTGGCAGGAAGAAGAGGCACGCGACGAGATCCCGGACCTGCGCATACCCATTGACAGCGAGGGTGCGGATATCTTTTATTCAGTCATCGGGCCCGAGCCCAAATTCCGGGCACAGCTGATATACCAGATGGCCGTGATCATGCATGCGGCCGGGGCGAGCTGGACAATGCCTTCTGCCCCCGGGTGGGACAACAGCGACATGTGCATGTACACCGGGGACATGGAAATTACCGCCCGCCTGAAAAAGGTTCATTTCGAGGCAGCCACAGACCTTAAAACCAAGCGGATAGTAATGGGCGAATGCGGGCACGCCTTCCGCTCTGTCTACGACGTGGGCAACAGGCTGCTGGGCTGGAAAATGCCGCCGCTGCCGATGATCCACGCAATCGCTTTCTATCAAGAGCTGCTCGAAGAAGGCAGGATTGAAATCGAGCAGAAATTTGAGCGCCCGGTCACATTCCACGATCCATGCAACATTGTACGGGGCCGCGGGCTGCACGAGACTGCAAGAGAAGTCATAAACCGGTCCTGCAAAACCTTCATCGAGATGGAACCCAACCGGGAGCACAACTTCTGCTGCGGCGCAGGAGGCGGCGTGATAAACTGCGGGCCTCCCTTCAAAAACAAGCGGGTTCAAAGCAACAGCGTAAAAGCCGATCAGCTTCTCGCTGCAAAGGAAAAGGGTGCCGAGGTGGTGATAGCGCCGTGCCACAACTGCCACGGCGGCCTCGAGGATATAATCCACGCACACGAACTCGGCCTGGAGCTCAAGTTCCTAAGCGATATTCTCTACGAATGCATAAAAAAAGAATAGGACGATCATGGCAGTTTTCAGAAAAAAAATTCTTTTGCCGGTGCTTGCCTGCCTGTTTTTGACCGCTGCTGCCGTATGGGCCCAGGGCTATATCACCAGTGTTGAAGACAGCGCGTTTGACGGGCAGCGCACAAGGCCGGCCGTTTCCTTTAACCATGATGAACACAATGAAGCCGCGGGAATAGAATCCTGCAACACATGCCATCACTACTATGAAGACGGCAAAAAACTCGACGACCAGGACTCCATAGGCATGGAATGTTCAGACTGCCATTATGAAGGAAAAAATGACAGGCTGGAGCTGATAAGGGTTTATCACCTTCAGTGCAAAAACTGCCACCAGGAGGAAAAAAAGGGGCCTGTCCAGTGCGGCCAGTGCCATACAAGAAAAACTGAAAATAGCGAGTAGTCCGCAAATCATAAGTGCAGGCAGCATTGCCGTATGAATGCGGCCTGCCGCCTTCCCTTTCAGCCTTTACCGGCCCATGCGCCACAAGGGCTTTCTGCAAAAATAAAACCTGCTTTTCCCGAAACCCGTATCGTTATCAAATTCCGTTTTCCGGCCTAACCGAACGGGGCAAGGATTCATTGGCCTCTTTTGCCCTCAATGAAAATACCAGGCCGGCCTCTGACAATTTGACAAACAGCCACTCATTAATATAAATAAGCTTTTGAACATTCACCAGTAAGCAAACTTAAAAAACGGACATTAAAAATGGAAAAGAAATTCGATTTCTTCCAGGACCACTCCGAGCAGTACCTGGAAATGGCACTGTCTGCACAGTATTTTGAAGTACCGGAAAGCCCGGACGGATGGGGTAAAAACACCGGGGACTGCGGCGACACAGTGGAGGTATTTTTATGCGCTGACAACGACATTATAACGGAAATCGGATTCCGGATAGAAGGCTGCATAAATACCAGGGCGTGTGCAAACACCATAGCTCATATGGTCAGGGGGAAAACAACCGGCAGGGCCTGGACCCTGACCCCGGAAGATATCATAAACCACCTCCAGACCCTTCCGGAAGAATCCCATCACTGTGCCGAGCTTTCCTGCGGAGCCCTTTATAAGGCGCTGTCGGATCTCAAAACAAATATTCGCGATCCGTGGAAAAAGAATTATATTTTCAGGTAACAGGGTAATCACTTACATGTTACGGACGGAAATGCGCGATATAGTTGACACTGTTACTCAAAACGCAGGCGATCTTGCAGCAGTTACAGATCCGGAAGGAAACCTGCTGTATCTCGGCCGCATAGCCGGCGAAATCCTGGGGATAACAATGGAAGCCCCGGGCGGAAAAGACCTGCTGCTTAATGCGATCTCGGAAAACCGACCAGGATTTGACAGGGTAATGGTGCACAGGGACGGAAACGGGTTGGTTTCCTGCCTTTCCTTTCATCTGCCGGAAGCCGGCGGAAACCAACCCGGCAAATCCCGACGAACGCAGGACCCCGAAAAACTCCACGGCCTGATTAATGCCTCCAAAAAAATACTTGCGGCAGACAGCGTTGATTTTCTCCTGGAAAAAACCCTTGATTCAGCCTGCATGCTAACGGGGTGCCGTGTTTCCGCATTCTGCAAAATACCCGACTTCCAGGAGAAAAACCGCAGGATCCTTAAATACCATACTTCCAATAATCTGCCTGAAGGCCGGCTATGGTCGACCCTTGCAAAGGCCGCGGAAATTTTTGAATACCGGCCTTTCCTGCAGCTGCTGGAAAACCAGGAAAAAGTGCGGCTTCTTGATACTGCAACAGTCAATACGATATCCCCTGCGGCGGGCAGGGAAAATGAAGCCTCCGGTGCAACGTTTTTTGCACGTATACAGGACAGGCAAAAAGATACCCGCGGGTTTCTAATGGCCTGGGATCCGGATAAAGCGCGATTCAGCCCGCAGGACGAAGAACTGCTCTCAGAACTTGCGTCCTTTGCTTCAATCGGCCTTGAGCGTTTTCAGGCCTCCCGTCTGCCTGATCACATGAACATGGAAATGGACCAGGTTTTTTCCGCGCTTGCAGAGGCTGTAATCGTCTACGACAAAACCGGCGCTCCGGTCATTGCAAACCCTGCCGCACTTGAGATGCTCGGATTCGACCCCGTGGGAATGAGCGGAGAGGAGTTTGCCAGCCGGAAATCGCTTCTCTATCCAGACGAACGCAGGGTAACGTTTGAAAATCTTCCCTGCCGCCGGGCGCTTGCCGGCCAGACGGTAAAAGGGGAAACCTATCTGCGCAGGGATTCAACGGGTTCAACCGCCATCTATGAATTCAACGCAGTTCCCCTAATGAGAGACAACCGTATCGCAGGGGCTGTGACAGTGGCCAGAAACGAAAGTGAGCGCAACAGGCTGCTCGACCAGCTTGAAACAGAGCGCACGGCCCTGCAGGCAGTCATCAGCAATGCCCCGGAAGCCATCGTGGTGGTGGACGAGGAGTGCAGCGTGGTAATGAGCAATCCCGCAGCAAGGCGCCTTTACAGGCAATCCTCCGAAGCTGACCTCCCCCGGGCGGCGGAAACCCGGCCGGAAGATACTCCTGAAGGTACTCCTTACGATCCCGTGGACCTTCCATTGGCGCGATCCGTGTTTCAGGGAGAAATGATCGTGGATCATGAACTGACCACCTGCAGCCCGGGCAATGAAGACAGGCACATTCTTGTCAACACTGCCCCGATCCGCAATCCTGAGGGAAAAATCACCGGGGCAGTGGGAGTATTCCACGACATAACCCAGCGCAAGCGTGAAAGACTGGAACTGCGCAGGGCGCGAGATGAACTTGAAAAGCGTGTGGAGGAAAGAACCCGGGAGTTGCGCAGCCTTTCCCTTCGCATGCTGGAAACTCTGGAATCAGACCGGCAGAAAATAGCCAAGGAGCTCCACGACAGCCTGGGGGCAAGCCTGGCTGCAATCAAGTTCGCCCTGGAGGAAAAGCTCTCCCAGATGCCCCCTGATCCGCCTGACAAGGTTATGTCGCTGGAAAACATAGTCTCTTATCTGACGGGAACAATAAAGGAGACCAAGCGCATTTCAGCCACCCTGAGGCCAACCATACTCGACGATCTCGGACTGCTGGCAACCATTGCCTGGTTCTGCAGGGAGTTCAACTCCTTCTACAAGGACATCAGGATCGTGGAAAAAATAAAGATTAAAGAAGAGGACCTCGAGGAACCGCTCAAGATAGTCATCTACCGCATAATGCAGGAAGCAATGAACAATGCTGCAAAGCACGGCCGCCCGGAAACAATAATTCTGTCCCTGCAGAAAAGAAGCGACCGCTTAGAGCTTGAAATAACAGATGACGGATCCGGGTTTGATCCACAGAACCGCCTTAATTCAAATGACCCCATGAGCGGACACGGTATACAGGGGATGCGGGAGAGGGCCAAGGTATGCGGAGGAGACTTTTTGATTGAATCCTCCCCGGGGCAGGGAACAAAGCTAAGCGTGAGCTTTCCCGGTACTTACTGCAGTGATCGGTCATGAAACTACCCTGATTTCTGCACCAGCCCCTGCTCAATGGCAAAAGAGGTCAGTGCTGCGGCACTGTGAAGATCCAGCTTGCTCATTATATTGGCCCGGTGTTTTTCAACCGTCTTGACGCTGATATGCAGCATATCGGCGATTTCCTTGTTCATATAGCCCTCGCCCAGCATCTTTAGCACTTCGCGTTCACGCTGGGTGATGCTGTCCCATGCAGATCGGGTCTTCATCCGCTTGCGGCCCTCTATATAGCCTTCCATTACATTTTCTGCAATTCCCGGGCTTATATAGGTCCTGCCTTTTAAGACGCTGTTAATAGCCACCAACAGCTCCTCCCGGCTGGCGTCCTTGATGCAGTAGCCGTTGGCCCCTGCATTAAAGGCTTCAAGAACATACTGGTCGGATTCATGGATTGTCAGGGCCAGCACCGCGACTTCCGGATGCATACGCTTTACTTCATTTATAACGCTTATACCCCCGAGACGGGGCATGGAAAGATCCAGCAAAAGAAGATCCGGGGGGTTTTCACGGATCAGGTCGATTGCTTCCATGCCGTCTTCTGCCTCTCCTGCCACCTCGAGGTCTTTTCTGCTGTCGAGCATGGCTTTGAGGCCCTCGCGGAACAACTGGTGATCCTCGACAATTACTATCTTTTTGGTCTCCATATTCAATATGATTATAAAAAAAACCGCCGCATGTCAATATAAACAGCATGCGGCGGCCGATGAAATTGCGGGTTCGGATTTTTGCTAGGCGGAGCGCGCGTATTCCGCGAACTCCTCGAAATCGTGGATCTCATTTGACAGGTAAAGCTTGAGATCGTCCACGATCTGTTTTTCAAGCTGCCTGACCCTTTCGCGCGACAGCCTCAAACGGTCACCCAGTGACTGAAGGGTCATGGGCGAGTCGGAATAAATTCTCAGATCAAGTATTTCGCGCTCCCTGTGGGGTATTTTTCCGCGGAACTCTAATACCTTGTTGTTCACAAGGCCGTCTACCTCCCTGTCGGAAAAATTTTCCTCAACTGATTTTTCATCATCCACCCTGAGAAAATCCACCCAGTCCGTGTCAGAATCCTCGTTTAACGGAGCGTCAAGGGAAATATCCCTGTTCTGAAGTCGCTGATCCATGTCAACTATGTCTTTTTCCTCCACTCCGCACTGCTCTGACAACTGCCTGGAGTCTGGCTCAATGCCCATTGCGGAAAGCTTTCTCCGCTCCTGCTTGAGCCTGTAGAACAGCTTTCGCTGGCCCTCGGTTGTAACAACCTTTACCATCCGCCAGTTGTCCTGCATGTATTTAAGTATATACGCCTTGATCCAGAAAGAGGCGTAGTAGGAAAATTTTACGTTTCTGTCAGGGTCGTATTTCCTGACAGCCTGCATAAGCCCGACGTTGCCTTCCTGGATGAGGTCCAGGAGATTGCGGTTCCAGAAACGCTGGAATTTAAGTGCGATTTTTACCACGAGACGCAGGTTGGAGACCACAAGCTTGTAAGCCGCATCGTCGTCATCGTCTTGCTGTATTCTGCGGGAAAGCTCGCGTTCCTCATCACGGGTTATCAGGCCGTGGTTCCTTATTTCAGCCATGTACTGCTGAACCGGATCATAGCTCTTCTTGCCTGTTCTGAACTTGTTTTCCGCAGAACTCCTGGCCCTTGCCTCCCGTTCAATCTCTGCGTAAAGAGGCTCGTTATCAGTGGACTTTGTTGTTTTTCCCGTAATATTCATTGGGTCTTTAAGCATGGTAAAACCTCCTGGCTGTCTGGTTTGCAAAAAAATCCTCTGCCGTTATGTTTTAATTCATCTATACGGGATCAGCGCTTTCGGATACATGGGGTGTTGACAGTATTTTAATGTACTCAGGCAGGTAGTCAGTCAGATAAAAGGCAGTAAAAGGAGGACAATTGAACCCCGGAAAACTTTTCAGCAGGAAGGAAAAGCCCGAAAAAGACCCGGATGCATACGACGTGATTGTCATAGGCTCCGGATCGGGGATGCTGGCCGTGGAAAACGCTGTCGATGCAGGCCTGCGCACCGCGCTGGTGGACATGGGCCCGGCGGGGGGCACCTGCCTAAACCTTGGATGCATTCCCTCCAAAATGCTCATAGCTGCTGCAGACCGCGTCATGGAAATCCGTGAGGCGGATCGGTTCGGTATATCGGCTGAAATTTCAGGCATTGACTTCAAAAAAATCATGGCGGACATGAAAAAGTCAGTGGTCCCGGATCACCAGCAGATACACCAGAGCCTTAAAAACGAAACCAGGTTTGACTATTATGAAGGACTCGGCCGGTTCACAGATGACAAGACAATGGAGATAAACGGACAGACAATCAGGGGAAAAACCTTTTTCATCGCCTCCGGATCAAGGCCTGAAATACCGGATATCCCCGGGCTGGATAAAACCGGGTATCTAACCAGCGACACCCTGCTGGACCTCGAAGAAGCTCCGGAAAGCCTGGCCATAATAGGCGGAGGATATATTGCGGCTGAATACGCCCACTTTTTTTCAGCCATGGGAACGCAGGTGACCATACTTCAGCGTCATGACCGGCTTGTACCGGCAGAAGAGCCGGAGATATCCGAGACCCTCGCAAATGCCATGGCCGGCAGAATAAATATCGAAACCGGCACAACAGTGTCCCGAATTGACCGGGCCGGAAACGGCGTGGAAATCAGGTTCAGCTCAAATGACTCAGACAAGCACAAAACCGTCACGTCAGAAAAGCTTCTTGTGGCTGCCGGGCGAAGGTCAAACGCGGACCGTCTTTTAGTGGAAAAAACAGGGGTGGAAACAGACGAACGCGGCTTTATAAAAACCGACGAATACCTTGAAACATCAAAAAAGGGAATTTGGGCCTTCGGAGATGCCAACGGAACCGCCATGTTCACCCACGTTGCAAACTCGGAGGCCTCGACTGCATGGTCCAACGCCACGGGCGGGGACAAGGAAAAATTTGATTACTCCTCGGCCCCGAGGGCCATATTTACCTGGCCGCCCATAGCATCCGTGGGGTTAAAAGAAGCCGAGGCACGCAAGTCACGCGAGGTCCTCGTGGGAACCGCCAGATACGACCAGTGCGCAATGGGCGAGGCTCTTCGCGAAGACCGCGGATTCGCAAAGATAATCCTGGACAGGCAGAATCTTGAGCTGCTGGGCTTCCACATTATAGGCCCGCACGCCCCGATTGTTATCCAGGAGGTTGTAAATGCCATGGCAGCAGGCGCAAGACCCGGCCTTCTGCTCTCGGGCATGCACATACATCCCGCATTAAATGAAGTGATCATGAAAACTTTTTCAGCACTCAGGTAAAAACGGCTGCCCGTATCATAAGCAGAAATACAGTAGAGCGCGATAGGGGTTTTTATGTACATAAATACCGTGTTTTCCTGATTGATATGATTTTCCCTGTATCCTAAGTTGTTTGTGGATTTTGCACAAACAACCGGCTGAGGGGAATGAAAACTCTATAAAACCCGAATCAAGAAGGAGGATTTTGCAATGAAAATTGGAGAACTTTTTCAGACCGGCGACTGGAAAAACGAAAAGCACGTGCCCGCAATTGATTGCCCTGACAGTGTCAAGGCTGACGAACCTTTTGACATCAACGTATCCATAGGCAAGGAAATCGGGCACCCTAACACAACCGAGCACCATATACGCTGGATCCGGGTATACTTCAAACCTGACAGCGACAAGTTCGCCTATGAAGTGGGCAGCTACGAGTTCAACGCCCACGGCGAATGCGTTGAAGGCGCAAACAAGGGCCCTGTTTACACTGAGCCAAAGGTGACCGCCAGGCTTAAGCTCAACAAGCCCGGAACCCTTATTGCCTCAATTTACTGCAACATACACGGTCTGTGGGAAAACCAGGTCCAGGTTAAAGTCTCGTAACCGTTTTTTCAAAAAAGCCCTTAGGGAACCTGAAAAACTGAATTAAAAATCGGTATCGGGGTCGTTCATCGAACCCGATACCGAACCCTGCCCTGATTTGCCGTCTTAAATGAAGAAATCAGGGAACGGTCCGCCTGCCTACACCCGCAACTGCTGCAAACCAAATTTACAAGCTACTAAAAAAGCGCTATTATAATCATGTTTTTGTTTCCGGTATTATTTCATCCATTAAAACCCTAAACAAGAGGGAGACTGCCATGAAAGGACTGGTGCTGGGGGCAGCAGTTACAGGCCTGATGGGTGTTTTGCTTTTCTCCGCGGCCTTCGCGGATCAGGACAATGAAAAAATAAGCCAAAAGAGCCGCCAATGCCTCGGATGCCATGAATCGGCAACACCTGCGATTGTCTCGGACTGGAAAAACAGCCGCATGTCCAAGACCACCCCGAAGCAGGCCAGGGAAAAATCAGAACTGGCCAGGCGGGTTTCATTTGAAAACCTTTCAGAAGAGCTTGCTGATTCAGTGGTAGGGTGCGCTGAATGCCATACCCTGAATCCGGATGACCACGCAGACAGCTTTGAACACGCAGGCAGCCGCGTATACACCGTAGTGACCCCTGAGAACTGCGCGGTGTGCCACCCTGAAGAGCGAAGGCAGTACTCTGATAACATCATGTCAGAAGCCCACGGAAACCTTGA
>JBKHES010000084.1:0-9903 GCA_046540695.1 Desulfobacterales bacterium
GTCTTATCCCTGCCGTAGCGCTCAAGCGATGCAGCCACCTCTTCCGCGCTTCTCCTGCTGCCCCGCGGCGGCGGGGACTTTGAAAAAAACAAGTCCGCAAAACAGATTATCTGCTCTTCCACGGTTTCCGGAAGCATGTCCCTGTTTGGCAGACCAAGGTTCTGTCTCTTGATATCTCCGGCAGCAAGGCCTGCGCCCACATGGCGCTCGCAGACCAGGGCGTGCCCGGGCAGGCCGTGTTTCTCCAGCAGCGCCCTTCCCAGATAACCGTGGCTAAGATAAGGGTGCTCGCCGAAACAGCCTATT
The DNA here is from genome assembly GCA_046540695.1 of Desulfobacterales bacterium. Taxonomy (GTDB): domain Bacteria; phylum Desulfobacterota; class Desulfobacteria; order Desulfobacterales; family Desulfosalsimonadaceae; genus Desulfosalsimonas. Next base: position 307 of record JBKHES010000084.1, read on the forward strand.
TCCGGGGAGTACGTATAAAAAATCCCGATGTCATGGAGCATGGCCGCTTCCCATATAAAACCTGCATCAGGCAAAAGATGCGGCACCCGGCCGGCAACCTTTACAGCCGCGCCTGCCACACGCCCGGAGTGTCTTATCAGCACCCTGTAGGCAAGGCTGCCGGGCGGGTAATATTTTTCGATAAGGTCAAGCGGGTTCATTGACCTGCGCCGGGCTGCCGGATACGCCCGAAAGCAGCACGGCCTCTATGAAAGGATCTATCCATCCGTCGAGCACGGCGTTGACATTGCCTATATCCATGTTCACCCTGTGGTCCTTTACCATCTGATAGGGATGGAGCACATATGATCGGATCTGGTTGCCCCACGCGATCTCGCCCTTGGTATCATGGATGGCCTGCATCTTTTGGTCCTGCTTTTGCTTTTCAAGCTGGTAAAGTCTTGCGCGCAGGACCTTCATGGCCAGTTCCCGGTTTCTTATCTGGGATTTTTCCTGCTGGCACTGCACCACGATGCCAGTGGGTTCATGGGTTATGCGCACCGCGCTGCTTGTCTTGTTTACATGCTGACCGCCCGCCCCGCTGGCACGGTAGGTGTCTATCCTTAAGTCCTTGTCATCTATGTCCACCACGATTTCATCTTCTATCTCCGGATAGACAAATACTGAGGCAAACGAGGTATGGCGCTTGCCGCTTGCATTGAAGGGAGATATCCGCACCAGGCGGTGAACCCCGGTTTCAACCTTGAGATAGCCGAATGAACGGTCTCCCCTTGCAGTAAAGGTGACGCTCTTGATTCCCGCCTCATCACCGGGCTGCAGATCCATCACCTCAATCTTGTAGCCTTTTTCCTCGCACCAGCGGTGATACATGCGGTAAAGCATCTCTGCCCAGTCCTGGGCCTCTGTGCCCCCCGCACCCGCGTTGATTGATACAATGGCGTTGCGGTTGTCATCTTCGCTGCTCAGCATCAGCGAAACCGAAAAGGCATGCACCTTTTTTTTCAAGGATTCCACCTGCCTCCGGACTTCACTGACCGAGGACTCGTCTTGTTCTTCTTCCGCGAGCTGCAGCAGGGTGTCGCAATCCTCGATTTCCCTGTAAAGCTCACTGAAGCCCTCTATCCGTTCGCTTAGCCTCGAGCGCTCCTGCAGGACACTGCCGGCCTGATCCGGGTCGTTCCAGAAGCCCTCCTCGGTTATCATGCTCTCGATTTCCGCCAGCCGCTTTTCCGCACCGGGCAGGTCAAAGATACCCCTTTAACTGGTCTATTTTCCGGTACAACTCGTTTATTGACGATCTGAGTTCTTCAGACATCGACAAACCTCCTTATATATAGCTTAATTTGCGTCATGGCCCGGTCCGGGCTTAAAATCCCTTCCGGATCATTTACCTTATTTATCAGCAATTCCGGTTCATTCTCAACCCTTTTCTAAGACAGGCAAGGATAAAGCCAGCCCCTGCAGCCATACATGCCCAGGGCAGCAAGTCGCCTCTGGCGGAATAAAAAGTGGGCGGTGCCTTTATCACGGCCACATCGCGTACAAGGGTCAGTGTTTCAAAAATTTCAGACGCCCTGGTTATCCTGCCGGAAGGATCTATAAACCCGCTTATGCCCGTATTTGCAGACCTTACAAAAGCCCTGCGGTTTTCCACGGCCCGGAACACGCCCATTGAAAAATGCTGGACCGGGGCTGCTGTTTTTCCGAACCAGGCGTCGTTGGTTATATTTACGATAAGGTCTCCGCCCTGCCTTGTCATGGCTGCAGAAAGCTCAGGAAAGATCATCTCGTAGCAGATCTGGACCCCAAGATCGGCTTTTTCCATGTCGAGCACCTGGCCGGTGGACCCGGCTGAAAAGTCTGCTGCCTGAGGAACCATCTTTCCCAGAAACGGCAGCCATCTGCGAAGCGGGACGTATTCCCCGAACGGCACCAGGTGGACCTTGTCGTAACGGTCTGCTGCGCTTCCGTGAGGATCTATGAGATAGGCGCTGTTGAATAAAAAAGCCCCCTGTTCATCATTATCGTAATCATAAGCAGGACTTCCCACCAGATGATAAGCTCCTGACTGCTCGACTGAATTGAGCACCCGGAAGGTGAGCTCCCTGTCACGGGAAAAATAAAAAGGAAGTGCTGTCTCGGGCCAGACCACAAGGTCCGGAGACTCTTCAAGGACATTTGCAGTCAGCCTGATATACTTGCTGGTGGTTTTCTCGCGGAACTCATCATCCCATTTAAGCGACTGCTCTATATTGCCCTGGATAACGGCAACCCGCATTCTGTCGGAATTTTCGGCAAGGCTGTCTGTCTTTTCTATCCGCCAGGAGCCGTATCCCAGCACTGCCGCAATCAGGACAACCGCAGCTGCGGCTGCAAAAAAAGCATTCCCTGCAGAGGCAACCCTTCCGTGCCACCGGAGCCGGGCAGCCGCCAGGATCAAGACAAAAACACAACCATTCACTGCAGCCAGCAGAAACGAGACCCCGTATACACCCAGGATATCGGCTATCTGGATCAGGTGCAGGCGGGAGTACTGGCTGTAACCGAGAAGCCCCCATGGAAAGCCGGAAAACAAATTCCCCCGCAGCCACTCAAGGCCCACCCAGAATACAGGCACCATAATTATACACCACAGGGGATGGCTCATTCTGCCAGATGAACACCAGGCAACAAGACCGGAAAAAACAGCTATATACAGTGCAAGGTAAAATGACAGCAGCACCAGCACCCCTGCGCTCAGGGCAAGGGGCATGGGGGCGTAGCTGTGCATGGTCGGCACGAGCCAGTAAAGCAGGGTCAAAAAATGTATAAAACCCGCGGTAAGGCCCAGCATAAACGCACGGCGGGGAGCAGCACTTCGCAGCCCCGCCATGAGCAACGCCAGAGCCACCCATGCAAGCCAGTCCGCACCCGCACCCGGGAATGAACAGGTCAGAGCAATACCGGCTGCCGCACACCAGAAAAACTGTCTTAATTTTTCTGACCTGTCTGCATCAAAACTGCGATTCCGCATAGGCAAGCCTGCCCCTAAACAACGCTGATGGGTGAAAATAAGGAAATTCAAGCATTCATACCAGGGATTCTTCCGGCAAACGCGGGGGCGGGATCAGTGGTCGGGGCGGCAGGATTTGAACCTGCGACTTCCTGCTCCCAAAGCAGGCGCGCTGCCAGGCTGCGCTACGCCCCGTCCGGACTTTTTTTGCTGTTTCTAACACTCTTTTGCCGCTCGTGCAAGTCAAACTGTTCAACCACCACGGTGCCCTGCCGCCTGCGAGGCCGAAAAGCATAAACACCATTACGAATCCGGAAAGATATGAAGACCCGCCGCACCCCGGCTACAGCTTTAAACCCCGGCTTTTGCCGGGCGCCTGATTCCTGTTTTCCGCAATTTTCCTTGACACTCCAGGAAATTAATATTATTTTACCAAGGCGATCTGAATAATTTCAGTATAATCTCAAATAGTTGATGGCCTTCTTTCCGCTTTTTGCAATCTGATACGTCATCAATCCTGTAACGGATTTATTGCCTGAAATAAAGAAAAAAACATCTGCGAGAGTGGCGGAATTGGTAGACGCACTGGACTTAGGATCCAGCTCTTGAAAAAGAGTGGGAGTTCGAGTCTCCCCTCTCGCACCACCCTTAACTATTTCTCCCCGCGAAAATCCTTGCGGGCAAGCAATTACAGAACATACTGGAAAGGAACGTCATGGATGTAAAAGTAGAAGATGTAAGCGATGTCAAAAAAAAGCTGCATGTTGAGATTCCGCAGGAACAGGTCAGCAGCAAACTGGATGAGGCCTACAGCCAGCTTAAAAAAACAGCCAAGATAAAGGGATACCGGCCCGGCAAGACCCCGCGCTCCGTGCTTGAAAGGCATTTTAAGAAGGATGTGAATGCAGACGTGGCCAATTCCCTGATACAGGAGTCTTTTCCCGACGCGATAAAGGTATCCGAACTGGCGGTTCTCGAGACCACTGATCTTGATGCCCCGGAACTGGATCCGGAAAGTCCATATAAATACGCAGCCACGGTGGAACTCAAGCCGGAAATGCCGGAAGTGGACTTCAAGGGCCTGAAACTGAGAAAAACCATGTACAGCGTGGACGAGGCTGAAATTGATTCCCAGATAGAAAGGCTTCGTCAGCACCTGGCGGAATACAAGCCGGTGGATCCCCTGCGGCCTGCACAAGACAAGGAATATGTAACTGTTGACTATCAGGGGTTCAAGGACGGCCAGCCCTTTGACCCTGTCGCCTTTACCGAGGATTCTGCTTTCCAGATCGGTTCATCCGGGTTACCGGAAGAATTCGACAATGCAATAATCGGCATGACACCGGGCCAGGAAAAAACCATTACAGTAAGCTTTCCCGAAGACCATGAGGATGAACAGCTTGCAGGACAGGACGTTGAAATCAGGATAGCCCTCAAGGAACTGCGCGAGCAGGTTCTGCCGGCGGTGGATGATGAATTTGCCAAAAACTTCGGAGACTTCCAAACCCTGGAGGATCTCAGGGCTGAAATCCGCAAAAACCTTGATGAAGGCTACCAGAGGCGGATAGACCAGGAACTGCATGAGCAGATATTTGAACAGCTTATTCCCGAAGACTTTGATGTGCCTGAAACCCTTGTCCAGCATGAAATGGACGGGATCATCAAGGATGCGGAGATGAAATTCGCGCAAAACGGTCTTTCCATGGAGCAGCTGGGGATAACCCGTGAGCACATGGAACAGGAGTACAGGGGCCTTGCAGAACAGCAGGTACGCAGGCATCTTCTTTTGAGCAAAATCATAGAGCAGGAAGAGCTCGAAGTCGCTGACGAGGAGATGGACGCTGAATACGACAAACTCGTTGAAAGCACCGGCCAGCCCAAAGACACCATCAAGGCTTATTACAGGCAGAACCCCGAGAAGTTCGACGGGTTCAGGCATGCCCTACTTGAAAAAAAGGCCATCGATCTTATAATTAGTTGTGCGGAGATAACCCAGGTGGAACCGGAAACCGAAAACACCGGAGATGAGGCAGAATCCGGTCAGCAGGATGATAAAGCGGAATAAATAAATCAGAAAAAAAGCCGATACGCTATTATATAATATCATATAAATTTATGGCTCTTACAGGGCCTCAAGCCGGTCGAAGGAGGGACAGGACCTTGACATTAATACCAATGGTAGTTGAACAAACCAGCAAGGGAGAAAGGGCATATGACATTTTCTCCCGGCTATTGAAAGACCGGATAGTTTTTCTGGGCACACCGGTTTCAGATGAAGTGGCAAATCTGCTCATAGCCCAGTTGCTGTTTCTCGAATCCGAGGATCCGGACAAGGACATAAACTTCTACGTAAACTCCCCCGGTGGATCGGTCACTGCCGGGCTGGCAGTATATGACACGATGCAATACATAAAGCCCGACATAGCAACCGTGTGCATAGGCCAGGCATCATCGATGGGCGCTGTCCTGCTGGCGGCAGGTGCAGCCGAAAAACGCTACTGCCTGCCCAACTCCAGGATACTGATTCATCAGCCTCTTGGCGGAGTGCAGGGGCAGGCCGCTGATATCAAGATCCAGGCAGAGGAAATAATCCGCCTGCGCGCACGGTTAAATGAAATACTGGCCCACCACACGGGCCGGGACCTTTCAAGAATAGAAACAGACACCGACAGAGACTTTTTCATGGCCGGTGCTGAAGCAGCAGAATACGGGATCGTCGACCATGTTATAACCAACAGGAACGATCTCGAAAAAATAGGCGACTAAGGAGGCTTATATGTCATCTTATCAGGGCGGAGAAGGCAACGACAACCTCTTCTGCTCGTTCTGCGGTAAAAACCAGCAGGAGGTAAAAAAACTTATTGCCGGGCCTGCGGTTTATATATGTGATGAATGCATACAGCTCTGCAGCGAGATAATCGAAGAAGAAAACATAAAGGAAACCGATGTCACGGATCGCGTTCTCGCGCCCTCGGACATAAAAAAGCAGCTCGATGAATACGTAATACAGCAGGATCAAGCCAAAAAGGTGCTATCTGTGGCGGTGCACAACCACTACAAGCGGCTTGAATCCAAGGCTGCGACCGATGACGTGGAACTGCACAAAAGCAATATCATGCTCATCGGACCCACCGGGTGCGGCAAAACCCTGCTTGCCCAGACACTGGCAAGATTTTTAAACGTCCCTTTTACAATCGCGGATGCCACAAGTCTTACTGAGGCCGGCTACGTGGGCGAGGACGTTGAAAACATCATTCTTGCGCTGCTGCAAAACGCGGACTATGACGTTGAAAAGGCACAGCGGGGCATTGTCTACATTGACGAGATAGACAAGATCGCCATGATGTCTGACAACCCTTCAATCACCCGGGATGTCTCCGGCGAAGGGGTTCAGCAGGCCCTGCTCAAGATAATAGAAGGCACCCTTGCAAGCGTTCCTCCAAAAGGCGGGCGCAAGCACCCGCAGCAGGATTTTGTCAAGGTGGATACCAGCAACATCCTGTTTATATGCGGAGGGACTTTCACGGGACTGAGCAATATAATTGAAAAAAGGCTCGGCTCCCATATGATGGGGTTCGGCGCAAATATTGTAAGCCACCGCGACCGGTCGCAGAGCGATCTTCTCAAGATGGTGGAAACCGAGGATCTTATCAAGTTCGGCCTTATCCCGGAATTCGTGGGACGTCTTCCCATTGTGGGCACCCTGGAGGACCTTGACGAGGACGCACTGATCAAGATTCTAACTGAACCGAAAAACGCATTGATCAAGCAGTTCAAAAAACTCTTCGAACTCGAGGGGGTTAATCTGCGATTTACAGACAGCGCCCTTGCTGCAATAGCAAAGGAAAGCATGGACCGCAACGCGGGAGCACGCGGACTGCGGGCCATATTGGAATCCACCATGCTCGATATCATGTATAAGCTCCCGTCAATTCCGGGAGTCAAGGAATGCGTGGTGGGAGAAGAAGTCGTTTTAAACAAGGAAGAGCCGATTCTGCTCTACGAACAACAGAGCAAAAAACAGGCATAATCGGCCGTTAAAAATTAAAGGGAATTTTTTCAAGATTGCATATGATAAACATGCCGAAAATATTCAAACACAACAGTGAAACAGACGGCAGGGAGGCCACGCTGCCTCTCTTGCCTCTTCGAGATATAGTTGTTTTTCCTTTCATGGTCTCGCCGCTTTTCGTGGGCAGGACAAAATCCATAAACGCCTTGTCCGAGGCCATGAACAAGGAAGACAAATATATATTCCTGGCCACCCAGGCCAACCCCGGAGAGGATCATCCAAAGCAAAAAGACATCAACAGGATAGGCACGGTGGCAAAGGTGCTGCAGATGCTGCGCCTTCCCGACGGCACGGTCAAGACCGTGGTGGAAGGCAAGCACCGTGCAAGGATAGTGGAGTTTGAGTCCAATGACAGCTTTTTCAAGGTCAAGCTTGAAATCCTGGAAGAACCCGAAATAAATGAATCCGAATCCGAAGCCTACATCCGCAATGTTGTAGACGCCTTCGAGCAATATACGGAGCAGAACAAAAACATCTCCAAGGATACGATTGAAAACATCTCTTCAATCACCGACCCGGTTCAGCTTCTTTATACAACTGCGTCCCAGTTTTCTTTCAAGGCGCGCGACAACCAGAAGCTGCTCGAGACCGAGTCGCTGTCAGAGCGCCTGACTTACCTGATTGAGCTGATCAACCAGGAAACCATCATCCTGAAGACGGATCAGAAGATCAAGAACCGGATCAAAAAGCAGATGGAGCAGAGCCAGAAGAATTACTACTTAAACGAGCAGATCCGGGCCATCAAAAAGGAGATGGGAGAGGATGAAACCGAGGATGACGAGTTAAAGGAACTCGAAGAGCGCATAGAAAACAAGGAACTGCCGGAAGAGGCTGAAGAAAAGGTCCGCCACGAGTTTTCAAAGCTCAAAAAGATGACCCCGATGTCTGCCGAAGCCACGGTCACGCGCAACTACATTGACTGGATACTGAGCCTGCCGTGGTACGAAAAAAGCGAAATATCCGGGGACATCGACGAGGCTGAAAAAATCCTCGACGAGGACCACTACGGCCTTGAAAGGCCCAAGGAGCGGATTCTGGAATACCTGGCAGTACAGACCCTGGTGCAGAAAATACGCGGACCGATCCTTTGCCTGGTGGGCCCTCCGGGAGTGGGCAAAACATCGGTTGCAAGATCAGTTGCAAGGGCTACGGGCAGGGAATTTGTCAGGCAGTCCCTTGGAGGCGTGCGCGACGAGGCCGAAATCCGGGGGCACAGAAGAACCTATATCGGCGCAATGCCGGGCAAGATCATACAGAGCCTGCGCAAGGCCGGTGCCAATAACCCTGTTTTCTGTCTCGATGAGGTTGACAAGATGAGCATGGACTTCCGGGGCGATCCCTCGGCAGCCCTGCTGGAAGTGCTGGATCCTGAACAGAACTACGCATTCAACGACCATTACCTGGATCTTGATTATGATCTGTCTGATATTCTGTTTATAACCACTGCCAACACGCTGCCTGATATTCCGGCCCCCCTGCAGGACCGAATGGAGATAATCAGGCTGCCCGGCTATACGGAATATGAGAAATACAATATAGCAAGGCTTTTTCTAGCACCAAAGCAGATCCGCTTAAACGGCCTGGACACTGAGAACGTAAAGTTTTCCAAGAACGCAACATACAGGATAATCCGCAATTACACGCGGGAGGCCGGGGTACGGAACCTGGAACGAGAGATTGCTTCAATCTGCCGCAAAATCGCCAAGCGGGTTGCAAAGCAGGGGCTTGAAAAGCCGGTAACCGTTAACTCCCGCTCAGTGGAAAAATACCTTGGCCCGGTCCAGTACAGACGAAGCCAGATGGAAGAAAAAGATCTGGTGGGCATTGTAACCGGCCTTGCCTGGACCCAGTTCGGAGGCGAGCTGCTTTATGTGGAAAGCGCAATCATGCCCGGCAAGGGAGAGTTCAGCGTAACAGGAAAGCTCGGGGATGTAATGAAGGAATCGGCCCGGGCGGCAATCAGCTACGTCCGATCCAGATCCGGGCAGTTCAACATAGACCCGAAGTTCTATGAAAAATTCGACATCCACATACACGTACCCGAAGGCGCCACGCCAAAGGACGGGCCCTCGGCTGGCATTGCCATGTGCGCGTCAATCGTTTCAACGCTTGCCAAGCTGCCGGTGCGGCGTGATACAGCCATGACAGGCGAGATAACCCTAAGGGGCAGGGTGCTGCCGGTGGGCGGACTCAAGGAGAAAATCCTTGCAGCACACCGCTCAGACATCCGCAGGGTAATTATACCCGCTGAAAACGAAAAGGACTTAAAGGAAATCCCTGCCACGATTATGCGGCAGATGGAGATTCTTCCGGTGGAGCATATGGACGAGGCAATAGACAAATCAATTGTGGTCGAAGAAGGAAGCTCCCTTTACAAGCAGGCCAAAGACGGTGATACATTCGAGCCGATTCCGCCGCATAATCCGGGCAAACCTGGTGATACCGGCAGGCCTGCAATAGCAGACCTTTAAAAAAATCGTTGTCTCGTTTTTATCTTGACACCGGAACTGTTGGCTGTTAGATACTACAACTT
>JBKHES010000085.1:0-9880 GCA_046540695.1 Desulfobacterales bacterium
CAGGAGAATAGATGTGGACCGCTACAGCCTTGATGACGAAATGCTGAAGCTGAAGGTGGGATAGAAGAACCCCCTGCCCTGAATCTTTCACTCCGTCATTAAATCCCAGGTCCTTTACGTCCAGATGAAAAGCCTTTAATACCAGTACCTTGACGCCGGTTCTGCTCTTGAAAACAAGCCCATCAGGCTTGCCCCAATCCACTATAAGGCAGGTCCGCACTGGGTATTATGAACTCATGAAAATGAGATTCTTCCTGCCCCTGCCAGTCTTTGAACAAGAAATCCGGCGCGGGTTCCAGGCTTACTCCGAAAACCCGCGAGAAATTTTGTTTTGCCGCCTGTGTGACCTCATCGATCGGGACCGGCAAACCGGTTTCCTCTGCAATGGAGGTCATTTGAACCCCGGACAGCCCGCACGGGGTTACCCATGAAAAAGGCGACAGATCCAGGTCTGCGTTCAGAGCAAAACCATGAAAACTTATCCTCCTGCTGACCCGCAGCCCCACGCTTCCTATTTTGCGACCGTTTACCCAGACGCCGCGTTGACTATCCCCGCTTTGTGCCTCCAGCCCCCACCGGCGGGCGGTGCAAATCATTACTGTTTCAAGTGCTCTTACAAAATCCGGGACCTTCCACCCGCTGCGGGCCAGATTCACTATGGGATAAACCACCAGCTGCCCCGGGCCGTGGTAGGTGATGCTTCCCCCCCTTCCGGTTTCCACAATTTCGATTCCCCGTTCTTTCAGAAATTCGCCGGAAACATGCAGATGCTCCGCGCCGCCCCGGTTGCCCAGCGTAAATACCGGAAAATGCTGAAGAAAAATTACGACATCCTGATGCAAAGTTCTTTCCGCCCTGGCGGAAACCAGGTGCTGCTGCATCAGAAGTGCCCGGGAGTAATTCATAACCGGCAGCTCCATGCACGCCCATGCCCCATTTTTGCATAGCCTGCTTTTACTTCCCACTTTTCCCTCCAGTAGGCGCGGTCCGCTCATGCAGGGCGGAGAAATAAATGTTGACGGGATTTTTTCCCGGTTATTTCCAATAACATAACGTAAAACAGCCTGCACGCAAGTCCGCAAAAGACTTTCAGCGGCACTTTAAAAAAACATCAAGATTTCGCGCTTTTCTGCGAGCCTGCCGGACAAAGGGCGGACAGATGAAACGCCCTTTAAAGCAGGCTTGAATGACTGCCCTGCAGCTGAAATTACTATTGACAATTAAAAAAAAAGTTTTGATATTGGTTGCCTGAATTCTTACAGGGCTTAAGGCGGCCTTTTGATTTATTTTCCGCGGCCTGATAGCAAATGGTGCCGGGCTGCTTATCCATTTCCACCCCTGACTGACGCAGACACAGGTAAGCCGGATTTTTCGATAACTTCTTATTATTCACACAACCCTTTTTTCCGGGAGATAATTTTATGAAAGACAAGCAACTGGATGCCAGGATCAAGGAACAAGGCAGGCAGTATTTCCGCACCATTTCAGGACAGGCGCCCTCGGTTTTCAACAAAGACTGGTGGACGGGAAAAGTCATGGACTGGGCCATGAAAAACGAAGATTTCAAGGTCCAGCTTTTTCGCTTTGTCGACGTGCTGCCTTATATCAATACAGGAGAATCACTTTCCCGCCACATAAAGGAGTATTTCGGATCAAGCGATCATGATGTGCCCTCGGTGCTCAAGTGGGGCGCCAAGGGCGCCGGCTTCGGCAAAGGGCTTGCCGGCAGGGTAATGGGCAAAACCATAAGCGCCAATATTGAAAACATGGCCAAGCAGTTTATTATCGGCGAAACCACAGGCCAGGCCATCAAGAACTTAAACAAGCTCCGGAAAGACGGTTTCGCCTTTACGGTGGACATCCTGGGAGAAGCAACCGTCAGCGAAGACGAGGCGGTTCAATACCAGCAGAATTACCTGGAGCTCATGGATGCACTGGCTGAAGAAAAAGGCAGCTGGAAGCCTATAAAAAGCGAAAACAATCTGGACTGGGGCCATGCCCCCCTGGTCAACATATCCATCAAGCCCTCTGCCCTTTATTCCCAGGCAAGGCCCTCGGATTTCGAGGGCTCTGTCAGCGCCATCAGCGACAGGCTCAGGCCGGTGCTGCGAAAGGCCGTGGAGACAGGGACGCACATGTGCATTGATATAGAACAATACAAGTTCAAGGACATTACCCTGGAGGTATACAAAAGGCTTCGCTCTGAGGCGGAATTCCGCGATTATCCATACCTGACGGTTGTTCTGCAGTCCTACCTCAAAGATACGGACCGCGACCTTGAACAGCTGCTTTCCTGGGCGAGAAAGCAGAACCTGCCAGTGTCCATCCGCCTGGTCAAGGGAGCATACTGGGATTATGAAACCATTTATGCCAAGCAGGCCAACTGGGAAATACCGGTTTATACAATCAAGGCTGAAACCGATGCCGCATTTGAGAGACAGGCCCTGAAGATCCTGGAAAATCACGACATATGCCATTTCGCCTGCGGGTCGCACAATATAAGGTCCGTGGCCGCGGTACAGGAAATGGCCGGAAAACTCCAGGTCCCGGAAGACAGGTATGAATTCCAGGTTTTATACGGCATGGCAGAACCGGTGCGAAAGGGCCTTTTAAAAGAAGCCGGCAGGGTGCGCCTTTACTGCCCTTACGGGGAACTTATTCCCGGCATGGCCTACCTGGTGCGCAGACTCCTGGAAAATACAGCAAACGAGTCATTTCTGAGGCAAAGCTTCGTGGAAGGCGAGCAAATGGAAGCCCTTCTCAAAGACCCCGAGGAGACGGTCAGGGAGGAATACGAAAAGGGAAAGCGCCCGCCGCAGGACCCTGAGCCGCTGAAGCCATCTGACCCTTTTAACAATCACCCGTTTGTTGATTTCACCAAAAAAGAACAGCGCGATGCCTTTCCCGAGGCAATCAAGGCTGTGCGCAAAAAAACAGGAAAAACGCATCCTCTTTACATAGGCGGAAAAGAGGTTGCCACGGATGATACACTTGCCTCAGTAAACCCCGCTGATCCATCTGAAATAATAGGCCACGTATGCCAGGCCGGCATCAGTGAAGTTGACAGTGCAATTGATGCGGCAAAAGAAGCCTTCCCGAAGTGGCGGGATCTTTCTGCAGAAGGCAGGGCAAAATACCTGTTTAAGGCATCAGACATAGCAAGGCGCGACATATACGAACTTTCCGCCTACCAGGTTCTGGAAACCGGAAAGCAGTGGGCCCAGGCCCACGGAGATGTGGCCGAGGCCATAGATTTTATGGAATACTACGCCCGCGAAATGATCCGGCTGGGCACACCTCGCCGCATGGGCAGGGCGCCGGGCGAGCTCAACCACTATTTCTACCAGCCCAAGGGGCTTGCAGCTGTTTTTGCCCCCTGGAATTTCCCACTGGCAATAAGCTGCGGAATGACCTCAGCCGCGATGGTCGCGGGAAACTGCGTTCTTTATAAGCCCTCAGGCGTGTCCTCGGTGGTGGGAAACACGTTGTGCCGTATCTACAGGGAAGCCGGCATACCGGCAGGGGTTTTCAACTACACGCCAGGACGCGGCAGCGTAATAGGCGACTACATAGTGGAACACCCTGACATCAGCATGATCGCTTTTACCGGCTCAATGGAGGTCGGGCTTCGCATCATTGAAAAGGCAGCAGTGGTTCAGCCCGGCCAGGACTTTGTAAAGTCAGTTGTGGCGGAAATGGGCGGCAAAAACGCGGTGATTGTAGACGATGACGCTGACCTCGACGATGCGGTCGTGGACATTATCTATTCCGCCTTCGGCTACCAGGGCCAGAAGTGTTCGGCCTGCTCCAGGGTTATAGTGGTGGAGCCGATTTACGAGAAATTCATAAAAAGGCTCACAGAGGCGGCCAGGTCCATAAAAATCGGCCCTGCGGAAAACCCCGCAAACTATATGGGGCCTGTAATCGATGCCGGCGCCCAGGAAAAGATAAAAGAATATATTGAAATCGGAAAACAGGAGGGCAACCTCCTTGTCAGCATGGACGCTGAATCCCCGGGCAACGGCTATTACGTGCCCCTTACGATAATCGAGAACATTCTGCCTGAACATCGCCTTGCCCAGGAGGAAATCTTCGGGCCGGTCTTGTCTGTCATGAAGGCAAAAGATTTTGACCAGGCGCTTGAGTGGGCCAATTCCACACGTTTTGCCCTGACCGGGGGCGTTTTTTCCCGAAGCCCGGATCACCTGCAGAAAGCACGCAAGGACTTCCGGGTTGGCAACCTGTACTTGAACCGCTCCATTACCGGCTCCCTGGTGGAAAGAAATGCATTCGGCGGGTTTAAGCTTTCGGGCATAGGCTCCAAATCCGGAGGTCCTGATTACCTGATCCAGTTCATGGACCCTCGCAACAACACTGAAAACACAATGCGAAGAGGCTTTGCGCCTATTGAAAAAGGCGACGACTGGGTGGAATAGTTTTTTTTAGATTCCGTTAAACTCTAAATTCCAAGGAGGTCTGTAAATGCAGGAAGCTTCACTGACCGCGGCAACATGGTTCTGGCTGATCGTCCCCATGACGCTGGTTGTGGTTTTATCCATCATAACCCTGTTCACGGAAAGGGGGCAGGACAAATGAACACACCGACTTTTACTTCCTTTTTGATCTACCTTGCGTTGATGATGTCAATCGGAATATTTTTCTACTACCGGACAAAAAACCTCGCGGACTACATTCTGGGGGGCAGGCGGCTTAGCCCGGGCGTGGCGGCTTTAAGCGCAGGAGCCTCGGATATGAGCGGCTGGCTTTTGCTCGGGCTTCCCGGAGCGCTTTACGCAGACGGCATGAGCAGCATCTGGATAGCCATCGGGCTTTCAATAGGCGCTTACCTCAACTGGCAGTTCGTTGCCAGGCGCCTGAGAAGATTTACTGAAATGGCAAGCGACTCCATCACCCTGCCGGACTACCTGGAGCACCGGTTTGACGATAACACAAGGATTCTAAGAGTTGTAACCGCAATAGTGATTCTAATATTTTTTACCATTTACGTGAGCTCGGGCCTTGTAGGCGGTGCAATCCTGTTTGAAGAAACCTTCGGCCTCAATTACCAGGTGGCTCTGTGGGTGGGCGCGCTGGTCATTGTTGCATACACCTTTCTCGGAGGTTTCATGGCAGTGAGCCTCACGGACTTCATCCAGGGGACCCTCATGTTCTGCGCCCTTCTGCTGGTGCCCATGCTTGTTATCAACATAATCGGGAACTGGGGCACGGTGACGGCAAAGACGGCAGAAGTTGACGCCGCATACCTGGATGCCTTTTCCGGCATGGACCTGATAGGCATTATTTCCCTTATGGCATGGGGGCTGGGATATTTCGGCCAGCCGCATATACTTGCCAGGTTCATGGCCATCCGGGACGAAAAAGACGTTCCAAAGGCAAGACTGGTGGGAATGGCCTGGATGGTGTTTGCTCTTTTCGGTGCAATTTTTACCGGTTTTGTGGGGATTTCTTTTTTCGCCGACTCTCCGCTGGACAACTCTGAGACCGTTTTTATCGCCCTGACCCAGGCTGTATTCAACCCGTGGGTTGCCGGTGTTCTTCTGGCGGCTATCCTGGCTGCTATCATGAGCACGGTGGACTCGCAGCTTCTGGTTTGTTCCAGCGTTATCGCCGAGGACTTCTACAGCCAGATTCTGCGCAAGGACGCAAAACGAAATGAACTGGTATGGGTGGGAAGAATCTCGGTCCTGGTCCTGGCAATCATCGCAACGAGCATGGCAGCAAACCCTGACAGCAAGATTCTCGACCTTGTGGCCTACGCCTGGGCAGGATTCGGCGCCGCGTTCGGCCCCATCGTAATACTTTCGCTTTTCTGGAAGCGGCTTACAAGAAACGGGGCCCTGGTGGGAATGGTGCTGGGCGCATTGACCGTGATTGTCTGGAAAAGCCTTGAAGGCGGGGTTGGCGGGATTTTTGATTTGTATGAAATCCTTCCGGGATTTATCCTTTGCGCGGCTGCTGCAGTTACAGTGAGCCTGATGGATAAACAACCGCCGGAAAAGGTACGCACCCTTTTCGAGTCAATTTAATTTTAAAGCTGCGGCAGTAACAGATGCAGACTTTGCAAAAGGCTAAACCGGGAAAATCCAGGCGGAGGCAGCCTTGAAAAATCAGTCCCTGGCCATGGTGTTCGGGCTGGGTACTGTTTTGATGTGGTCAACTGTGGCCACTGCATTCAAGCTTACCCTGCGGGAACTTACCCCGGTGCAGATGCTTTTTGTCGCCTGTGCGGCATCAGTCGCAGTGCTCACTGCAACCCTGCTGGTACAGCGCCGGCTCAGTCTGGTTTTTTCCATGAGCCGGCGCCAGTACCTGCAGTCCATGGGCATGGGGCTGATCAACCCCTGCCTTTACTACCTGATTCTGTTTGCCGCATACGACCGCCTGCCTGCCCAGGAGGCCCAGCCTCTGAACTACACCTGGGCCCTGGTGCTGGCCTACATGTCTGTTCCTTTTCTCGGCCAGCGCCTGAGGTCCACAGACATCCTGGCCGGCCTGGTGTGCTACAGCGGCGTTGTCGTGATTTCCACCAGGGGGGATGTGTTTTCTCTTACGTTTTCAGATCCCGCCGGGGTTGCGCTGGCCCTGGGCAGCACCCTGGTATGGGCGTCTTACTGGATTCTTGCCACCCGTGACCAGCGCGACCCGGTGGCCGGCCTGCTGCTGAATTTTTTATTCGGCCTGCCGGTGCTGGCTGTTGTGTGCGGCCTTACCGACGGATTTGACATAGGGCTGGGCCCCGGCGCGGCCGGAGCAATATACGTAGGGGTGTTTGAAATGGGCCTTGCATTCGTCCTCTGGCTGCATGCCATGAAAAGAGCTGAAAACACCTCCAGGGTAAGCAACCTGATATTTATCTCACCGTTTCTGTCTCTTGTGTTTATTTACTTTATCCTCGGAGAGGTTATAGCGGCCTCCACCTATGTCGGCCTGGTAATGATCATAGCAGGGCTGTGGCTCCAGCAGAAAGGAGCACAGCGCAGCGGGCCGGCGGTTGAAAAAACCGCTTAAAAACCCTTCACTCCTTGTTCAGACCCGATGATTTGCTCTGCAATTTTCGTATAACGCTTGTGGTCATTATTTGGAGATGATAAGTTGTTATACGGTGATTTTATGCAATCAAACCTCCCATACGGCTGCATGCCTCTTGCAATGGCGGCAGTTCTGCTTTTTCTGCTGCCTTTGTTCATGGCTGACGTTATGCTCACCGCCCTGTCCAGGCTGGGTTTAAACCCACAGGCCTCCATGCTTGCGGCTATGGGAATATTCATGGGCGGGATGATCAATATACCCGTAAAACGGATCCCCAGGCAACAAACCATTGAATCCGCTCCCGGTGTCATGTTCGGGGTTGACCGGATTTTTCCGGTCCGCACCAGGCAAAGGCAGTATACCATTCTCGCGGTGAATTTCGGCGGATGCATTGTCCCATGCATGATAGTATTATACCAGCTCGGGCGCCTTACAGGATACGGACCCGGCGCTGTAGCGGCTGTGGCGGCGGCCGTTGGTGTCAACATTGCGATATGCTACAAACTTGCCCGCCCGGTTGCCAACGTTGGAATAGCAATGCCTCCGCTGGTTCCTGCCCTTGCAGCCGCCGCGTGCGCACTTTTGCTAAGCCATGAGCTCGCCCCTTCCATTGCATTCTGCGCAGGCGTTATGGGCCCTTTGCTCGGTGCCGATATCATGCATTTAAAGGAGATAGAAAAGATAAACACAGGCGTGGCCAGCATCGGAGGAGCAGGCACCTTCGACGGCATTGTGATATCAGGCTTGCTGGCAACCTTGTTGGCATAACCGTCACCAGGATTATATTTAATATAAACAGAAATCCAGTGGGAAAAATGCATTTCATGGAGGTGGGAATATGCAGATCCTCGTGGTCTATTATTCAAAAGGCGGCAATACAAGAAAACTTGCTGAGGCTGTGTCCGAGGGAGTTGAATCTGTCGAGGACG
Source organism: Desulfobacterales bacterium (assembly GCA_046540695.1). Lineage (GTDB taxonomy): Bacteria > Desulfobacterota > Desulfobacteria > Desulfobacterales > Desulfosalsimonadaceae > Desulfosalsimonas. The sequence continues at coordinate 7,980 of JBKHES010000085.1, forward strand.
CAGGCGCACTTGTAAAATCCACCAGCGAGGTTACAAGGGAGGACTTTTTGAACTCTGCAGGGGTTATTGCCGGCTCTCCGGTATATTTCGGGGCAATGGCGGCTGAACTCAAACAGGTATTTGACAACTACGTGGGTATCCGCAAAAAAATGGAAGGCAAGGTGGGGGCGGCATTCGCCACCTCGGGAGACCCGTCGGGCGGCAAGGAGACCACCATGATATCTATCATTCAGTGCCTGCTTATCTACGGGATGGTTATTGCGGGAGATCCAATGTCAGCCACGGGACATTACGGCACAGCCTGCTGCGGAGCCCCGGATGAAAAAGACCGGAAAAATGCTGCTGCTCTCGGAGCCAGGGTTGCGGGACTTGCCAAACTCACGGCGAACTGATATGAAAGATGAAAACATTGATTCTCATCCATACATCGTGTATGGTCACAAAACAGTAACTCACCGCTGGGAAAATCCGGGAGTATTTGATGGAAAAACGTCAGGATTGGGACTGGACGCCGGGCAAGAGGGAAATCGGTGATTTCCCGCAATGGCCCGGGCGCTACGAGTGCATTCATGAAACTTGCGTAAGCCTTGACGGCGAAAAAATAGCCGCCATTGTGAAAACCGGAGAAGAACAGTGGTCTGTATGCGTAAACGGCCGTGTCTGGGAATCGGTATTCGACAAAATCTGGAACCTGCGCTTCCTTCCCGACAGCCGGGCGGCAGCACTGGTTTCGGATACTGCCATGTGGACGCTTGCCATTGACGGAACCGCCTGGGAAAATACATATGAATTCGTGTGGTCACCTGTTTTCGGCCGGGACAACAGCCATGTAACCGTTGCCGCCCAGTCAGGACTCAGGTATTTCGCAGTAACAGACGACGTTGCCTGGGAAAACGATTTTAACGCCCTTACCAACCTTACATGCAGCCGGGACGGAAAAACTACGGCCGCGGTTGTTCAAAAAACCGGTTTTTCAGAAGGAGACATTGATATATTCCAGGAAGGCTGCTTTACAGTTGCGGTAAACGGAACAGCCTGGGATGCATCGTATATAAACGCATGGCAGCTTGATTTTTCGGAAGACGGCAAACACGTTGCAGCAGAAGTGCGCACCGGGCTCTATGACTACACCATTGCGGTGGACGGCCGGCCCTGGGACAAACTGTTTTCATGCGTATGGGCCCCCAGATTCCACCCGGAGGACAACTCGGTTACCGCTCCTGTCAGGGTTGCAGGCGGCTGGAGCCTTGCACGCGACTCGGAGCTGATTTGGGACAGGCGTTACGTGCAGCTCTGGCAGCAAATGTACAGCCCTGACGGAAAAAGTATTGCAGCCATTGTTGCGCCGGAATACGGCAAGTGGACCATTGCTGAAAACGACCGGCCCTGGGGCATCCGCTTTGACGAGCTGGTAACCGACGCTGTTTACAGCCCCACAGGCAAAAACATTGCATGCGTGGGAAAATCCAAAGGGAAATGGTTCATAGCGGTGGACGACAAAATATGGAATTTTCCCTGTGAAATGGCATGGAAACCGGTGTTTAGCCCTCAAGGAGACCACGTGGCAGCCAAGGTGGAAAAAAACGGCAGCTACATCATCCTGATAGACGGTCAACCTCTTGATATGGTTTTTGCCGACGCCTGGCAGCCGGTGTTCAGCCCTGACGGCAGCAGACTCCTGGTAAAGGGTGTACAAAAAAACACGGGGGGGCAATACTGCAGGCATGTAATTGAAATCAACGAGTGGCTTAGGAAAGGAGCCGCGTGATGCACGCATTATACGATCTTGCAAGCGGTTTTCTGGTATGGGCCGCTGTTTTGATTTTTGTCGGCGGCACCGCGGTGCGGCTTATTATGCTGGCAGTCACCACCAGGAAAAAAGACGCGGCGGTTTATAATTA
>JBKHES010000086.1:0-9700 GCA_046540695.1 Desulfobacterales bacterium
ATATATGAAAAATATGTCGTTTGATCGGGGTAAAGCTGAAAAAGCCAGCCAGGCATTTATATGCACTGCTGCAGGCGTTGCTTTGACATTAGCTTTTCCCGGGATTGGAGCGGACTGGTTCGCATGGTTTGCGCTTGCACTTCTGCTGACAGCGCTTCGCACCGCAACTCCGGGCAGGGCGGCAATTCTCGGCCTGGCAGCGGGGATTGTACATTTTCTGACCCTTCTTTACTGGCTGGTACCCACCATGCACACCTACGCTCCGATGCCGCTTGCCCTCAGTGCCGGTGTGCTTGTGTTCCTGTCATTTTACCTGGCCCTGTATATTGCGGCTTTTTCCTGGCTTGCTGTTTGGTGTTCCAGAGGGCGCCTGGAACATCCCCTGTGGTGCCTGGCAATGGCGCCGGTGTTCTGGGTGAGTCTTGAATGGCTCCGCGGGCATTTGTTCACCGGGTTTCCATGGGGATTAATCGGCTACAGTCAGTATTCCCGGCTGCATCTGATCCAGTTGGCCGACATATCTGGTGTATACGGGGTGTCGTTTCTTCTGGCTTTTGTTAATGCGGCTTTATTTGTATTGGTTCTGGCGATTTCCGGCCGCCGCTGGCAGAACCGGGCGGTGGCTGTCCGGCATGCGGTTTTTGCAGTCTGTGCGGCCGCCCTGCTTGTTGCGGGTGCATGGGGATACGGAGGCTGGCGGATTGACACGCTTGACAGAAGTGCAGAGGACGCATCTGAAATCCGGGTATCTGTTATCCAGGGCAATGTTGATCAGTCCGTGAAATGGGTTGAGCAATTCCGCGAGCAGACAACGCACAAGTACATCAACCTGACCCGCGAGGCCCTGGATGAGGAGCCGGATTTGGTGGTCTGGCCCGAGACCGCCCTTCCTTTTTATTTTTCACGCGACAGGGAACTGACCTCCCTGGTTTTGGATTCAGTTAAACAGTCAGGCGTATGGCACCTGATCGGAAGCCCGACTTATGAATATGATCAGGAAGGTGAAGATTTTTCTCTTTTCAACAGTGCCTATCTCATTGATCCCGAAGGAGAAGCTGCGGGCCGCTATGACAAGGTCCATCTGGTCCCGTTCGGCGAATACGTGCCTTTACGCAGTTGGCTGCCTTTTCTTGGAACCATGGTTCCCCAGGAGATGGATTTTTCAGCCGGCAGGGCCGGAAAGCTGCTGCACATGGGCGAAACCGGTCTCGGGGTTCAGATATGCTATGAGATGATTTTCCCGGAGCTGTCTTCCGCCATGGTAAGTAACGGAGGAGATCTGATTGTAAATATTACAAATGACGCATGGTTTGGAAGAACCGCGGCTCCTGTGCAGCATTTTTCCATGGGGGTGCTGCGGGCCGTGGAGAACAGGCGTACTTTTGTCCGGGCCGCAAATACCGGCATCAGCGGTTTTATCGATCCTGCCGGTCGTATTACTCAAGCTTCTGAAATCTTTGAGACCTGCAGCATGACCGCTGATATCCCGCTGATCGGCGATGAACCGGGTTTTTATTCAAGGGCCGGAGACGCGCTGGTCCGGGTCTGCATGGCAGCGGCCCTGGTCTTTATTCTTGCCGGTTTCTGGAAAAGAAAAGCGGGCGGAGGATTCGGGAAATTTTCCTTCCGGCCTCGGAATCGCCGAGAAAAGGGTTGAGAAGGAACCGGAATTGCTGATAGATAATCATTGGATTGAAATTGCAGGGATGGATGAAAGGAGGATTTAAATGTCAGAGGAACTCAGATCAGCGATAAATGAATTTTATAAAAAAACAGAACAGTTAAAGGGGTATCTTTGACGTCCCCGGCACAGAGACGCGCCTGGCGGAAATAGAGAGCATAATCGGGGAAGAGGACTTCTGGAACGATCCTGATAATGCCCGGCGGATTCTCCAGGAGCGCTCCAGGTTGAGTGAGCGCCTGGAAGCCTGGCGGTCTCTTTACAAGGAGGTTGAAGACTGCGACACCCTGCTTGAACTGGCCGAAGAGGAAGACGATGAGGCAGCGTTTCAGGAAGTAAGACGCCAGATCCAGACCCTGGAAAAAAAGCTCCGTGATTTTTCAGTCTCTCTTATGTTGAGCGGAGAGGATGACGGCCGCAATGCAATTGTTTCAATTAATGCCGGTGCGGGCGGAACCGAAGCCCAGGACTGGGCGGAGATGTTGTTTAGGATGTATCACCGCTGGTGCGAGGAAAAAGGCTACAAAGTGGAGATCATGGATCTGCAGCCGGGAGACGAGGCCGGGATAAAGAGCGTCACATTTACGGCAAAAGGGCGGTTTGCTTTTGGATTTCTCAAGGTTGAAACCGGTGTTCACCGCCTGGTGAGAATATCCCCTTTCAATGCAAGCGGCAAGCGCCATACATCATTTGCTTCCGTTTTCGTCTATCCGGAGATAGAAGATGAAATAGTGGTGGATATAGACGAGAAGGATTTGCGGGTGGACACCTTTCGCGCCAGCGGCGCGGGCGGACAGCATGTAAACAAAACCTCCAGCGCGGTGCGCATCACCCACGAGCCCACAGGCATTGTTGTTCAGTGCCAGCAGGAAAAATCCCAGATAAGAAACAGGGAGCTGGCAATGAGGGTGCTGCGCGCAAGACTTTACCAGCTTGAAAAGCAGAAGCAGGACCAAAAAATGCAGGCCATCCATGAAACCAAGGGAGAGATAGCATGGGGGAACCAGATACGTTCCTACGTGCTCCACCCCTATCAGATGATAAAGGATCACAGGGTCAACATGGATATAGGCAATGTGGACGCAGTGCTTGACGGCTGGATAGATCCGTTTATCGAGGCAGTGCTGCTGTCAGGCGTATCCCGGAGCGCAGCCCAGGTCAATGAACACGCTTGATCTTATTGAAAGATATTATGATCCCGGAAGCCTTGCCTTAAGGGTCCTGATGCGCCACAGCCGCCTGGTGACACAGGCCGCGGCGGAAATTGCCGGGCGGGTGCCGTATTTGTCGCCTGATGCCGCCTTTATTTACGAGGCGGCCATGCTGCATGACATAGGGATATTATATACCAATGCCCCTGAAATAGGGTGCTTCGGAAAGTATCCCTATGTGTGCCACGGCTATCTGGGGCGGAAACTTCTGGAAAAACACGGACTGCCGGATCATGCCCTGGTCTGCGAGCGGCACGTGGGAGGAGGCCTCAGCGCGGAGGACATCAAGCAGCAGGGACTTGATCTGCCGGTGCGGGACATGGTGCCGGAAACAGTGGAAGAAAAGATAATATGCTTTGCCGATTCTTTTTTCTCCAAGTCCCCGCCTCCCGAAGGCAGCAGGCGCAGCGTGAAAGAGGCCCTCCAATGGTTTGAGTCCCTTGGCACAGACAAGGCCGAAAGGTTCCGTACCTGGCTTAAGACCTTTGGAAACCCGGATCAACTCATGATTCAGGCGCAGTCGAAATCACAAAACTAATTGGGAAAATAAAGCAGCCGGTTTGAATAACACTAAAGCAGATTTCAGGTTTTACTTTATAACAGATGACGAGGCTCCGGGATTAAGCGCTCTGCAGCAGGTTAAGATCGCGGTATCTGCCGGCGCCGCTGTTATTCAGTACAGAAATAAGCGGTTTTCCCCGAAGGATTTCCCGGAAATCCTTGAAATCCGGAATTTTTGCTCAATAAACCGGGTCTGCTTTATAGTAAACGACGACATTGTGCTTGCCCGTGCTGTGGAGGCTGACGGAGTGCATCTCGGCCGGGAGGATCCGGATCCGGCAATTGCCCGGCAAATTTTGGGATACGGAGCTGTAATCGGCGTGTCTGTCTCAACCAGGGACGAACTTGCCGGAACAGATCTTTCTTCCTGCGATTATATCGGCACGGGCCCTGTGTCAAGTACCTCAACCAAGGCTGATGCCAAGCCCGTGATAGGAGTTGAAGGGCTGGCTGACGTGATTGCCTGCGCCCCCCTGCCCGTGGTCGCCATAGGAGGTATAACCCCGGAAAAGGCGAAGGAATGTTTCAGGGCCGGCGCCTCAGGAGTGGCTGTGATAAGCGCTGTTACCAGGGCAGGGGACCCTGCTGCCGCGGCCGGCAGGTTTGCCGCCGCCTGCGGCCTGCAGTCCTTAAAAACCGAGGCCCCCTGGAAGGAGGAATTTTCTATCATCAGCCGCATGCTTCCAGGCCTGGATTCGCTTTCGGATAAAAAGGAAATTATGCGTATCAGGCCCGGCGATGATGCGGCCCTTTTAAAAACCCTGAAAAATCCGGTTTTCACAACTGATGCCCAGCACGAAGGGGTGCATTTCCGCCGCAGGTGGCAGTCCATGGAGGAAATAGGATACAAGGCCGCAGAAATAGCCTTAAGCGATCTTGCAGCATCCTATGCCTCACCTGTTGCCCTGTTTGTAAATCTGGCTCTTCCCGCAGATATTTCCGAAGACCAGGTGCTGCAGATATACGAAGGAATTAAAAGCTCTCTTAAAACAAGAGGTGCAGTTGCCGGCGGAGGGAATATATCGTCGGCACGCGTGCTGGGCCTGGATCTTTTTGCTGCCGGCGAGGCGGATCCCGGTATTTTCCCTGTGCGCTCCGCAGCCCGGCCCGGATGGGGTCTGTACGTGACCGGTCCGCTGGGGCTTGCAAGGGCGGGTCTTGATTGTCTGGCCCGGGGGGACAAGGAGTTTGCCGGGTTGATCCGCGCCTTTACCCGGCCTGATGCACGGTTTGATGCAGCAGCGATTCTTGCCCGAAACCGGGTCGAATGCGTCATGGACATAAGTGACGGGCTTGCAGGAGACGCGGTCCATATTGCCGAAGCCTCGGGGGTGAGTATAAGGCTGGATCTTTCATCCGCGCCCGTGGAAGCGGAGCTTGCGGCATACTGTGAAAAATACGGAAAATCGCCCCGGGGAGTTATGGCTGCCGGCGGCGAGGATTATGAACTGCTCTTTGCCTGCCCGCCAGGGATTTTTGATGCGGTAAGCCGAAAACTGCCCGGGGCATTCAAAGTGGGCGAGTGCATGTATTATCAAGGCGAGCCGGTCCGCGGACTGCCTGAAGGCTCAGGCGGCTACAGGCACGGACAAAGCGGATTATAGCAGATTTTAATATGGAGAGATTGTCAATATGAAATATTCACAGGCAGCCCTGGGCCGCGTGTTTGTGCTCAGACTCGAAGACGGGGATGTGGTACATGAATGTATTGAGGGCTTTGCTGCTGAAAAAGCTTTGAGTGCAGCAGCCGTTGTAATTCTGGGCGGGGCTGACAGCGGCAGCCGCCTGGTGGCCGGTCCTGAACAGGGCAGGGCGGAGAAAATAGTACCCATGATAAGCGTGCTTGAAAATGTTCATGAAGCCGCAGGGGTGGGCACTGTTTTTCCGGATGAATCCGGAAACCCCGTACTTCACATGCACATGGCATGCGGAAGAAAGAGCGATTCACTCACTGGCTGCGTGCGCACCGGGGTCAGGGTCTGGCATGTAATGGAGGCCGTGGTGTTTGAACTGAGCCAAACCGATGCCAGGCGGATTCATGACAGCCGAACCGGTTTTGCCCTGCTTGAGCCTTAAAAAGAATTTCCTGAAAGGAACAGTCAAATGATCATACCAGTTATACTTGCCGGAGGCTCCGGAACCAGGTTGTGGCCGATGTCCCGGGAAATGTTTCCAAAACAGCTTCTGCGGCTGACAGGAGGCACTACAATGCTGCAGCAGACCCTGCAGCGGGTTGCAAATATAGAAAACACAGCATCTCCGGTGTTAATCTGCAACAAGGAGCATCGTTACCCGATTGCCGAGCAGGTAAGAGAACTTGGAGGCTCCCCGGAACCTGAAATGATCCTTGAGCCTGCGGGCAGAAATACCGCTCCCGCAGTTGCGGTAGCCGCGATAAGGGCGCTTTCCGGGGATTCAGATGCCAGGATCCTGGTGCTTCCGGCGGATCATCTGATAACCGATAACGATGCATTCTGCAATGCGGTATATGCGGCTGATTTTTATGCAGCCAGGGGTTACCTGATTACATTCGGAGTGATTCCCGATTCCCCCGAGACAGGCTATGGATATATCAGCAAGGGAGATCCCCTGGAAGCTGCGGCAGGGGGTGGAAATATCCCGGAGGCTTATGCAGTCGAGGAGTTTGTTGAAAAACCCGACCCGGAGACCGCGGAAAAATATGTTGCCTCCGGCCGGTATTGCTGGAATAGTGGAATGTTTCTGTTCCGGGTAAAGGACATCTATGAAGAACTTGAGCGTTTTGCTCCTGAAATTGTTTCAGCCTCCGGCCGGGCCTGGGAACAGGGAATATCCGGGGACGGCGCAATATGTCTGGACAGGGAAGCATTTGAAGCCTGTCCTTCGGATTCCATAGATTATGCTGTCATGGAAAAAACGGAAAAAGGCGCCATGGTTCCGTTCCAGGCGGGCTGGAGCGATCTTGGTTCATGGGCGGCCATGTGGGAGGCGGGAGAAAAAGACGGGGACGGAAACGTTATAAACGGCGAGGTGATAGCCCGCGGGCTGAAAAACAGCCTCGTGTTTTCAGACTATCGTCTGGTTGCCGTGCTTGGCATGGAGGACAGCGTGGTGATTGATACCCGGGACGCCCTTCTGGTGACAAGGCGCTCTTTTGCCCAGGATGTAAAATCAGTGGTTTCAGCCTTAAAAGAAGATGACCGCAGGGAGGCTTTGTGTCATGAGCTTTCTTACCGGCAATGGGGGTGGGAAGCCATAATAGAGGAAAATAAGGCTCATGTGATACGGAGGCTTAACCTTAAACCATCGGCGCAAACCGAGCGTATTTGTCCGGAGGGGTGGAAGCTGCACTGGACGGTGATTTCCGGTACAGGGCTTATGGGGCGGAACGGTTCTGCTTTTGATATTCAAAAAGGGTTTGCCACGGAGATTGTCCCGCAAAACCGGGTTAAACTTGAAAATACGGGCGAAAAGCCGTTGGAGATAATTGAAGTGGGAGTTTCTGTTTGAGATTCTAAATCCGGATCCGGATGTGTGACTCCGGGTTTTAATCAGGGAAAAACGGGTATGGCGGGCAAAGAAGAAGATTTCGGCAGGATATTTGATAAAAAGGATTTTTTTGACAGGGTGGAGGGAGACCTGGAACTGGCAAGGCAGCTGGGGGAGATGTTTCTTGATGACACCCGGGAGACAATGGAACTGATCCGGGACCGTATCGGGCAAAAGGATGCAGACGGTGTAATGCGGGCTGCTCATTCCCTGAAAGGGGCTTCGGCCAATCTTTCCGCACTCCGGCTTCACAGGATCTCCAGAGATCTTGAAGAGGCTGCAAAGGAAAACAGTCTGGCCCGGGCCGCGGAAATTTTTCCAGCCCTGGAAGATGAGGTGGCAAATTTTACAACCGAGCTCAAACGTCACTTACTGGATTGAAAAATACCGTATTTTTCAAGGCATGGCCCTATCGGGCAGGGCTGCTTTTTGAACCATTCCTGCCGATGCATGGCATAAAATGCGCGGTCAAAAACAAATGAGAGCAGAAAATCGCCCTTCACGGGGCCGGAAAGACGGTTTCCGGCATGCTGCAGGTGCTCCTGCCGGTATTTGTGCCGGGCCACAAGGCTCAAAATCTGTGTGGTTGCGTTTGTTTGTCCGGCCGGGGCCGGCCGTGTTGATTTGTATTTTTTTATGATTCCCGCAACAGATGAATGGGAGGCATTACTAATTTTATCCCTGTACCGGTTCATCTCCGGGCTTTTTTTAAGAAGAAAGTCGATATGAGTTTTAATCAGCTTCTGTTCCTTTTTTGCCTCTTTGCGGAGTAACTCATTTAAATGGCCGGGCAGTTCCATTTCCAGGGCTGAGAGTCTGCCGGCAAAAATATTTGTTTTTTCCCTGAATTCATTTATCGCCGTTTCCCAGAATCTGCCGGAGATGGTTTTGTAGAGCGCCGCTGTTTCCGCAATGCTTTTGGTGCCTTGTTTTTTCGCTCTCATGATTTCCGGCATAAGCCGGGCTGTTTTGGCAAACAGCAGCCTGCCTGTAATCACGTTAAACATTATCCCCACGGCTGCATACCAGTCCTGCATGTAGAATGTGCGGGCAAGCTGTCCGGGATACAGATTTTCAAGGTGTTTATTTGCAAAGAGGTGCGAAGGGGTTGCATAGGCCGGGGTGCCGGCAAGAAGCGGCTGGCCGGGAGTCTGACCCGGGTCGAAACACACGGCGGTTTCAAGGTCAATAAGACCGAACCCGTAGACCTCCGGGTTGGCCAGTATGTGGTCGGCAGCGTCGAGATGCCTGTCAATATACATGTTGTCCGGCTTTAAGTCCCTTAAGGCAAGATTGCGTTCTTTTAACTGGCCGAGCAGATCGAGTACATTTACAATGACTCCTTTTATTCTGGCCAGGTTGGATTCGAAGTTCTTCTGTTTGACGCGTTTGTGGACCGTGCGGTAAATTTGCTGCACATTCTGTTTGTTTTCACTGATCACCCGGCCGGCATGGGAATTTAAGTCCCTGCGGAACTCTTCAGAGACAGCGCCTGTCTGGATATCGGGCTGAAGCCCCGCCAGAAAGAAAAAAAACCATTCCTTCCATCTGTATTCAGGTACTGAAAGCTCCTGCCCGTAGTTTTCACCGAGTAGCTTTACTTTGTCTTCATATTGCGAAAAAATATTCCAAAGTTCCAGATAGACCGGGTAGTTTTCCTCTCCATAAAGAGCCTCAAAAGCGCTCGGGTCTTCGAAAGCCCCGGGCAGGTTCTTTAATATATCGTTTCTTACCCGGTCCCTGAGGCTGTGCATGGATTCGATTACCTGATTGAAAAACATATGATCGGAAAGATTCATGAAGAAAACAAAGCTGCCTCCGATTTTTAAGTACTGCTGAAGGCCGGGTCTCCTGGTAAGCTGGTTGATATAGGCATTCTCGGTTTCCTCGGGCGGGCGCTCATCGGAGAATTTCAGAAACGGCACCATTTTCAGAATTGCCTCCAGCCGGGGAAAGATGCAGGATATACCGGGCGAAAGACGGTTTACAATCCGGTGCTCTCTGTGGATATATTTCAGGTATTCGGCAAAATCGGTTATCGGATTGGGAGGGATTTTTATGACAAGAAGATCGTCGTATATTACCTTGTAGCAAACGCTTTTGCTGCCCACCTGCCCGCCTATGGGCTGTACACTCATTCTTCTGTGCTTTGTCCGTCCTCGGCCCTTTACCGCAAATTCGTAAACAGTGGTTTTGGCCGGGTTCTCGGATACCTGGTAAGCCTTGGCGGAATCCGCCTCCCTGCCCGGTCCCAGGGTCTGGAGCACAAACAGATCCAGGAAAAATTCTATGATGGGTTTTATGCCTGTGTGCGATTTGGCCATTTTGATCCGTTTAATGAAGGTATAGGACAAGCTTTTATAGGATAGCTTTTAGCCGGCGGCCGCGTCAACGATATTTTCATATTGATTTTCAGATACGACCGTCTTATAAGATAATGCAACAGGCTCAATTTAGGTGGCCCCGATTTTGTGTATCCGGCTGCGGTAAATGTCGGCTTTTTCCGGCGCCATCTAAAATCAGACTTCCAAGGAAACCCAAGGTCGGGGTCGGTTTTTGAAGCGACATTGAGCGCTTGCGGTCAGGAGCGAAAAAACTGACCCCGACCGCAGGATTTCCTTCCTGCAAAAATACCGCTGCAGCGGTGTAAATTGCTTTTTACGGGAGCATCAAAGGTTAACATGCCGTATTTAATTTTAAAACATCAGGGAAAGAAAAT
>JBKHES010000087.1:0-9694 GCA_046540695.1 Desulfobacterales bacterium
CCACCGACACGGGGATTTTCAGTCACCTGCTCTACCGACTGAGCTACCTCGGCTTGATTTTGGTCAGATATATAAGGAATGTCCTTGTTGGTGTCAAGGACTTTTTTGAAGGTCTCCGAAAAGATACTGTGCCAGGCTGCACGCTGCAACAGCCGCTGTTTCCGCACGCAGTATTCTCGGGCCGAGCGAGGCAAAGCGCAGCCCCCGTTCATCCGCCTGCCGGGCTTCATTTTCGGTAAAGCCGCCTTCAGGGCCTATCAGCAGCAGCACGGAACCGGGACGCCTGACTGAAGGCTCGAAAATAGGTAAATTCGTATTTTCCCAGAAAAAAACCGGCATGTCAACTGTATCTGCAAGGTCAAGTACTTCTGAAAAATCGTATGCTGACGATATCTCCGGAGCGGTGCTTCTGCCGCACTGCTTTATTGCCTCAATGGCAATTGAGCGCCATCGCTCAACCCGCTTTTTCAGTCTGCCGGCATCCGGCCGGGCCACTGTTCTTTCCGTGATCACAGGAATCCAGCGGGTTATGCCGAGCTCTGTTGCCTGCCGGACCAGATCGTCCATTTTGGCTTCCTTTAAAAAACCCTGGGCCACCGTGAGATCAAGTCCTGACTCGCTGTGGTCTTCGGTCCGGCTCTCCACGGCAACACGCACTGCACCTTGTTCAAAACCGGTTATTCGGGCGTTAAAAACACCTCCTTTGCCGTTGACCAGCTGAATGGCTTCTCCCTTGGGCAGTCTCAATACCTTTCTGATATGATCCGCCTGCCTGCCCGTGATTCGCTGGTCTTGTTTTTCCAGTTGTTCGGGTTCAATATAGAATCGTCGCACAGCCATGAATTATGATATATTACAACAGGCGCCATGGTTGCAAACCAATTTAACCTATGCAGGTTTATTCCTGCGGCTCCGGCAGCCGCAAGTCCCCAAATTCCTTGACAACATCATGATGCTAGGGTAGCTTTGGCCAAGACGGAATTTTTTAAATTCGCCTGTAAATGGCTTTTTTGACAGGGAGGCCCAGGATGAGTGAAAACAACGATAATAACAAAAACGAGGAGATCCTCGAGCTCTCGGATATCGCTATAGGGACCTCGAAAGAAGACGAGGAAATAATTGAACTCACTGAAGAGCTTGTTGACGAGGCCAGGGAAGGTATCTCGGGGGCAAGGCAGGACACAGACCACAATTCCAGGGCCCTGGAGCTTTCAGGACAGCAGGAAAAACACGGTGAGACAGAATATGCAGGCACGGAACAGGAGATAGCGCGTGAGCTGGAAAATTATTTCCCTATAAACGATGAACAGGCTGATTTTATAGAACTTGACGAGCCTGTTTCAGGCCCTGCGGAAACCGGGAATGTTTCATTTACTGATCAACAGCTGGAAGCAGCCCTGGAGCGTGTGATAGAAAGAAAATACGGCGAACGCATCGAGAACCTCATAGATGAAATGATCAGCAACAGGGTATCCGGGGACATCGAGAGCATAAAAGATTTTATACTCAATCGCAGCGCGGGCGAATAACCGGTTGCAGGCAGGGCCGTCCCGGTTTGCCGGGTAAAAGACAAAGCAGCTTGTAATCGAAGATGGGGGTTTGCAGGAATCCCCATCTTTTTGGTTTTAAAAAGAGATAAGGGAGCTTGGAGCGAAAAGAATGGATTCGGAAAACCTGAGCAAGGGATATCAGCCCGGTGAAGTTGAAAACCGGTGGTACGCATACTGGGAAGAACAGGGTCTTTTTACCGCCTCTGAAGAAAAGGACGGAAAACCTTTTTCAATAGTTATTCCTCCCCCTAATGTTACAGGCGTTCTGCACATGGGCCATGCCTTAAACATTACCCTGCAGGATATACTCTGCCGCTACAGGCGGCTTTGCGGCGACAACGTTCTCTGGGTCCCGGGAACCGATCACGCCGGCATTGCCACCCAGAACGTGGTGGAGCGCCACCTCGCGGCAGAAGGAATTGACAGGCATGAAATGGGCAGGGAGCGCTTTGTTGAATCAGTATGGCAGTGGCGCGAAAAATACGGCGGCGCAATTATCCGGCAGCTCAAATCCCTGGGCGCGTCGTGCGACTGGAGCAGGGAACGCTTTACAATGGACGGAGGTCTTTCACAGGCAGTTAGAAAGGTGTTTGTGGAGCTTTTTGAGCAGGGACTTATCTACAGGGGCAACTACATTATAAACTGGTGCCCCAGGTGCAGTACCGCGCTTGCGGAAATAGAAGTGGAGCACGAGGAACACGAAGGCCATCTCTATCATATAAGATATCCCTACAAAGACGGTCAGGGCGGCCCTGTGGTGGCAACCACCCGGCCTGAAACAATGCTCGGGGACACCGCGCTTGCCGTGCACCCGGATGATCAAAGATACAAAGACATATCCGAAGACCGGGTGATCCTTCCGCTTGCAGGACGAGAAATCCCCGTGATTCGCGATGAATACGTTGACATGGAATTCGGCACCGGGGCCCTTAAAATAACGCCGGCCCATGACCCAAATGATTTTGATGTGGGTGAAAAACACAATCTTGCCCGCCTCAAGGTAATAGGAGACGACGGCATAATGACCTCGGACGCCGGCGATTTTGCCGGCATGGACAGGTTTGAATGCAGGCGGGCGGTCGTGGAGGAACTCAGAAAACAGGGCCTGCTTATAAAAATCGAGGATTACGCCCACAGCGTGGGGCACTGCTACAGATGCGCCACAGTGGTGGAGCCGAATTTGTCGAAGCAGTGGTTCGTAAAAACAGGGCCCCTGGCACAGAAGGCAATTGATGCGGTCCGGCAGTCCAGGACCCGCGTGATACCCGAGAAATGGGAAAGCGACTATTTCAACTGGATGGAAAATATCCGCGACTGGTGCATATCAAGGCAGATATGGTGGGGGCACCAGATTCCTGCCTGGACCTGCGAAAGCTGCGGTGAGCTCATCGTTTCCATGGAGGACCCCTCCTCATGTCCTTCCTGCGGCGCAGAAGCCCTTGTAAGGGATCCCGACGTCCTGGATACGTGGTTCAGTTCTGCGCTGTGGCCGTTTTCCACCATGGGCTGGCCCGAAAAAACAAGGCTGCTCGAGACCTTTTATCCGACCTCCGTGCTGGTGACAGGATTTGACATACTGTTTTTCTGGGTGGCCCGCATGATGATGATGGGCATTCACTTCATGAATGAGGTCCCTTTCAGGGATGTTTATGTCCACGCCCTTGTCCGGGATGAGGACGGAAAAAAAATGAGCAAGTCATCCGGAAATGTCATTGATCCCATGGACGTGATAGAAAATTATGGAACCGACTCCCTCAGGTTCACCCTTGCGGCTTTTGCAGCACAGGGCAGGGACATAAAGCTTTCCGAAAAAAGAATAGAAGGTTACCGCCACTTTATAAACAAGCTCTGGAACGCTGCCAGGTTCGCATTCATGCACATAACAGAGCCGCATCCCAAATTTGAAACCCAATCGCTTTCCCTGCCTGACCGCTGGATTCTGTCCAGGCTCAGGCGCGCTTCAGATGATGTCAAAGATGCGCTTGACAATTATCATTTCAATGACGGCGCAAATATAATGTACAGGTTCGTCTGGAACGAGTTCTGTGACTGGTACCTGGAGGCTGCAAAGCCTGCGCTGTACGGAAGGTATGATGAGGAAAAAAGCATTGCTGCAAAGGCCGCCCTATGGCGGGTTCTCCATGATACATTGATTCTGCTGCACCCATTCATACCTTTTGTCACCGAGGAAATCTGGCACAAGCTCGCAGGCACGGATGGTTCAATTATGACCGCGGCTATACCCGGATCTGACAGCAGGTACCAGGAGCTTTCAGTGGATACGGAGGCTGAAGACGACATGGATCTGCTCATGGGCATTATCACTGCAGTGCGCAACATACGAGGCGAGATGAACATTCCTCCCTCTGCGAACCTCTCGGTGATGATACAGTCCGGGCGGCAAAGGGTCCGCGAAACGGTTGCCGGCCACAGCGACATGATTTCAACGCTTGCCAGGCTCAGCGACATAAGAATCGGGGATGCGGGAGAAAAACCTGCCGGCACCGCCACGGCAATTGTCGGGGATGCCTCGGTTTCAGTGTTTCTTGAAGGAGTAATAGATTTTTCAAAAGAAATCCTGCGCCTTGACAAGGAGATTGCCAGGCTGGACAAGGAGATTGAAGGCTTGGCAGGGAAGCTGGAAAACGAAGGATTCCTCTCCAAGGCCCCTGCATCTGTAGTAGAAAAAGTACGCAGCCAGTACAACGAGAATGCTGAAAAAATAGAAAAGCTCAAAAGAAACAGGGAAAAGATAAAATCCATTGAATCGGTTCAGTCATGACAAATGCTTACCATAATATTCCGTTTTGTAGCCATGTGGACCGCCTGATCGATCTTGCAGTAGACGAGGACATCGGAAGCGGCGACATTACCACGGAAGCGCTTAAAATGAGCGGCCTTTCCGGCAGGGCCGATATAGTTGCAAAAGAGCCCGTGGTTATCGCCGGACTGGATCTTGTAAGGCTGGTATACCAGAAAATAGACCGGAGCATTTCATTTCATCCCTGCGTATCGGACGGAGACCGGATTGAGCCCGATACCTGCGTTGCGGAGCTGGCCGGGGGAATGCAGCCGCTGCTGGCAGGCGAACGAACGGCACTTAACTTCCTTCAGCGTCTTTCGGGCATTGCCACCAACGTTCGCGCCTATGCGGACTCCATGCCCGGCTCAAATGTCAGGCTCACAGACACCAGGAAGACCACGCCCGGGTGGAGGGTTCTGGAAAAGTACGCGGTGCGGATCGGCGGCGGGTTTAATCACCGCATGGGACTTTATGACGGTGTTTTGATCAAGGAAAATCACATTGCAGCCTGCAAAGGCATAGGACCGGCTGTTGCAATGGCCCGAAGAAATGTCTCGCACCTGGTAAAAATCGAGGTTGAGACAGAAGACCTCGGCCAGGTCAGGCAGGCCCTTGAAGCAGGGGCTGACGTGATCATGCTTGACAACATGGGTCTGGATGAAATTGCGGAAGCAGTGAATATAATCGGCGGCAGGGCCGCCGTGGAGGTATCAGGCAGGGTGGACCGCGGGCAGCTCGAGCGCCTGTGCGCGGCCGCCGTAAATATCATTTCGTCAGGCGCGCTTACGCATGCCGCCGGATCGGTGGATTTGAGCATGTATATTGTACCGACATGATACCCATTCGAGACACAATACCGGCAAGGCACTACCCGGTTGTCACCCACGCCCTGATCGGTGTCAACGTCCTTGTCTTCGTGTTGCAGCTCGGCTACGGCCAGGGGCACCTCCAGGAGTTCATATACACCTACGGCCTTGTGCCTGCCCGCTATACAGTGGGGGAAAAGGCCGCCTACTTCACGCTCGGCCAGCAGGTATTTTCCCTTTTTTCCTTCATGTTTCTCCACGGAGGTTTTCTTCACCTGCTCTTTAACATGTGGAGCCTTTACATATTCGGCGACAACGTGGAAGATCACCTGGGATCGGTATATTTCCTGTTGTTTTATATAGCCGCAGGCCTGGCTTCAGGAATGTTTCATTTCTTTTTAAACCTGACCTCAAACACGCCGGTGATAGGAGCCAGCGGGGCTGTTGCCGGCGTGATGGGCGCCTACTTCATTCTTTATCCCCATTCCCGCATCCTGACTTTAATCCCAATACTGTTTATTCCCTTTTTTGTTGAAATACCGGCCTTTTTCTTTCTGGGACTGTGGCTTATTCTTCAGCTTTTAAATGCCGCGGGCGCTCAGGCACAGCAGACAGGAATAGCCTGGTGGGCTCATATCGGGGGCTTTGTCTTCGGGGTGTTTGCGCTGAAAATGTTCGGGTTTTTTCCCTCTGACCGTAAAGATGACGGATATCACCGGGCGGGGGTAAGGCGGAAAAAAAGCGATCACCTCCAGGTGATCCGGCCGAGCAGCGGTCGTGACTCGCTTGACCTGTATGAAACAGTAAGGGTCACTCCTTATGAGGCCGCGGCCGGAACCCGCAAGATGATAAACCTTCCCATGGGAATGCGCAACCGTCTCTACCGGGTGGTTATACCGCCGGGCACACGCAACGGAAACGTTCTGCGGTTAAAAAATCTCGGAAAACGGGACAGCCAGGGAAACAAGGGGGATCTTTATCTCAGGATACACATAGAGCAGCCCTGGTGAAAAAGTTTTTGCGGTGCATTAATAAAAACTCAGGGCAGCAGCGAGGAAATCCTGTTTCTGCCTTTCTCCTTTGACATATACATTGCCCTGTCAGCTCTTTTGACAAGATCGGTTACGGATTCACCTGGTGCGTAATTAGTAACACCGATGCTCACGGTTATCGGGGCGGAGTCTTCCCTCGGGGCCGGGTTTCTGGCCTTTACTTCGTTCATGAGCCTTTCGGCCACCTTGCATGCTTCATCAATGTCTGTTTCAGGCAGTATTATCGTAAACTCCTCACCGCCGTATCTGTATGCAGAATCCATGGTTCTTATGCCTTCTGAGATAATGCTTCCGAGACGGGAAAGAATCCTGTCTCCTTCAAGGTGGCCGTATTTGTCGTTGTAGGCTTTGAAATGGTCTATATCGAGAAGCATAAGGGAAAGGGGGTGCTTGTACCTGCTGTGCCTGTTGGCCTCTGCTTCCAGTTGAGAATAAAAATGCCTTGAATTATATAGTTTGGTAAGGTCATCTGTGATAGAGAGTTTTTTTAATGCGTCGAGCATTTCAATTCGCTCGCGTTCCATGCGCCGCTCACGGATGAGGCGTTTTAAACGCAGCCGCAGTTCCTCGAACTGCACGGGCTTCATCACGAATTCGTCTGCGCCCTTGCGGATGGCTTCCTCGTAGGAATAATCGTCGATATATCCCGTCATGATTATCACCGCGGTGTCATATCTTTTCTTTACCGCCTCAGTGAGATCCAGTCCGTTGATACCGCTTAACATGATGTCGGTGACTATAAGGTCGATTGAGTATTCCTTTAAAAACTCAAGCGCCTCTTCCGCAGTCTGGGCGACAAATGT
This sequence comes from Desulfobacterales bacterium, assembly GCA_046540695.1. Lineage (GTDB taxonomy): Bacteria > Desulfobacterota > Desulfobacteria > Desulfobacterales > Desulfosalsimonadaceae > Desulfosalsimonas. The sequence goes on from JBKHES010000087.1 coordinate 7,015, forward strand.
CTGGTAGTCCGGCTGTGAAAGGTATTGCTGTATGGCATCCCTGATTACAAAATCATCGTCAACCACAAGGACTTTTTCAGTCATCTCTTTGCCGTTTTTTTATAATCTTTAGAAGTTGGCCTGCATGTTGCTTGACAGCTCTTTGCCCTGTTGGTAGATATGCACATTTTATCCCACATACCCCAAAACATAAGCGGGTGTCAAATTACATATTGACCAGATATACGGAATACGATTGATTTTATATGAAAAATATAAGGAATTTCAGCATCATAGCACATATTGATCACGGGAAATCCACGCTTTCGGACCGCCTGATCCAGTCAACCGACATAGTGTCCAAAAGGGACTTCAGGGACCAGATGCTCGATACAATGGAGCTTGAAAGGGAAAGGGGCATCACCATCAAGAGCCAGACCATATGCCTGCCCTATACAGCTTCGGACGGCAGCCTTTACTGGCTCAATCTCATTGACACCCCGGGCCACGTGGATTTCTCATATGAAGTATCCAGGGCGCTTGCCTCCTGCGAGGGAGCCCTGCTTTTAATAGATGCAAGCCAGGGGGTGGAGGCCCAGACCATTGCCAACCTTTACCTTGCCATGGAAAACGATCTTGAAATCATCCCGGTCATAAACAAAATCGATCTTCCGTCCGCAGACATAGACAAGGTGCTTGCCCAGATTGATGATGAACTGGGCCTGGACCCGGACACTGCCCTGCTTGTTTCAGCCAAGGAATGGACCGGAATAGAAGGAATCCTCGAAGCAATTATCCACCGGCTCCCCCCGCCCCAGGGCGATCCCGAAGGACCGGCAAAGGCAATTATATTTGATTCCAGCTACGATCCTTTCAGGGGAACCATAGTACACTTCCGGATGATTGACGGTACCATAAAGCCGGGCGACCGCATTATGTTCATGTCCAACCATGCTGAATACACTGTGGAGGAGGTGGGAATATTTCAGGTAAAGCGCGTGCCTCAGAAACAAATCACCGCCGGCAGGGTGGGCTATCTGATTGCAGGGATAAAAACTGTAAGCGACACCAGGTCCGGCGATACCATCACGGTCAAGGACCGGCAGTGTGCCAGTCCCATGCCGGGATTCAAGGAGCCGATGCCGGTGGTCTTTTCCTCTGTTTACCCCGTGGACACCGATGAATACCCTGACCTGGCAACAGCCCTGGATAAGCTGAAATTAAACGACGCCTCCCTTGTCTATGAAAAAGACACCTCTGCCGCCCTTGGCTTTGGATTCAGGTGCGGCTTTCTCGGCCTGCTGCACTTAGAGATCGTCCAGGCCCGCCTTGAGCGTGAATACGGCCTTTCCCTGATCATTACAGCCCCGTCAGTGCAGTACGAGATAGGCTTAAACGACGGAACGGTCATGGTGATAGAAAACCCCGCCCATTATCCGGACCCCGTGAACATATCATACGTGCGCGAGCCTTTTATCAGGGCCTCGATTATAACGCCTGACACCTACATGGGCCAGGTCATGCAGCTCTGCCTGGAGCGCAGGGGAATCAACTCCAATTATCAGTACTTCGGAAGCGGCCGCATGGAGCTGATTTTTGAGATGCCGCTTGCAGAAGTGGTCTACGACTTCTATGACCGCTTAAAGACGGTCACCCAGGGCTACGGTTCGTTTGACTATGAAATGCTGGAATACAGGGAATCCGACATTGTGAGGCTTGACATTCTTATTAACAGCGAGCGCGTGGATGCCCTCTCCCAGCTTGTCCACCGCGAAAAAGCAGTACAGAGGGCAAGGCAGACCTGCGAGAAGTTAAAGGACGAAATTCCAAGGCACATGTTTAAAATCGCCATCCAGGGCGCCATAGGATCCAAGGTCATAGCAAGGGAGACCATAAATGCCTACCGCAAGGACGTCACTGCCAAGTGCTACGGCGGCGATGTAACCCGGAAGCGAAAGCTGCTTGAAAAGCAGAAAAAAGGTAAAAAGCGCATGAAGATGGCGGGCGAGGTTATGATCCCGCAGAACGCTTTTCTGTCGGTGTTAAAGGGCAAGGAGGGGTAAAGTGTTAAGTTTCAAGGTGAAAGGCGAAAGGTGAAAGGTTAAAGCCCGGGGCAGGGTTGATCCTGGACCCGGGCTGATAAGGCATAATACCTTTAATTACGGAAATTTAAGTTTAAAAGTTAATGCTTTGGGTTAATATACTAACTCAAAATTATTGAAAAAATAGTTGATTTCGAAGTCTGCGGTCTCGGGGGAGTCGGAGCCGTGGACAATGTTTTTTTCAATGTCTGTGGCGAAATCGCGCCTTATGGTGCCTTCCTCGGCTTCCTTGTAATTAGTGGCGCCCATGAGCTTGCGGTTTTTCTCTATCACGCCCTCTGCTTCCAGCACCATTGCAACGATGGGGCCTGATGACATGAAATCCGTGAGGCTGTCAAAAAAGGGCTTGTCGCGGTGAACCGCATAAAAACCCTCTGCCTGCTTTTTATCCATTTTCAGCATTTTCATGGCGGAAATCCTTATGCCGTTTTGCTCAAAGCGTTTTATCACTTCTCCTGCAAGCCCCCTTCTGACTCCGTCGGGCTTTATAATTGACAGGGTTTTTTCCATGACTGATCCTTTCTTTTGTTATGTTTCTGTTTTTTTACGATGAAGATGCAGATAGCAGATGGCATGTTTTAAGTCAAGAAAGCAGCTCA
>JBKHES010000088.1:0-9524 GCA_046540695.1 Desulfobacterales bacterium
CACCCATCACCCATCACCAATCACCCATCCCTATTAACTATTAACCATTAACCGACCACTGACCACCCTTTCTCCCCTGTTACCACAAAAACCGGGTTCTGCGCTGCCAGGCGCACGCCCGCATCCATGGGCAAAGACCTGCTGACCTGGACCTGGGTTACCTCGGTTTCAAACCCGAGTTCCTCAAATACCGAAAGGCACCCTGCCAGGTTTTCAAGGACCACCACGTTTACTACCATCCTTCCTCCGGGTGAAAGCCTTGTCCCTGCCCTGCGCGCGATTTCTGCGAGATCTTTTCCCCCGCCGCCTATAAAAACGCGGTCAGGATCAGGCAATTGGTCAATTGCTGAAGGCAGGGTTTTTTCGAGCACCTCAACTTTTCCCGGGGCGTATTTTGCCATGTTTTCAGCAATGTCTGCCGCACGCCGCGGGTTTTTTTCAACTGCCAGAATCCTGCCCCGGGTCACAAACATGGATGCCTCTATTGCCACTGATCCGCTTGCAGCCCCCAGGTCCCAGAAAACATGGCCCGGCTGCAGCCGCAGTTTGGATAAAACAACCGCCCTTACCTCGGATTTCGTGATCATGCCCTTTGTGTGCGCATAGTTTTCCTCTGGGCCGCCAAGCACCGGAGTTTGAATTCCATCATCCGTCTTCAGTCTTCCGTCTTCCGCATTCCGCCCCCCGGCCTTTTCCGGTTCAAGTATTACAGAGTTTGGCTCAAGCCATGTCTCACCGAGAGCCTCCTCAAGGGTGAATTTCCTGATGCGCTCGTCTTGCATGCCCAGGCGTTCGGCCACGTGCAAATCCACCCTGCCTGAAAAGCAATGCATTGTCATCTGAGCCACCCGGCCGGGGTTGTTTTCAGGGTCTGTGAGCACAAACACAGTCCGTCCTGAAAAAAGAGCCTCTGCAAGGGCTGAACCGGGGTTTCTTGCGTGCATGCTCACGGCACAGGCATTCTGCCAGGACAGGCCGATGCGTGAAAATGCCGCGGCCATGGAGGAAATGTTGGGATAAACCGCAACGTTTTCGCCCCCGAAATGCCTGATAAGGGTTGTTCCTATGCCGTAGAAAAGCGGGTCTCCGCTTGCAAGCACAACCACTTTCCCTGAACGCGAAAATGCTTCAATGTCTTTTATCACAGAGGATAGAGGGGAGTCTATTTTTCGCCTGTGCGCCGGGTGATCAGAAAACCAACCCAGGTGGCGCTCAGAGCCGATCAGGGCATAAGCGTCCCTGATTACTTCCAGGTGTTTTTCAGAAAGATCCGCCCTGCACATGCCCATGCCGACCACGTGTATGAGATTTTTCATGAGGCATCCTCCCTGTTTGAGGCGTCTGCTGCCAGCCCCCCTTCATAATCGAAAATAACCGCGCGGACCTCTACGGGCTTGCCTGCGAATTTTTCCGCGGATATGATTATGCGCCAGGCAACATCTTTGAAAACTTCGGGGCGGTTTTCGCGGATAATGAAAAACGCCTGCCTTGCGGTGTTGGAGTGTGCCACTTTTTCTGCAAGTTCCTTGTCATTGCTGGATGAGTGCACCCATTCGGAGAGTTGATCAAGGCCCATGCGCGATTTTGCCGCATGAGTGTGCGGCGCGCCCTGGGCCATTTTCACGGCTTTTCCGAAAAACACTGCCAGGACAATGCAAGAAAATCCATTTTTAACCGCAAGTTTCATGGATTTTTCAAAATAGTCCCCGATCTGGACAAATGCCTGTTCGGCCGCATCCGGAAACAGTGCCCGGGAGTATCTTTCACTTCTGCGGCCGGTTGCGCAGATCACCGTACCTGTTTTGCATGCTGCAGCCACTGACATGGCAGAGGCAATGGTTGCAATGTAGGCTTCGTGGCTCATGGGCTTTACCACCCCGGTGGTGCCGAGAATCGATATTCCGCCGATTATCCCGAGCCTGGCGTTCAGGGTGCGCGCGGCGATTTTTTGGCCGCGCGGCACAAATATTTCTATTTCAGCACCGCGCGGATCTGAAAACGCATCCAGGGCCTGTCTTACTGATTGGGTGATCATTTTTTCCGGCCCGGGATTTATGGCGGCATTTCCGGGCGAAATTTCCAGGCCCGGGCGCGTTACCCTGCCAACGCCGTGACCGCCGGTAATTATAAGCCGGGGGCTGTTTTCTGTCAGCCTGATCCTTGCCCCGATTTCAGCACCGTTGGTCACGTCCGGATCATCTCCCGCGTCTTTTATTACCGTGGCTGCAGCAGTGGAAGCATCGGTTACCGAGCACTCGTGAACCGCTATTTTCAGGCTGTCTCCGCTCAGAAGCTTAACATCGACCACTGAGGGCGCCTGCCCGTCCAGCAGAGCCAGTACTGCCGCCTTTGCCGCGGCAGCAGCCGCGCACCCGGTGGTAAAACCTGACCGTAGTTTTCTTTTATTCTTTCTGCTCTTCAATGTTTAATCTTTTTACGTCATTATCTGAAAATGTAATTTTTTCAGGCAGTGTTAAGTTTTAAGTGGTTAAGTGATTAAGTAAAATTAAAAATTAATCCCGACCGCAGCGCAGGGTTTCCTTTCCCTTTCCCCTTGGCCCTTGAGCCTTGAACCTTGAACCTCTTTTCAGGCAAGCATGTAATAAACCGCGGTAACTGCAATCAGGCTTGCCACCCTGAAAGACTGTCCCATGAGCAAAAGCTCAAGTCCTGTTTTCGGATGAAAAATTCCCATGTAGCGCGGCAGCTGGTGCCTGAGCGCACGTATTGGAAAAGCGATCACGTTTCCCGCAATAAGCGCGATCACTGTCTGTTTTACTGTTATCACTTCCTGGTCTAGAAGCGCGCCTGCTGCTGCGAATCCGGAGGTGAATTCGGCGGCAAAGCTTAAGATAACCACTGAAAAAGCCTCCACCGGAAGGTTTTCCAGTGTTACCGCTCTGGCGGTCCAGTTGCGCAGCGCCTCGAACGCGCCGAGGCCCGCGGCAAAATACACTGCAGTGTAAATCGGCACCACGTAGGTTAGAATGGATGCATACCTTGAAGGAAGCCGGCTGCGTATAACGGCCCAGGCCCCGTTTTTCTCCGCCTCTGTTCCTTCCTGATCAGCCCTGTCATAATCAAGGTCCCGCGGGGGAGAGACAAACAGCCGTCCCCAGAGCACAAATATCAAGGTGCGCAGAAGTGTTGCCCCAAACGTGAGGCCGAAGTAAATAAGTCCCGCCGTCTTTGTCAGGGGCACCACTATGAAAAACGTGGTGGGCAGGTGAAGAAAATATGCAGGCAGCTGATTTATGAAATTTGTCAGAAACATCTGGTGCCTGGTGATTTTCTGATCATTGTAGAAATCAACCAGCATTGAATTTGCGGCAACCCCTGAAAAAAAAGCGGTGGAAAAGGCGGCACTGCAGCGCCTGCCAAGGTTTGCATAGGAAAACATGGGTCCTGCAACAGCCCCCAGGCGCCTGGTCCATCCCCTTGCCTCTATTACCTGGGCTATGGCAAGCCCGATGCCTATGAACAGGCACAGCCGGACAAGCGGTACAAACAGGCGGTTCCAGGCAACAGCAGGGGTTATGGAGTCAACAGCAGCCATTCCCGCCGCGGCAATTAACGCGGAAACCGTGAGAGAAACCGCAAACCTTCGGTATTTTGATGTTTTGCCCTGTTTACTCATGCCCGTTGCGGCTGCCAGAAAAAATCAGGGTCCAGTAATCAGGGGGCGCGGTTTCAAACTCGCCTATGTCTTTTACGATTCTTTCCCTGGGCAGGCCGCATGCAATGACCCCTGAGCTTTTTTCACGCCAGCCCCTTTCATCAATTGCCCGGGTGATGTCAGCGGCGTTTTTGTAGGCCTTCACAAACACCACGTTATCTGCATACTCTCCCATCTGCCTCAGCTTGCCGCCTCCGTTGCAGCCCGATACTATGAGGAGGGATTCCTCTCCTTCCGCAAGGGGACGCTGCAGGCGCGCTGCTGCTGCATTATAAGAGGTGATTCCCGGGATGGCAACCGTTTGCGCCCCGGGCTGAATACGTCTTAAGTGCCTGGCGAGGTATGAGTAGGTGGAGTATGTCAGGCAGTCGCCAAGGGTTAAAAATGCCGCGTTTTTCCCTTCAGACAAAGTTTGTGCGACAATTTCCGCGTTTTTTTCCCAGGCCTGTTCCAGCACGCTGGTGTCTTTGCTCATGGGAAAACCCAGGTTCCTGATTTCAGCGTCTTTCGGAATATGAGGCTTTGCAATTGAAACCGCCAGGCTGTAGTCATTCTTGGTGGAGCTTGCAGTGTATACAACGTCCACCATGGACAAAGTCTTTACCGCCTTGATGGTTATAAGGTCCGGGTCTCCCGGACCAACGCCTATGCCGTAAAGTGTGCCTGATTTTTTTTCCATTTTATGCTCCTTTTTCCCCTGCCATGACCAGCAGGGCATTGACTGCCGCCGCGGCCACTGCTGATCCGCCTTTTCTTCCCCTGTTTGTTATGTGCGGCAGATCCAGTTCCGCCAGGATTTCCTTGGATTCGGCCGCGTTTACAAATCCCACGGGAAAGCCAACCACCAGGGCGGGCCTCGCGGTGCCCTGACGTATTAGCTCTATTAATCGCAACAGCGCGGTTGGCGCGTTTCCCACAGCGTAAATCCCGCCCTGCATGACTGGCACTGCAGCATCAACTGCCGCAGCAGCCCGGGTGGTGTTTTCCTTTTCCGCATTTTTTTTTACCCCGGGGTCCTCCATTAAGCATTCGACCCTGCATCCGAAACCGGCTGCGTCATTTTTGCGGATTCCGGCCCTGACCATGTTGGTGTCAGTGATAATTGCCCGCCCGTCCCTTATTGCGCTTATGCCGGCGGATACCGCCCCGGGATGGATCAGCACGCTTTTAAGGTATTCGAAATCAGCACTCGTGTGTATCATGCGCGAGACAATGCGCCACTGATCCGGTGCAAATCCGTGTGAGCCGGCTTCCTGCTCTATTATCCTGAAACTTTGCCTTTCGATCTCATGGGGATTCATGGGGATTTTTTCCTTTTATTTTGAATTCTGCACATGCGGCGGCAAAGTGCCTGCCGGTCTGAGGGCTGCTTTTAAAATGCAGGTGTACGTAGCTGCCCAGGCACCTTCCTGCAAGCCAGCCTGACGCATTGCGCCCCGCGCCTTTCCTGTCTGATGCCTCGTATACGTCCTTTGCGGTTTTTTCCGCGTCCGGATCCTTTAGGTGCGAGTAATGAAATTCATGGCCCCGGATTACTCTGCCGGCCGGTCCCAGCGGGGTGTTTTCTGCAAGCCGGATCTCCCGGTAGCCAAGAGAGGACAGGCGCTTTTGCATGCACGTTTCAAAGCTGTATACCCCTGCCATGTCAAATATGTTTCCCGCGGTGTCTTCAAGACTCCGGCACAAGTACATGAACCCTCCGCATTCTGCATATACCGGCATGCCCGAGGCACAGATCTCATGAATGGATTTTCGCATGAAATGGTTTTTGGAAAGTTCGCGGGCGTAGAGCTCCGGATAACCGCCGCCCAGGTAAAGGCCGTGGATGTTGTCCGGGGGCTTTTGATCGTTGACAGGCGAGAAAAACACTATCTCGCAGCCATTTTCCCTTAACACGTCCAGGTTGTCCTCGTAATAAAAGCAGAATGCAGCGTCTTTTGCCACTGCCACCCGAACCGAGGGTTCCGGCGGGGCAGGGCGGGCTGCCTGTTTTACGGGGACCCTGTCAAGCAGGTCAATGAGCCGGTCCAGGTCAATGTTTTCCGAAACAATGGAGGCGAGTGCATTTATTCTCTCGTCTGTCATTACCCGGTCTTCCGCGGTAAAAAGCCCGAGATGCCTCTCGGGAATCGAGGCCTGCGCATTTCTGGGGATCCCTCCCAGAAGAGGTATTTCCGGCAGCTCCTGCATGGCTTCTTTAAGATACTGCAGGTGGCCCGGGCTTGCAGCATTGTTTGCCACAACCCCGCAGATCTCTATGTCCGGGTCGAATTCTGAAAAACCCTTTACCAGGGCTGCAAAACTTCTTGCCATGCTTCCGGCATCCACCACCAAAAGCACCGGCAGGCCAAGCCATTTTGACATCTGGGCCGTGGAGCCGGCCTCGGATGCCCCGGAAAAGCCGTCGTATAAACCCATGACCCCTTCCACAACCGCCATATCAGCCCCGAATGCGGCTTGAGCAAAAATTTCCAGGTTCACGGAGCGCTCAAGCATCCACCCGTCCAGGTTGCGCCCGGGCCTGCCGGTTATCCCGGCATGCAGGCCGGGATCAATGAAATCCGGGCCTATCTTGAAGGCGGCAGTGTTAATGCCCCTCTTTGTAAGAGCAGCCAGCAGGCCCAGCGCAACGGTGGTCTTGCCGCTGCCGCTTGCAGGAGCAGCCACCACCAGACCCTTGATATATTTTTCGTTCATTCGGGTTTCAGCTTCGAACATTTTGTCAATTAGATTTCGAATTTCTTTGACCGGATTTTTTATAAATTTCCGGGTACAGTATTTCCCCTATAGTTCTGATGCCTTCTGTCAGCCGCAGGGTAGGGCGCGACACTATCTGCTCGTCAACTATGTGGATCTCACCCTCTTTAACCGCCTTTATCACCCCGTATCCAGGCTCGTTTGCAATATCGGCCGCGTCAACATTGTTCATCGGCCCTTTCTGGGCAAGGTACACGTCTATCTCAGGGCCTTTTTCCATGATTCGCTCCTTGCCGAACTCGGCTATATTGGTTCCCCGGACCTGGCGGACATCACGGGCCGCGTTTATTCCTCCCGCGCATTCCAGGGCGAAAACCGGCATGGAGCCGGGTGTGAATGTCTTGAACCTGTCATGGATCGCCTCGAAATAGACGGTTTTTTTCTCATCTATATTTTCTGCAAGCATCCGGGCCTGCAGCACGCCTTTGTCAAATTTTTCTATCATTTCCAGTGCGGCGTCCTCCCGGCCGGTAAGCCTTCCCAGGATGCGCCAGTAGGTCTTCATTTCCCCAACGTTGCCCGGCTGAAGGGATATAACTTTTATGCCGAATTTTTCCAGGCTTTTCATGAGGGGCTCATAGCCCCGGTCTATCATGGGGCGAACCAGGACCAGGTCCGGCCGGGCAGCCAGAAACTTTTCAGGGCCGTCCTGCGGGGAAAAGCCTGGTTTTTCCCGCGCCCGGGGCGGATAGTCCGGATGCCTGCCAACCCCGATGATTTCATCTTCAAGGCCCAGGGAAAAAAGGTTTTCAGTGTGCGCGCCGTAAAGGGAGATAATTCGGGAAAACCGTTTTTCCTCATTTATTTTTCTGCCGGCGCAGTCGCGCACGCCTCCGTTGTCAGACAGCTCCATTTCGCAGGTTTCAGCCGCGGCATGAAATGCCGGGAAAACAAGCACTGCAAAAGCTATTGCGTATAAAACTATATATTTACCTGACAAAGGTCACCTGCGGTGCGTTTATTGCAGAGTCAGCCATGATGCGTGCGCTTACTCCGAATACCTGTTTTAAAATCCCGGGCTCCAGGGTGTTTTCCGGGGACCCGCCTGCGGCTATCCTGCCCCGCTCCATCAATATGATTTCGTCTGCATAGCGCAGGGCAAGGTTTATGTCATGCATGACAGCAACCACTGTTGTTCCGCTTTTTTTCACCCGCTCATGGGCCGTGTCCATCAGAAGCAGGGCGTGGCGGATATCCAGGTTTGCGCAGGGCTCATCTAACAAAAGCACCCGGGTCTGCTGGGCGAGGGCGCGGGCAAAAACAACCCGCTGTTTCTCGCCGCCTGAAAGTTCGGTCATGAACCTGTCTGCCAGGTCATCAGCCCCGCAGGAGGAAAGTGCGGATGCCACGTACTGCATGTCTTCCGCCGCGGGCGCGGAAAACCTCGGAAGATGCGGGTAGCGCGCCATTGCAACCACTTCCCTGGCTGTGTAGGGAAAATTCACCCTGTATTCCTGGGGAACCAGCGCCACCTGCCTGGCAAGGGCTCTGCTGGAATAGGCTTCCAAGGGGCTGCCGTTTAAGACAATGCTTCCTGAATCCGCTTTTTTGTGCCTGCACATCAGATCCATGAGCGTGGTCTTGCCGCAGCCGTTCGGGCCTATCACGGCGTAGAAATGACCGGGTTCGAGAAACAGGCTCACCCTGTCAACAGCCTTCCGGTTGCCGTAGGAATATGAAATCTCGTTTATTTCAAAAACCATGGCCCATTGCTCCCATCTGACGCCTGCGGAACACCCAGCAGAAAAACGGCCCTCCTATAAGCGCGGTTAACACTCCTATGGGCAGTTCGTTTGGCAGCACAGCCCTGGTTACCGTGTCCGCGGCAAGCAAAAGTATGGCCCCGCAAAGCAGTGATAAAGGTATCAGGCGCCTGTGGTCAGGGCCGCATACACCCCTTACAAGGTGCGGAACCAGAAGCCCCACGAAACCGATAATCCCGGAAATTGATACGCATATCGCGGCCATGAGGCTCACGCAGACAAGGAGTGCGGGCGAAACCCTGTGAACCGAGGTTCCCATGGATGCAGCAGTTCGGGTGCCGAGCGATATAAGGTTTAAGTCCCTGGCGAAAAACAGGCAAAACCCGGTTGCAAGGCAGGTTATCGCGGCCAGCAGGACCACGTCCGCCCAGGTCTTGGATGCCAGGCTTCCCATGAGCCAGAAGATAATAACAGAAACCCTCTCGTCTGCGAGGTACTTGAGAAAGCTTATGCCCGCAGACAGTATAGAGGCAACTATAATACCCGACAGAATCAGGTTGTTGGAAGAATACCCTCCTGCGGAAGATGCCAGGTACATAACGATCATAAGGGTTGAAACGGCCCCTATAAATGCAAACACAGGCACTGAATAGGCGCCGAAAAGCACGGGGCTTATCAGAAGGGCGATGCTTGCGCCGAATGCCGCGCCCGCAGAAACCCCGAGCGTGTAAGGATCTGCAAGCGGGTTTAAAAGGATGCCCTGGTATACCGCGCCTGATACTCCCAGGGCGCCGCCCACCATTGCTGCTACAAGGATGCGCGGAAGGCGCACTTCGAGTACCGCGGCACGGGATACCTCATCTATGCCTGACGCCAGTCCGGGCATTCCTGAGGCCGCGGATCCGGCTATACGGAACACGTCCGCAAACCCAACCTGTACGTGCCCCATGCCTGCTGCGGCCACGGCCAGCACAATCAGTACCGCCGCCAGAACAAAAAGCTGCGGCCATAGCGGGAAAAACCTCAGTTTATTCGATTTTTCAGATTCCACGACCATATTCTTCCAGTATTAAAACCACCTTTCACCTTGAGCCTGAAACAAAAAAAGCCCTCACAAGCCTTGTCGGCTTAAGAGGGCTGCACCCGTCTTTCTTGACCCCTTAAATTTTCATGCCAGTAATGTCCGTGCCTTTGAGCATGAAACATTTCAGCAGGGCAGGTCTTCTGGCTCCCGGATCAGCCTACTTGCCGCGCCTTCCCATCATGAGCCCGCTTTCTGTTTAATTTGAGGCGTTTACAAGAAAACAAAGCGGGTTCTAATACAGTGGCATCCTGCGGCTTTCGTCCCCGGTTACAGCGGCGGGTCCGCTCCCGACTCGTTCACGGGA
>JBKHES010000089.1:0-9331 GCA_046540695.1 Desulfobacterales bacterium
ATTGAAACAGTAACTTACAGCCCGGCAACCCTTGATGTCTTCCGCACGGCAGCAGGAATAGCCCGCATATCAGACAGAGTCACCCGCCTGCCCCTGGTGGGTGGCAACAGAATCGAGCAGCTCCACAACGGCGAACGAGCCTATCCTGCGATGCTTGAAACAATTGAGGAAGCAAAAGACAGTCTCTTTCTCTGCACCTATATTTTCGAGACTGACAAGACCGGAAGAAAGTTCATAGATGCGCTTGCTGCGGCAAAAGAGCGCGGGGTAAGGGTGCGGGTGATCGTGGACGGATTCGGGGAACTCTATTCAAGGCCCAGGGCCGGCGCCATTTTTGAAAAGGCCGGAATACCCTGCAGCCGTTTTCTGCCTCCCAGGATGCTGCCGTTTCCAATGCTGCACATCAACCTGAGCACCCACAGAAAGACCCTGGTGGCAGACGGGGAAACAGGCTATACCGGGGGCATGAATATCGGCGGCCGGCACATGGTGCACCCTCCGGAAAAACGCAGGCCGACAGCCGACACCCACTTCCGTTTCGAAGGGCCGGTGGCGCGGCAGCTCGAACAGTCATTTCTCGAGGACTGGTACTTTTGCACCGGCGAATATATCAACCCCACAGAGTCGCCCATAGTTTCGAAGGGCATCGCAGTGTGCCGCACAATCGCAGACGGGCCAAACGAGGCCGTGGACAAGCTGTCCACCATACTGGTTGGCGCCGTGGCCACCGCAACAAGGAGGGTGATGATAATGACCCCTTATTTTCTGCCCTCTGCCGAGATGGTCTCTGCCATCCAGACAAGCGTGCTGCGCGGCACGCGCGTGGATATCGTGCTGCCCGCGGTAAACAACCTCCCGTTTATCCAGTGGGCCTGCAACAATATACTGTGGGAACTTCTCTACTGGGGAGTAAACGTGTATTTCCAGCCGCCTCCGTTTGTTCATTCAAAGCTGTTTGTGGCAGACGGTGAATACGCGCAGATAGGATCCGCAAACATAGACCCGCGAAGCCTGAAGCTCAACTTCGAACTCAACGTGGAGATTTTCGACATGGACACTGTGGAGGAAATATCAGCCCATATTGACGACAGGATAGAGCATTCCAGGCAGCTTTATTTCGACGACATAGACCGCCGTTCTTTTCCGGCCAAAACCCGGGATGCGCTCATGTGGCTGTTTTCACCCTACATGTAAAAAACTGCAGGGGTTTATTTCTGCAGGTTCTGCGCAATGCGCTCCTTGATCCTCCTGGAGCGGGAATTGATAACAGCGTAGCCGTAGCGAATGTTCTTGCCGATAAGATCGTGGGAATTGCGCAGGTTGGAGGGTATCTTCATGCCGCTGGATGTCACCTTGCGCAAGATGTTTACCTCCTTGCCCACCACCATGGTCTGTGCGTTTCTTACATTTTCCAGAAAGGATGCCGCGTTTTTCCCGCAGGGAGCACAGGTCACCGCACGACCCAGCTGAAAAAGGCCGTGCCCGTCGGATCCGCCGGTCAGGCCGGCCTCCCTGTCAAGGCCGAGAAAAGCGCTTTTAATATTCCACCTGTGAATGTTTCCAGCGTTTATCACCTCGATGCCGTCTGCCGCGGAAAGCAGAAAATCCTGGCGGACCCTGGAAAAAATCGGATTGCATACCCCGGTAAACATTGCGCAGTATGGATGCGGAAAAACAATCAGGGAAGTGTACTGCCTGGCAGAAGCCACGATCGCCTCCATGGAAAGCCAGGACGAAGACATCACTTCCCTGCCCAGGTAAGGGGTGAGCTCTTTTTCAAAAAACCGGACCAAGTCTTCGACTGTGTGGAAATAAACAAGCAGGTGGGCACCTTCCCTGGAGGTGACCTCGATTCCGGGGATGCTGAAAACATCTTTTAGTTCAGCCATCCGCACGGCGCCTTCAACTGCGTTGTGGTCTGTTATCGCAACGCCTATGCCCAGACTGCGGGCGCGATCAGCAATATCTGCTATATCGTCCTGACCGTCCGAATATTTGCTGTGGAAATGCATGTCCACAACTGTGCTGCTTTCTGCAAGCCTGGGGATCTGCGGGTGTGCAAAACAGATTCGGTTATAGCCGCCGGTTTCCTCAAAATCCTGCGAAACCGCTGCCGACGGGTTAAACATTGTTTAATACTCCTTTAATTTATCTCATATAATCTAACGTGTTCCGCGGGAAATTTCAACAACTGTTTCACACCGCAGCAATTCCCGGTGATTTTTTTAACTCTCGGGAATCGGCATATATCAAGTTCCTTTTCTGATTTCTTTTGCAGTTTGATCGAAACCGGTATCGAAATCGACTCCGATCCCGATCCAGAAAGACTGAGACAGAATAAAAACAACCTGATAATTCTTCGCCCGGAATTGCTGTTCATACTGGCCCGCAGTTTAAAATCCGGAAGGTTTGTGATACATAAAAAAAGTATTAACCTATAATACCAGGGCTCCTTATGAAAAAAAACTGGCGGATAAAAGACATAATTGATTTCCAGTATTTCCTGGACAAGGACGGAAAGGGGACTGAACCCGCACTGGACCGCAGGATATACCTGGAGTACGCGGAAAATCATCCCGGACCAGTAAGCCGGCGCGAGGTTTTTAAATACTGGCTCGGACGCCGCAGGCAGAAGGCCTCGGAATCCGGCAGCCGGGATGCCCTGCCCGGGGATATATACACAGAGGCAGCGGGATCAGCCCGGCTTATCCTGTGCGCTCTTGCGCTAGCTTCAGGAGCTGGGATTGCATGGTCAGTGCTCTCCTACGGCGGAACCACGCCGGTAAACGTTTTCACATGCCTGTGGGTACTTCTGGCCCCGCAGATTCTTTTGCTGATTCTTCTCGGGATATCCTTTCCGGCACGCAGACTCATGCGGCAACCGGGCGGAACAAAAGGCATTTATTCACTGATTGCCGCGCTTGTGCTTCGCATTTCAAAGCGGGCTTTAAATTATGCGGAATCAAAAGCCCCGCAGAGCAAACAAAACAGCCTTCGCTCAGCATTGGGAATCGCGGGCCAGACCCCGGGCATTTACGGAGGCCTGTTTTTCTGGCCTGTTTTCAACACGGCCCAGGCAGCAGGCATTGCTTTTAACACAGGCATCCTGGCGGCCCTGCTTCTGCGCATCACCATAACAGACGTGGCTTTCGGCTGGCAGTCCACCCTGCAGCCGGAACCGGAAACAGTTCACATGATCGTTAAAACCATTGCCGCACCCTGGGCCTGGCTTGCGGACCCTCCGGCGGCGCACCCCACAGCAGACCAGATAGAAGGCAGCAGGATGGTTTTAAAAGAAGGCATCTACAAGCTTAACACCAGCGACATGGCTTCCTGGTGGCCTTTTCTTTGCCTGACAGCGGCATTCTACGGACTGCTGCCCAGGGTGGGCCTTCTGGCATTAGGCCTGTGGCGCCAGAAAAAAGCCCTTGCAGGCCTGAGCTTCACCCATGCTGCAAGCGAGCGCCTGTGGCGACAGATGACCTCACCGCAGGTTAAAACCGCAAGCCGGCCTTACCGTGAAAAAGCAGGGGAAAAACCGCCTGAAACATTGCCCGAAAACGGAAACTCGGGTGTTATGACTGAGCCCGGGCTAATGTCTGCCATTGTGGCAGTGCCCGAGGAAAAGGAACTCAACGTCCCGGCCCTGGCAGAGCTTCTAAAAACCCGCCTGGGGCTTGCCGTTTCAGACCTTGTGGCAGTTTCCGGAGACCCGGAAAAAGATGCAGAAAAATTACTTGCCCGGCATGACAGACAAGGCAGAGAACCAAATCGCCTTGTTTTCATCCAGGAGTCCTGGCAGCCGCCAATAAAGGAGAACCTGTCCTGGCTGAGGCGTTTAAAGCAGGCTGCAGGGCCGGATACCCCGGCAGTGGTTTGTCTTGTGGGAAAACCTTCCGGTTCCCGAGGCGCTGCAGAGCCTGTGCCCAGGGACGAGCAGGTCCTCTGGCAGCAGGCGGTAAACAGCCTGGGCGATCCATACATAAGGGTTGAAACCCTGGGGGAGCAGAGCGGCAATGAATGATAGCGCACCGGTATTCGCGGTTCTGGGTCATCCAAACGAGGGCAAGTCATCAGTGGTTGCCACGCTGACAGAAAACGACAGCGTGCCCATAAGCCCGACTCCGGGCGAAACGCGGCACTGCCTGGAATATCCAGTAATAATCGACGGCGCGGAAGTGATCCGGTTTGTTGACACCCCTGGATTTCAGAACCCAAGGGCCGTGCACAATTGGGTTGCAAACACGGCCGGACAGGATGAAAGATGGCTGTCAGAATTTCTCGCAGCCCACCGGGACAATCCCGATTTTGAACACGAATGCGAGCTTTTCTCCCCTCTTGAAAAGGGGGCGGGCGTCATTTTCGTGGTGGACGGCTCCAGGCCGGTGCGCAACACTGACAGGATCGAAATGGATATCCTGCGCATGACTGGCGTGCCGCGCATGGCAGTTATCAATACAAGGGACCGGAGGAGAGGAGAATACATTGAGGACTGGAAAAACTCCGCCAGAAAGCACTTCAACACCATACGCATCTTTGACGCGCACAGAGCAAGCTTTGCAGAGCGAATGTCCCTTCTTGAAAGCCTTAAGTTCATAGACCCGGACTGGCAGGATGATCTTGAAACAGTAATCGAGGCCTTTTCAAAGGACTGGGAAAGCCGTATCGAACACTCGGCGGCGATTATCACGGAACTGCTGGAAAGCGCCCTTTCACACAATTTGGAAAAAACCGTCGGCAAATCATCGGAGACATCAAAGACAGCGGACAAGCTTGCCGCCGACTATCAAAAACAGATAGCTAAAATGGAGGCAAATACACACAACCGCATCAAGAAACTGTTCAAGCACAACATTTTTTCATGGGAGCTTCCCGGTCACTCCATTGTCAACCAGGACCTTTTTTCTAAAAAAACATGGAAGGCCCTTGGCCTCACCCGAAACCAGATGGCATGGGCGGGTGCCGGAATAGGCGCGGGCATAGGCGCGAATGCGGACCTGATTGCCGGCGGGCTGACATTCGGGGTTTTCACTGTGCTGGGAGGTGCAGCCGGCGCAGGATCGGCTGCATGGGGCACCCGTAAAATCGCCGGCACCCGCATCAAGGGAATGCCGCTGGGCGGTGCTGTTATAAGGGTTGGACCGGTTAAAAACCACCAGCTTCTCTACGTTATGATCGACAGGAGCCTTATTTACTTCAGGCACGTAATAAACTGGGCCCACAGCAGAAGAGACGTGCCCGGCGGCGACAAAAAACAGGACCCTGCGGTTTCACAGTTTCTCACCGCAGAATGGAGCGATGAGCAAAAAAAGACCGCCAGGCGCTTTTTCAGTGCGGTACGCAAAAACGGCCCCGAGTCCGCGGGAGCGGCTGCGGAGGATTTCACCAAAATGACGGCGCAGGTACTAAGACAGATATCTCGCAAATGACCCGGCAAACCGATACCCAAAAAGACATGATAAAACAACGGGTCATGGAATATGTACGCAAAAGTGCTCAGCATTTGACCCCGCTTGACCTGGAGCGCAGGGTTTCATCGGATCTCGGCCTTTGCCGGAAAACCGCAAGAAAAATCGTCAAATCCCTGGTATCTGAAAACCGGCTTTCATACACCCAGAACCTGGGCCGCAGCTTTGTGGAGATTTCAAGAAACCGGCCCGTCAACGTAGGACAGGACTTTGTCCTTGCCCCGCCCGGTGTTTCCTGCCCCATGGAAGGCGGAAGGGTCATTGTAAGGATAGCGGCAGGCGCCTCCTTCGGCATAGGGGATCATGCCACCACCAGGATCGCACTGAAGCTCATTTCACGGGCATTCCGGCAAAGCGCCCTGCCCTGCTTGCCTGAAAACGCGGTTGTTTTGGATATCGGCACAGGCTCCGGAGTGCTTGCCATTGCTGCATGTCTCATGGGCGCAGGCAGGGCAGTCGGCACTGACACTGATCCCTGCGCCAGGAGCGAGGCCTCACACAACGTTTGTTTAAACGCCCTGGAAGAAAGGATTTGCATAAATTATACTGAGCAAGGATCAAAAAGCCTTCCCCGCGTCCGCCCCCCCGGATTCTCTCTGATCCTGGCGAACCTGCGCTATCCCACACTTGCAGGCCTGCATGAAGAAATCACCCGGATTGCGTCGCCGGGTGCAATCGTTATCTTTTCCGGTTTCAGGGATCATGAAATAAAGGACCTGGTGCAGGTCTATGCTTCATGCGGCTTCCGGAGGATCTGCGAACTCACGGAAAACGACTGGTGCGGAATTACTCTGAAAAAAGAGGCAGAGTAAAATGGAAAACTACTACAAGGAAAGATTCGAGGCCCAGCGCATGCTGGCAAGAAAAGTCGCCCCTTACATGGAGGCAAACGAGATCCTGGAAAAAATGCGCTCGGAGCTGAGAAAAATAATACCCCGGTCAATGGAGGCCTGCATACTCCTTCTCGACCCGGAGGCTGGCAAGTACACCAGACCGCTTCAGTGCGCACTGCATGACCGGCCGGTCAACTGCCTGCAATGCAAACGCCACCGCCCGGCCATCCGGCAGGCTGTTTCCAGGAAAAAGGCGGTTATGGTCACGGGAAGTGAACCGGTTAAAAGGCATGACGGAACACAGGTCCCTATAGGTCCTGAGGCCGCGGTGCCGGTTTTTGAACAGGACAACCTGATAGCGGTGGTAAGCGTGGTGGCCATGCCGGGAGCTGAATTTTCCACCAGGGATTTTCTTCTTCTCCAGGACTTTGCAGAAACCGTGGGCCACCTGATCACGAGCGCGAAAAAGCACTGGTCCGCCACCCAGGAAAAAATACGCATCAACCAGATGCTTGCACACCTGTCGCCTTTTGTGCCTCAGTCCGTGCGCACCATGGCTGAAAAAAACCCTGAAATGCTCGGCAGGGAAAAGGAAAAAAAGGACGTGAGCATTCTGTTTCTGGATCTTGAGGGCTATACAAAGCTCAGCATAGACAGGCCTGAAGATGAGGTAAACACCCTTGTGGAAAAAATCTTTTCCAGTTTTGTCGACCCCATCCACCGTTCCCACGGGGAAATCAATGAAACCGCCGGAGATGGCCTGATGATAATATTCAAGGACGACGATCCCGGGAAAAACGCGGTAAACGCGGTCAGGGCCGCGGTAGACATCAGGCAGAGAAACCGGGAGGTAAACAGAGACCTTGCCTCAGACCTCGAACCGGTAAATGTGAACATGGGCATAAACACCGGAGAGGCCCTGCTTGGCATGACCCGTCTGGAAGGCACGCTTAGCACCCGGATGACCTACACGGCAAGCGGCCCTGTCACCAACCTGGCCGCACGCCTGGCCGAACACGCCCAGGGCGGCGACATCCTGTTCGGCCGGCGCACCCGCGATATGATCGAAAACCTCTGGCCGGTCTACGACCGCGGCAAAGTCCGCCTCAAGGGTATGGATGAGCCGGTGGAAATATATTCGCTTTTCAATTCAGAGGGGCTTTAAAAAGGCAGAAATAGCCGTTTTTTTGCAGCAATTGACCTTTTTTGCATATTATCGTATCCTTGTATCAAATTAACCGTATATTAACCGCATAAAATCGGAAAACGCCATAATGTGTGCCATCACTCCGTCTGATATGGAAATTTACCGCAGGACTGCCAGGCGCAACAAGGAAGCCCTGGAACAAAGGCGCCGCCTTTGGGAAAAATACGGGTGGTCAGTGGCCGAAAAAGCCGCGTCTCTGCTGAAACAAAAATTTTCAGCAGACAGGGTCGTTGTTTTCGGCTCCCTGATCAGGCCGGGGCATTTTGACGAACGCTCGGATGTGGACATCGCGGTTAGCGGGGTTGCAGACAGCGATTTTCTGCAGGCCGTTGCAGCAGTGACCGCCCTGGACAGAGAGATCACCGTGGATCTGATCCAGATAGAACAGGCATCACCTTCACTTTGCAGGCAGGTGGAAGAAGGATTGGAGATATGACTTCAACAAGAGGTCCCTACCAGGCTCTGGCCGGCCGGCTGGAACAAATTCTTCAGGATGTAGACCGGGTTGTCCAACGGATGGACCAGCTGCTCGCCAAGTCGCGTAAAACAGGTGATGACGGTTATCTGGACGGGGTCGCGCTGAACCTGCACAGTTTTTATGCCGGCATGGAGTCCTGTTTCGAAGACATTGCGCGTACAGTGGACGGAGGACTGCCCGCAGGTGCGAATTGGCATCAGGAGTTGCTGCAACAAATGGCAGCTGACATGAAAGAGCTGCGCCCGCCGGTCATCAGGCGTAAAACCCGTGACTGCCTGAACGAATACAGAGCTTTTCGCCACTTGGTCAGAAATATATATGCTTTTAACCTGAAACCTGACCGATTGGAGGAATTGGCTGACAATGCGGTTGACTGCTTTACTTCCACCAGCCAAGATATAAACGACTTTATCCATTTTCTGCGTGAGTTGGATTCTATCTAAACATTGGACATCACACCATAGCCACACAAACTAAAATAGCAAAAGACCCCCTTCTTTGCTATTGCCTCATGTAATGAGATAACGTATATTTCAACAGATATTTATATCTTCGCAATATCGGATCTTCTCCCGCTTCAAACGTACAAATAACACCTACAGGCTTTGAATAATGAAACACCTTTCTTTTGCCCACAGTATTGAAGGAGCCCCGCCTGATCAATGGCAGACGATTGAAGCCCACCTTTGTAATGTTGCGGCACTTTGCAGGAAATTTGCAGAAAAATTCGGTTCGGGAGAATGGGGCTATATTGAAGGGCTTTGGCATGATATAGGCAAATATCTTGACGATTTTCAAAGACGCCTTCAGGGTGAAAAAGTGTCTGTAGAGCATTCAGGGGTAGGTGCTTGCCTGGCTTATGAATTCTGGGAAAGAAATGGCCTGCCGGTGGCTTTTGCAATCGCCGGACATCATGGCGGCCTGCCCAATCTGCAGAAACCGGAAACCGGATTGCCGCTTCACCTTACGGAACGGATCGAAAAAATAAGGCTGCATTAAACAAATGCAGACATCTTATTGCTGACAATATCCTGAATCAGTCCCTGCCGCCCTTGCCCTTCTTTCTGGAAGCAGACGGCCGAAAGCTTAGCACTTCTGAAAAAGAACGCCTTGTCTATGCCAGGGAAATGTGGGTACGGTTTCTTTTTTCCTGTCTTGTGGATGCGGACAGACTGGATACAGCGTTTTTTTGTGCCCCGGAACGAGAAAAGAAACGAGGCGGCTATGCAGACATTCAAACATTAAAAAATCTGTGCGACAATTATATCGACAAAAAAACAAGCGCACTTAGCCCTGAACAAAAAAACCACCGGGTAAACCGGGCGCGGCTTTCCATACTCAAACA
>JBKHES010000090.1:0-9324 GCA_046540695.1 Desulfobacterales bacterium
CATTGATCAGGGAATTTGAAACACTGCTGGGCGCAGACAATGTCCTGACAGATGAGTCTGACAGGCATGCCTTTTCCTTTGACTCCGCGGTGCTGGAACAGGTGGTGCCTGAACTGGTGCTTCAGCCGCCGCACGCGGATCTGCTGGGGCAGGTGATCAGGCTGTGCAATGAAAACAGGCTGCCCCTAACGGTGCGCGGTTCAGGCACGAACCTGAGCGGAGGCACTATACCGGACAGGGAAAACGGGGTGGTTGTACTTACCAATTCCCTGAACAGGATTCTCGAAATAAACAGTGAAGACCTTTACGCCAGGGTGGAGCCCGGGGTGATCACTGCCAGGTTCGCAGCAGAAGCCGCTGCCAAGGATCTTTTTTACCCCCCTGATCCGGGAAGCCAGGCGGTGTCCACCCTGGGCGGAAACGTGGCTGAAAACGCGGGCGGTCTGAGGGGCCTGAAATACGGGGTCACCGAGGATTATGTAATGGGCCTGGATTTTTTCGACGCCAACGGGGAGCTGGTCAAATCCGGATCAAGGACTGTCAAGTGCGTGAGCGGGTTTAACCTGACCTCCCTGTTGACGGGATCCGAAGGCACCCTCGGTGTGTTCAGGGAGATCACCCTCAAACTCATCCCCCCTCCCCAGGCACAGCAGGCAATGCTGGCGGTGTTTGATTCGGTAAGCAAGGCATCCCGGGCGGTGTCAGCGATTATCGCGGCAAAGATAGTTCCCTGCACCCTGGAATTTCTCGACAACTTCACCATCCGCACCGTGGAGGAATTCCGGCATGCAGGCCTGCCCGTGGACGCGCAGGCCCTTTTGCTGATAGAGGTTGACGGCCATCCCGCCCAGGTTGAGGAAGAAGCCGCCAAGGTACAGGATATATGCGGCAAAATGGGTGCCACTGAGGTGAAAAAGGCACGCGACAGCCGGGAAAGAGATGCTGTCTGGCAGGCAAGGCGTGATGCGCTGCCCGCTCTTGCAAGGCTCAAGCCCACAACCATCCTGGAAGACGCCACCGTGCCGAGAAGCAAAATACCGCAGATGATAGAGGCCATAAACAATCTGGCAGTAAAATATGATCTGACCATAGGAACCTTCGGGCACGCCGGCGACGGCAACCTGCATCCCACATTTCTCACGGACCGCAGGGACAAAAAAGAGTTTGCCAGGGTTGAAAAGGCAATTGACGAGCTGTTTGAAATCGCCCTGGGCCTCGACGGGACGCTTTCAGGCGAGCACGGGATAGGTCTTGCCAAATCCAAGTACCTGGAGCAGGAAACAAGCGGAGGCACCATCGCATATTCAAGAAAGCTCAAAAGATGCCTGGATCCGAACAATATCCTTAATCCGGGCAAAATAATAGGGGGATAGCCATGGCCGACCTGCGCGAGCTGGCTTTAATGCTCAAGTCCCTGGAAGAGCAGATGGTTACCTGCATGCGCTGCGGAATGTGCCAGGCGGCCTGCCCAATTTACGCCGAGACCGGCAGGGAAACTGACGTGGCCCGGGGAAAGATCGTGCTGCTCGAACACCTGAGCCAGGAGATGTTAAATGACCCCAAAGGAGTCAAGCAGAGGCTTGAAAACTGCCTGTTATGCGGCTCCTGCGCCGCCGCCTGTCCCAGCGGGGTAAAGGTTCTGGATCTTTTCCTGCAGGCAAGGGCTATAATCAACGGCTACCTGGGGCTTCCCCCGGCCCAGAGGATGGTATTCCGGCTGCTTCTGGCCAGGCCGGAGCTGTTTAACAGCCTGGTTTCCATGGCTTCCAAATTCCAGGGGCTTTTCACCAAAAAAGCAGACGAGCTGTTGGGTTCTTCATGTGCGAGATTCCAGGCCGGACCTTTAAAGGATAGGCATTTTATTCCCTTGGCAGACAGGCCCTTCCATGAGCAGGTGCCGAAACTCAATGAGGCTGCCGGCAAGAGCGGGTTCAGGGTGGCTTTTTTCCCTGGCTGCCTGGTGGATAAGGTGTTTCCCGATGTTGCCGGAAGCGTGCGCCGGGCCCTGGAGTACCATGATGTGGGCATTTACATGCCCTCCGGCCAAGCGTGCTGCGGAATACCCGCCCTTGCTTCAGGCGACAGGCAGGCATTCATGCAGCTTGTTCGCCAAAACCTGAAGTTTTTCAGAAACACCGATTACCAGGCCCTGGTCACGCCCTGTGCAACATGCACGGCGACAATAAAAGAGATCTGGCCCATGATGGGGCAGTTTTTCACTGACCGGGAACAAGAAGATATTGCGCGCATATCAGAAAAAACCATGGATATTACACAGTTTCTGGCTGATAATTGCCAGTGCGGACCCGCCGGGGAAAATCCAGGAAAAGGTATTAAACTTACCTATCACGACCCCTGCCATCTCAAAAAATCCCTGCAGGTCCACCAGCAGCCGAGAACCCTGCTAAGAGCCAATCCTGACTACGAGTTCACTGAAATGGCTGATGCGGACAGGTGCTGCGGCATGGGCGGCAGTTTCGGGTTAAAAAACTACGAGATATCCAAAAAAGTAGGCAGCCGCAAGCTCGAAAACATACTGAAAAGCCAAGCAGAGGTTGTCTGCACTGCATGTCCGGCCTGCATGCTGCAGATAGTGGACCTGGTGTCAAAAAGCGCCGCCGGAATCCGGGTGAGGCACCCTGTTCAGGTCTACGCGGAAAGCCTGCCTGAAAAACAAGGCCCTTCATGAACGTATCAGGAGAAAGATCCATGGAAAACACAGAACTGATAAGCAAGTTCACCCAAAAGGCAGAGGCTGTTTCCGCCCTGGTCAGGCAGGTGGACGACATGCAGCAGGCCCTGGAGGAAACGGTTAATATATGCGCGGAAAAACAGGCCTGCCAGGTTCTTGCATCAGGCTGCAGCCTGGATCTTTCCCCTGAGGCCGAGGACCTTTGCGGATTAAAGGACTGGGAAAAAATCATCGCAGCCCCTGACCTGGATGACAACACCATCAACGACCTGCAGAAACTTTGCCTGCAAAACAATATAGCCCTTATCAGGCAGGGCCTGCACGCGCATCTCGGCGGAATCGACGTCGGCCTGACCACCGCTGCCTTCGGACTGGCGGAAACAGGAACCATTTTTCAGGACTCGGCCCCGGAGGATCTGCGCCTGGCCACCATGATAAGCGAGGTCCATATTGCGCTTCTGCCCGCTTCCCGGATATGCGCCTCAAGCTTTGACCTGGAGCTGCAGATGGAGGAGGTTTTTTCGGCCAATGCAGCCTACCTTGCATTTATAACCGGGGCCAGCAGGACAGCAGACATTGAAAGGGTTCTTACCCTGGGCGTGCACGGGCCCCTGGAACTGCGGGTCCTTATTCTCATGAACATGTAAATTTAAAGGCCGCAGGGAGAAAATATATGCAGACAGCAGGCAGCCTCAGGCAATACCGCAGGGAGCTCAGGGACGCCATGGGCGAGGATTTCCAGCGCAGGGCCCTGGACAATTTCGTAAGGGCTTACAGGCAGGGAAGGGAAAAAAACTTTGCAGGCACAGACCTGCCGGGCCTGGTCAAAAAAATAGGCGATTACAAGGATCAGTCCATAAGCCGCCTGGAAGATCTTTTCCTGGAGTTTAAACAAAAGGCCATGGAAAAAGGCGTGCAGGTTCATCTTGCAGCCAACGACCTTGAAGCCAACCGTATTATCGCGGGCATTGCAGCAGACAACAACTGCAAGAAGGTCGTCAAGGCAAAATCCATGACCGCAGAAGAAATCCAGCTCAACCATTACCTGGAAAAAAGGGAATTCGAGGTAATAGAAACCGATCTTGGCGAGTGGATTATCCAGCTGCGAAACGAGGGCCCCACCCACATGGTCATGCCTGCGATCCATCTTTCCAGAAACCAGGTAAGCGACCTGTTCACCGACGTTACAGGCAGGCAGCAGGGCACTGACATAGAAGACCTGGTCAAGGTTGCAAGACGCGAGCTTCGCCAGAGATTCACCCTGGCGGACATGGGAGTTACGGGGGCCAATTTTGCAATCTCGGAAAGCGCCACTTTGGGACTGGTAACAAACGAGGGCAACGCCAGGCTTGTTACAACACTGCCCAGGGTGCATGTCGCCCTGGTGGGCCTGGACAAGCTTGTCCCGAGTCTTTCCCAGGCGCTCACAACACTTCAGGGACTTCCCAGAAACGCCACTGGCCAGGCCATATCCTCATATGTCACCTGGATTTCCGGTAGAAACGATTGCGCCGCCTCGCCTGACGGCAAAAAGATAATGCACATTGTTTTTCTGGACAACGGCAGGCTGGCACTTTCCGGCGACCCGGTTTTTTCGCAGGCCCTGCGGTGTGTCAGGTGCGGGGCCTGCGCAAATGTCTGTCCCATCTACCGGCTCGTGGGAGGCCATAAGTACGGGCATATCTACATAGGCGCAATAGGACTGATACTGACCTATTTTTACCACGGCAGGGACAAGGCCGAGCAGCTGGCTGAAAACTGCCTTAACTGCCAGGCCTGCAAGGAGGTATGCATAGCCGGCATAGACCTGCCCGGGCTGATAAGGGAGGTGCGGGCAGTCATGAAACAGGAAGCCGGGCCAGCCTTATTCGAGCAGTCTGTGGGCCGGATTCTTAAAAACAGAAGGCTGTTTCACGGGATCCTGCGTTCAGCCAGGTACGCGCAGAAGCCGGTGACAGGCGGACAGAATTATCTGCGCCACCTGCCCCATTTTCTGTTAAAGGAACACGGATACAAGCAGCTGCCTGCGCTTTCCCCAAGGCCTTTCCGTGACCGGTTCGCGAAGATCAAAAAAAAGAGCACAAATCCTGAGTACCGGGTGGCGCTTTTTTCAGGGTGCCTTCAGGACTTTGTCTATCCGGAGCAGCTAGAAGCGGGCCTGGAAATGATACCACCGGAAAAAGCAAAAGTCGACTTTCCGCTGCAGCAGGGCTGCTGCGGGCTGCCCCTGATGATGCTGGGCAGGAAAAATGAGGCCCGCGAGCTGGCAGGATATAACCTAAAGGCCCTTGATCCTGCAGAATATGACTATATACTTACCATGTGCGCATCCTGCGGCTCGCATTTAAAAGACTATCCGGAAATACTCGGCGACATTTCCGGCCAAAGGGTCAAGGCAGCGAGGTTTGCCGAAAAAGTGATTGATTTCAGTTCATTTGTCTCCGACGTTATCGGCCTGCAGGCCGGGGGCCATTCCTCAGATATGCCGGGTGCCTGCTATCATGCCCCCTGCCATTTGTGCCGCGGCATGGGCGTGCACAAGGCCCCCAGGCAGGTGTTGACTGCGGCGGGTCTTGAGTATATACAACACGATGAAGAAGAAACCTGCTGCGGCCTGGGCGGCACTTATTCCGTGAAGTTCCCGGAGATATCAGCAGAGATCCTCAACAGGAAGCTTGACATAATAGAGTCCCGCGGAGCAGAGTTTCTGCTGACTGACTGCCCGGGATGCATCCTTCAGCTCAGGGGGGGAGCGGCAAAAAGAAAGGGCCGCCTGCAGGTAATGCACACCGCGGAAGCCCTGGCGGGAAGGTGGAAGAAGCGCACCTGATTGCAGGGCTCACAAGAATAAAGACAACGGGCCTAGAGCATGGAAGAAATCTACATCAAGCCTGTCAAGCCCAAGAAAGTGGGAGATCAGGTATTCGAACAGCTAAGGGATCTTATTTTCCGGGGAACACTTCCGCCGGGCAAAAAACTCCCTCCGGAACGCGAACTTGCCGAGTCCTTCGGGGTCAGCAGGCCCACTGTCAAGTCGGCCATCAACAAGCTCATAAACCAGGGCATGGTGGTGCAGAGGCAGGGCCAGGGTACATTCGTGCACTCAATGGAGTCTCGCTACCTGGACAACCCGTTGCGCCAGGTTCTCGAAGGCGAGGAAGTGAGCCTTTCTGACCTGCTGGAAGTCAGGCTGGGCTTGGAGGTCCAGACCGTGGGCCTGGCTGCGGAGAGGGCCACCGGAAAAGATATAGAGGCCCTTGAAGCCTGCCTCCAGGACATGCTCTCAAGGGTGAACCAGGGTGAGGCGGGCTCTGAAGAAGACGTGGCCTTTCACATGAACATAGCATATGCAACCAAGAACCTTGCACAGATCTACCTGATGAAAAATTTCTACGACCTGCTTTTCTACGGCATAAGCAGAAGCCGTTTTTTCCTCTACGAAGCAGGCAACCTGCCCACCATTGGACGCCAGCACAAGGAAATCCTCAAGGCCATCCGTGAAAGGAATCCGGCAGAGGCACAGAACCAGATGGACCGCCACATACGCTACGTAATGGACTTCTGCAGGGAGCGCAATCTTTAGGCTCTTCTGGAATGATAATCAGGCCCGGCTTCCCTGGTAAAGATCCTTTTCTTCAAGAGTTCTGCGGATGCGCTCAAGCGTGTCCGCCTTGTTTACCGCCCACGCCGGTGCGACCAGTTCGCCCGGGTGAGGGTCTCCGGTAAGGCGCTGGACAACAATGTCTTTTCTCAGGTGCGAAAGAAAGCGACAGACCAGGTCCGCGTATTCATCCTGCTCCAGGCAGGTATATCCGCCATGCCTGTACCAGGTTTCAAGCTCTGTGTTTTTCACAACATAGAGCAGGTGGATCTTGACCCCGTTTATATCCATTGCTGAGAGGATTTTTGCGGTTTCAATCATTTGTTTTTCAGATTCTTGCGGCAGACCAAGGATCACGTGGGCGCATACGTTTATCCCCCTTTTGCGCGAGGCGTAAACAGCATTTTCAAAAGCGGCAAAGTCGTGTCCACGGTTTATAAGCCTGAGGGTTGAATCATGGGCTGACTGCAGGCCGTATTCCACCCAGACAAGAAAACGGTCCCTGTAGCCGGCAATCAGGTCCAGTTTTTCATTGTCGACGCAGTCAGGCCGGGTGCCCACTGAAAGCCCGCACATTCCCTCAACTGACAGTGCCCTGTCGTAGAGATCCTTCAGCCTGGAGGCAGGTGCATAGGTATTGGTATATGACTGAAAATAGGCTATGAATTTTTTTGCCTTGTAGCGCCGGGCAAGTGCCTGTACTGCGTCGGCCGCCTGCTGTTCGATGGATTTTCCAAGCCCCATGGCCCCCGTGCCCGAGCCTTTTTCGTTGCAGTACACGCATCCCGCATTGGAGATGGTGCCGTCCCTGTTGGGGCACCCGAGCGCGGCATCCAGGGTGACTTTCTGCACCCTGCAGCCGAAGATACCCCTGAGGTATGAGTTGAAATCAGTATAGCGATTTTGCATGAATCAGCCCAGTGCTTCCCAAAGACCTTGACCGGGGAGAAAACCGGTCATATTATCATCCACAACATGCAATCAGAATAATACAACCAAAAATATCACGAATTCAGGCAAGGCACAATGAGCCGGAATACTAAAACATATGACGTTATAGTGGTCGGCGCCGGCCACGCGGGCTCAGAGGCGGCCCTGGCCGCGGCCCGCATGGGATGCAGCGTAATGCTGGCGGCAATTGATCTCGACAAGATCGCGGCCATGCCCTGCAGCCCGTCCATAGGCGGCATGGCCAAGGGACAGCTCGTGCGGGAAATCGACGCCCTGGGCGGCGAGATGGCCAGGGTTACCGACCGCACGGCAATTCACTTCCGCACGCTCAATACCAGAAAAGGGCCGGCGGTGCATTCCTCCAGGACCCAGAACGACAAGATAAGATATCATACAGCAATGAAATCGGTGCTGGAAAACACCGCAAAGCTGGATATCAGGCAGGTGTTAATAGAGCGCCTGTTGGTGGAAGACAACCGTGTCACAGGGGTTTTGGACCGCACGGGATTCGTGTTTTACGCACGCACGGTTGTCCTTGCCACAGGGACTTTTCTGGCCGGGCGGATCCATATCGGGGATAAATCCTTTATGGCAGGTCGCGCAGGTGAGTTTTCCTCTGAAGGCCTTGCAGATGATCTAAAGGCCCTTGGCTTTTCCATGGGCAGAATGAAGACCGGCACCCCGCCGAGGCTGCACGCGGACAGCATAGATTTTTCGGTGCTCGCGCCCCAGGAGCCGGAACCTGAGCCGAGGCCGTTTTCATGTTCTTCTGCCGGGCTCTTTCTGCCCCAGGTGCCAAGTTATATAGGTGCTGCAAATGCAGAGACCATTCGCATAGTCAACGAACACATCTCGCAATCAGCATTATACGGCGGGTTTATCTCCGGCGTGTCGGCGCGCTACTGCCCGTCTTTCGAGGACAAGGTGGTCAAGTTTCCGGAGCGCACCAGCCACCAGGTTATCCTGGAGCCGGAGGGGCTTGACACAAAGGAGATATATGCAAGCGGGCTTGGAAACAGCCTGCCGCTGGAACTCCAGATTAAAATGGTACGCACCGTCCGTGGATTAGAGCAGGCAGAGATCATGAGGCCCGCATATGCAATCGAGTATGATTACATAAACCCGGTGCAGCTTTTGCCCACCCTGGAGACAAGGCTGGTGGAAGGGCTGTATCTGGCAGGGCAGATAAACGGCACGTCCGGATACGAGGAAGCAGCGGCACAGGGTCTGTGGGCGGGGATAAACGCCGCGTGCAGGGTCCAGGAACGCGCGGAATTCGTGCTGGACCGCTCCACGGCCTACATGGGCGTTATGATAGACGACCTGGTGACCAGGGGAACCAGCGAACCCTACAGGATGTTTACTTCCAGGGCCGAATACAGGCTCATGCTTCGCGAGGACAACGCTGACCTTCGCCTGACTGAAACAGGCCGAGAGCTTGGCCTGATAGGAGACGATGTTGCAAAGGACGTCAGAGAGCGCAGACGCCAGATCGATTCGGAAATCAGCAGGCTGGGCAGGACCAGTATCGCTCCGGGCCCTGAAATTGACAGGTACCTGGCAGACAGGGGATCTTCACCGGTTAAGACTGGCACGCGGGCGGATCAGCTTTTAAAGCGCACGGAACTGGACTACGGGCTGGTCAAAAAATTTGCCCCGCCCCCGGAGCCTATTGACAGCCGGGCGGTCAGGCAGGTGGAGATATCTATCAAGTATGACGGTTACATACGCAAGCAGCTAAGGGAAATAGAAAAGTTCCGCGAGATGGAAGATACCAGGATTCCGCAGGATTTTGATTTTTCCTCGGTGCACGGCATTTCAAACGAGATCAGGGAAAAGCTCTGCACTATCCGGCCTGTATCGCTGGGGCAGGCCTCGCGCATTGACGGCATGACCCCGGCCGCACTTTCAGTGCTTATGGTGGCGCTTAAAACAGGAGCCCGGCACAAGGAAGACAGCGGAAAAGCCAGCGGCGCAAATTTATAAGTTTTTCGGCCGGTTCAGATTGCCTGAGACCTTGACATTGCCCGAAAGCAGATTATTTTAAATAAGGATTAAAACGACGGCAAACATGAATCAG
>JBKHES010000091.1:0-9179 GCA_046540695.1 Desulfobacterales bacterium
TAAAGGAAGCAGAAATGACGGATCAGCAGATCAAGCCTGCGGTATCTCAGCAGGACATGGCAACCATTGAAACCTACAAATACAAGATATACAAACCCACCAGGCTCCTTTTGCTGGGAGACACTGACAGCGAGCCGGGAAAGCGAATGGAGATGTTCTGCGACAGGATACAGGCACACATCCCGTCCTTAACGGTTAAAAAGGAGCCGGGTGAAGACGAGCCTCTCGCGGTTTTCATCCCGCCCAATATCAGGTTCGAAGCGGTCGCGGAGGGGAAACTGCTGGAGCTTTTTCTGAAAACAACCGCCGGGGTGCCGGCCATGGACGATACAGAAGCGGAGGTTTCCGGGGAGGAAATTCAAAACCGGCTTAAACTACCGGGTGTTGTAAGGATTTATGTTTCACCTTCCTGCCCCCACTGCCCGAATGCAGTTGCCAGGTGGCTTTACATGGCCTCCTGCGCACCGGAAATGCTGGAGCTGCATATTATTGACGCGGCCATGTTTCCCGAATCCGCGGCATCCGAAAACATCAAGTCCGTTCCCACGGCGATCCTGGACGGGCAGTTTCGCTGGACCGGGGTAATCCCCGTTGCCGAAATGCTCGATGTGATGGAAAACCGCGATCCCAGGGAACTGAGTGCTGAAACACTTAAAAAGATTGTTGCGGACGGAGATGCCGAAGGGCTTGCCGGGTTGATGACAAGCAGCCATACGGTTATACCCGGGTTTCTCGAGCTGCTGGCCCATCCAAGGTGGCCCACAAGGCTGGGGGCCATGGTGGCATTCGAATACCTTGCAGAGCAGTCGCCTGAACTGGCCAGGGAGGCAATAGACAGCATGTGGAGCGGGTTTTCAGAGCTGGACGACGCCGTAAAAGGAGATATTATTCATCTTTTCGGCGTGTTGAATGACAGGCAGTTAAACCCCAGGCTTGAATCGGTGATAAACGGGGCCTACCCGGAACAGATCAAACAGGCCGCCCGCGAGGTCATGTCGGATATAAAGGATACATAACCAGGGCCGGATTCAAATCCGTCCCTGGTTATGCTCCTTGAGCCTTGAACCTTTCAGCTATTATTTCTCCTGCTCCTGCTGGGCCCGAAGCTCCTCGATCACCTTATTGGCGATCTGGGAGGGCACCTCGTCGTAGTGCGAAAACTTCAGGGTAAACATCCCCCGGCCGCCTGTCATGGAGCGAAGATCAGGGGCGTAGGTCTGCACTTCGGCCAGCGGCACCATGGCGCGCACAACCTGGTTCTTGCCCCTGTTTTCCATGCCAAGGACCCTGCCGCGGCGGCTGTTTAAGTCTCCCATTATGTCGCCCATGAATTCCTCGGGCGTGACCACCTCTATTTCCATTATCGGCTCGAGCAAGACAGGCTCCGCCTGCTCCATTGCCTTCTTAAACGCAAGCGAGCCGGCGATCTTGAATGCCATTTCCGATGAGTCAACCGAGTGATATGAGCCGTCATACACCGTGGCCTTGAAGTCTATGCAGGGAAATCCCGCAAGAACGCCCTTTTGCGCTGCTTCCGCGATTCCCTTGTCAACCGCGGGGATGTAGGTCTTGGGTATAACTCCGCCCACGATCTGGTCCGCGAACTGGTATCCCTCGCCTCGATCCATGGGTTCGAACTGCACCCAGCAGTCTCCGTACTGGCCGTGGCCCCCTGACTGTTTCTTGTGCTTGCCCTGGACGCTGACCTTTTTCTTGAAGGTTTCCTTGTAGGGAATCCTGGGGATGTTTAGTGTGACCTCAACGCCGTATTTGCGCTTAAGCTTTTCCACGGTTGTTTCTATATGCACCTGGCCCTGGCCTGTAAGCAGGGTCTGGCGGGTTTCATCCCTTCTTTCAAGAGTCAGGCCGGGATCTTCTTCTATCAGCTTTGCAAGGGAGGAGTAAATCTTGTCCTCGTCACCCTTGGACTTGGGCGCTATCGCAAATGAGACCACTCCGGGAAGGGGTTCTGCGGCCTTGTATTGAATCGGCTTGTCAGGATCGCACAGGGTGTCTCCGGTAACCGTTTCCTTGAGCTTGGCAACAGCCAGGATATCCCCGGGGCCTGCGCCTTCTGCCGGCTTGTGTTCCTTGCCCCTTATCTGCAGAAGCTGGTTGTAGCGCTCCTTTGCCTGTTTGCTGGAGTTGTACAATGTTCCGTCGGACCCGAGTTTTCCTGAAAAAACCTTAAAAAGGTTCAGCCTGCCCGCGTAAGGATCCGCAACGGTTTTAAACACCAGGGCTGAAAACGGCTCATCAGGCGAGGGGTTGCGTTGTTCTTCCGTGTCAGTGCCGGGCAGGAACCCGGTTTTCGGGCCGCGGTCTTCAAGCGAGGGCAGGGCGTCTGCCATAAGGCCCGCCACGACGTCAACTCCTATGTTGAGAGTTGCGGACCCGCAAAGAACCGGCACGAAAGCATTATCCAGGGTGCCCTTGCGCAGGGCGCGCACGATTTCCTCGTCTGAAAGCGACTCTCCCTCAAGGTACTTTTCCACGAGCTCGTCGTCCGCCTCTGCTATGTTTTCTATCAGGGCCTCGCGCTCTGCTTCCACTGTTTCCTGCATGTCTGCGGGGATTTCTCCCTGCTTTGCCTTTCCGTTCTCGTAGGTCCAGGCCTTCATGTTAACAAGGTCCACTATTCCCTTGAAATCCGCTTCCTGGCCTATGGGAAGCTGCAGCCTGATAGGCTTTGGAGAAAAGATCTCTTCTGCATCGTTGAATGCCTTGTAAAAATCAGCCCGTTCGCGGTCAACCTTATTGATGAAAATAAAGCGCGGGAGCCCGAATTCATCTGCATAGTCAAAGGCCTGCTCTGACTGGACCTTGATGCCGTCCACCGCGTCGATTACAACCACGGCTCCGTCTGCTGCCTGCATACACATGCGGGTGTCTGAAAAGAAGTTCTGGTCGCCCGGGGTGTCGATCAGGTTCACCATGCGGTTTTTCCAGGAAAACTGGTGAAACGCCGTGGAAATGCTGCTTTTGCGCCTCAGCTCTTCAGGCTCGAAGTCAAGGGTTGCATTTCCTTCATCCACGCTTCCAAAGCGCTTGGTCACGCCGGCGTTATGGAGCAGTGCTTCCGCCAGTGAGGTCTTGCCTGATCCGCCGTGTCCGATCAGGGCGACGTTTCTGAGGTTTTCTGTCATAACGATCCTAACTCCTCTCTATTCTGCTGGATTTACATGCGGAACGGGCCTGTTTTGGTTCATGTTTTTAACCGTTTACCTCAAAAAAATCAACCCCAAAACCGCAGCAGCTGAATGAATTCAATGTTGCCGCGCGGGCCGGGAGCCGGCGATTCCGTCGGCCCGGCAGGGTCAAGGCCGCATTCTGAAAAAAAATCAGACAGCCCGGCGATTACCTTGCGATGAAGGGCAGGGTCGCGCACAACGCCGCCCTTGCCCACCTCGCCGCGGCCCGCTTCGAACTGCGGTTTTATGAGAACGAGAATTGAACCGCCCGGCTTCATAAAGCGCATTACCACCGGCACCACTATCTTAAGTGATATAAAGGATACGTCAATTGCTGCAAGGTCAAATTCCCCGGGCAGGTCTTCGCCGGTTGCGTACCTTATATTGGTTCTCTCCAGCACCGTGACCCTCGGGTCCTGGCGCAGCTTCCACGCGAGCTGGCCGTAGCCCACATCCACTGCATAAACGCCTGCAGCCCCGCGCTGGAGAAGGCAGTCAGTGAAGCCGCCGGTGGATGCGCCAACGTCAAGGCACCAGAATCCGTTTACATCTATTTTATAATGGTCAAGCCCTTGCTCTATTTTAAGGCCGCCGCGGCTGACGTATCCGGTTTCTGCGGCACGGCTCGTCACGATTGACTGCGGGTCGATGAAAGTGCCGGGCTTGTCTGAAGGATGATCATCCACCAGTACCCGTCCGGCCATGATCAGGGCCCTTGCCTGCTGGCGGCTTTCTGCAAGCCCTTTTTCAAAAACCGCCACATCCAGGCGCTTTTTTTTCTGCCGTTTTCCCTTCATTATGCCCGGTTCCGCAGGCACAGCTCCTCTGCGGCATCAGCAACCGCCTTTGCATCAACCCAGTAGTGCGGGCGCAGTACCTCCTTTGCCCCGTGGGAAACAAAGGTGTCGTTTATTCCCACCCGCTTGACCGAGCAGCCGGTCACCCCTGATTCAGCCAGGGCTTCGAGCACCGCGCTTCCAAACCCGCCGTGCAGAACGTTTTCCTCCACTGTGACAATCCTGGGAATTTTTGCAGCCAGCTCAGAGATCAAATCAGCGTCCACCGGCTTTGCAAACCTTGCATTTACCACCGTGGCTGAAATGCCATTTTCTTTTTCAAGGGTTTTTGCGGCTTCAAGGGCCTCGAGGACCGAATGTCCTATTGCAAGGATCAAAACATCATCCCCGTGAACAAGGACCTTTGCTTTTCCTATGGTAACAGGCAGGTCTTTTTTTTCGGGTGCCGCCCCGGTTGCGGTGCCCCTGGGATAGCGCATGGCGATTGGGCCGGGGTGGCTGATGGCAGTAAGGAGCATCCTTTCGAGCTCGTTTTCATCCATGGGCGCCATGACAACCATGTTGGGCATGGAGCGAAGATAGGTCAGGTCAAACAATCCGTGATGTGTGGGGCCGTCTTCGCCCACGATTCCGCCGCGGTCCAGTGCGAAAACCACCGGCAGGGACTCCAGGCATACATCATGTATGAGCTGGTCATAGGCCCTCTGCAGAAACGTGGAGTATATGGCAACAACAGGTCTTAAGCCCTGGGTTGCCATGCCTGCCGCAAAGGTAACCCCGTGGGGCTCGGCGATTCCAACGTCGTAAAACCTGTCAGGAAATTTCTTGGAAAAATCCGCCAGTCCCGTGCCTTCAGGCATTGCAGCTGTGACTGCAACAATTTTTTCGTTTTTTTCAGCGAGCCTGACCATGGCATTGCCGAAAACCGCAGTGTAAGAAGGGATAACCGGGCATTCCACGCGCTCGCCTGTTTTTGCGTCAAAACACCCAACCCCGTGGAAATAAACCGGGTTGCTTTCGGCAGGGGCGTAGCCGTGACCCTTGGAGGTGGCCACGTGAAGAAGCACCGGCTCATCCAGGTTTTTTATGTTTTGAAGGATGTCTATGAGGTGATCAATCCTGTGGCCCTTGATCGGCCCGAAATACTCGAAGTTGAATGCCTCAAACAGCATGCCCGGGGTGATAAAAGCCTTTAAGGACTCCTCGACGCGCTTGGCAAAATTGTAGGCATCGTTTCCGATCATTGGCAAAGAGCGAAGAAGCTCGCCGAAGTCTTTTCGTTTTTCCTGGATGTATTTGGTGGAAAACGTTCTGCTCAAAAGCGAGGAAAGCGCGCCCACGTTGGGGGAAATTGACATCTCGTTGTCGTTTAAGATTACAATCAGGTCTTTGTGGATGCCTCCTGCCTGGTTTAATCCCTCGTATGCAAGTCCGGCCGTCATGGAGCCGTCGCCTATGACCGCAAGCACCCTGGAGTCTTTCTTTTTAAGACGCTTTGCACACGACATCCCGAGGCCTGCGGATATGGAAGTGCCGCTGTGCCCGGTTGAAAATGCATCATACGGGCTTTCCGACATCTTGGGAAACCCGGAGATACCGCCGAACTGGCGCAGGGTGGAAAAGCGCTCCCGCCTTCCGGTGAGCAGCTTGTGTGTATAGGACTGGTGCCCCACGTCCCATATAACCTTGTCCTCCGGTATATCAAAGACGTAATGCACTGCTATGCTCAGTTCCACCACTCCGAGGTTTGAGGCAAGGTGGCCGCCGGTGGCGGAAACCACATCGACAATCTGCTTTCTTATTTCCCCTGCCAGGCGGGGAAGCTCGGATCGGGGCAGTTTTTTAAGGTCCGCAGGGGAATTAATTTGTTCAAGCAATCCCAAGGAATTATTTGCTCCTGTGATATGTTTTCAATAAAAATAGATTAAAATTTATAAAACCCGGTTCGTTCATGGCCTTTAAAAGACGCTGTTATTTATCCCGTTTTATAATATATGAAGCAAGGGCCGCCAAGGGCTGTGCCTTATTATCAAAAACCCGGACTGCCTGCAAGGCATTGTTTACCAGATTTTCTGCATATTCTGAAGCGCGGTCAATACCCATGAGGGAAGGGTAGGTGAACTTGCCCCTGGCAGAGTCTGTTCCGGAGGCTTTTCCCATCTTTTCAGGGTCTCCGCTAACATTTAAAATATCGTCTGTCACCTGGAACGCAAGCCCTATGTTTTCCGCATATTCTGATAAAGCCGAGATTTGTTTTTCTTCAGCGCCTGCAAGCACAGCTCCCGAAACCACAGAGGCCCTTATAAGCGCCCCTGTTTTAAGCGTGTGCATGCCCTTTAACCTGTCAAGGTCAAGATTTTTCCATTCCGCTTCCATATCACGCATCTGGCCTTCTATCATGCCCTTGTACCCGGCAGCCCCTGATATGATCCTGATAGCCCTGAGAACACTGCCGGCATCTGCACCGGTTTTTTGACCACAGCCTGCAAGGGTTGTAAATGCAAGGGTCAAAAGGGCGTCTCCGGCCAGAATGGCGGTTGCCTCGTCAAAGGCCACGTGGCAGGTGGGCCGGCCCCTGCGCAGATCATCGTCATCCATTGCCGGCAGGTCGTCGTGTATCAGGGAATAGGTATGAATCATTTCAAGGGAGCAGGCTGCATCCAGGACCTCTTCTGAAGCGCTGTCAGCCACGGCCTCTGCTGCGGCAAGGCACAGAACCGGCCGGAGTCTTTTGCCAGAACCCATAAGGGAGTGTTCCATGGCACGGCAAAGGCGGGTGTCAACGTTGCTGCAGTCAATGATTTGGGCAAGCCTGTTGTCCACCAGTATGCGCTTTTGCTCCAGGTATGCCTTGAATTCAAATGATTCCGGGCTATTCATTTTCCCCTGGGCCGTTTTGCTGCTGCTGCTGGTTTGACTCAAAAGGGGCTTCGGTTACTGATCCGTCCTGCTGCTGCATGAGAGCTGTGATCTTTTTTTCGGTCTCGTCGAGCTTTTCAAAGCAGAATCGTGACAGAGACACCCCTTCCTCGAATTTTTTCAGCGCCTTGTCCAATGACAGGCTGCCTGCTTCCAGCTCTTCAACGATTTTTTCGAGCTTTTCCATGGACTCTTCAAAGCTCTTTTTTGCCATCTTCATTTATCCTTTCTATACGGCAATTTATACTTCCTTTTGAAAGTATTACTTCAACCTTGTCCCCGGCCCGGCAATCAGACGCGTCAGTGAGTACGGTCTTGCCCGGCAGTCTCCTGGTAATGCTGTAGCCGCGGTCAAGCACCGCGGCGGGACTAAGCGCGTACATTCTTCCGTAAAGCGCCTCCAGAGCCGAGCGTTTCCTACGGACCTCCGCGTCCGCGGCAGCCCTGAGCCTGTATAAAAGATGAGCCCGTCTGTCGTGCAAGGCCTGAATCCTGCCGTGGAGCGGGGCGGCAAAAAGCCTTTGCCTGCGCCAGGCAAGACGCTCCCTTTTGCGTGCTGCCAGGCGGAGCATTGCGTTTGCAAGCCTTGCAGTGTCATCGTCAATCCGCATGCGGAGATCGTCTATTCGCCTTTTGGGGTGCACAAGACGGCGGGTTAGCTTTTCAAGCGTTCTGCGGCGGTCTGCAACATAACGGGTCAGGCTTCCGTGCATCCTGCGGGTCAGGCTCTGCAGGGTGTAGATCACATCCTGCTTGACCGGAACCGCAAGCTCGGCTGCTGCAGAAGGGGTGGGTGCGCGCAGGTCAGCTGCAAAATCAGCTATGGTGTAATCAGTTTCATGTCCGACCCCGGAAATCAAGGGGATATGCGAGGCAAAAACAGCACGGGCAACCTCTTCAGAGTTAAACGCAACCAGGTCCTCAAGCGAGCCTCCTCCGCGGGCCAGGATTGCAACGTCGGCTTTTGCGTGGCTGTCAGCAAGCCTTATTGCCTGCGCGATCTGCGGGGCGGCTGCTTCCCCCTGGACTGCAGCAGGGATGAGAACCACCTGCATGTTCGGGTACCTGCGGTTTATAACCCTGAGAATATCATGGACCACAACGCCGGTTGCAGAGCTGATAACAGCGACCCTGGAGGGAAGAAAAGGGACCTTTTTTTTGTATACCTCGTCAAACAGGCCTTCGTCAGCCAGTTTTTTCTTTAACTGCTCGAATGCTGCCTGAAGCGCGCCCGCACCAGAGGGCTCTAAGTACTCGAGAATTATCTGGTAGGAGCCCCTGGGCTGATAAACGCTTATCCTGCCGAAGCCGGTTACTTTCATTCCGTCTTCAGGGGCGAACTTTAGATTTCTGTTCTGGCCCTTAAACATAACTGCCTGCATCTGGGAGCCGGAATCCTTGAGCGTGAAATAATAATGGCCGGATGCGGGTATCCTGATGTTTGAAATTTCCCCGGAAATCCAGACAAATGGAAAGGATTGTTCAAGCAGATCCTTGATCCGGGCAGTAAGCTCGGAGACAGAATAGATTTTGCGTTCCGCTGATGGGCGGTGATCATGGCGCATGATGAGTTCACCAGGTTTTGTTTTGATTAACCACGTAAAACTAGCACACCTTAAAAGATCATTCAATCCAAAACAGGGAATCAACCGGGTACGGGATAAGGGACTGTGCCCATAATTGAATGATGAAACCACGGAACCGCAAACCGCGCGTGTTTAAAATTTAATTACGTCTGATAAGGAATATTATGTAAACTTTTAATTAAGGCGTACAAAAGGCCGTCAGGCGGGAAAGCAGGACGCCCTGCTTTTGTAATCGTATAATCCACGTGGGTTCAGGATGCCGTAAAGAGACTAAACCGGAAGTAAGAGATGGAACAAGCTGGTGGAAAAAAAGGCCGGATGGAGACCTGTATGGTCAGGAGGCCCTTTCTATGATATCGCGAACAGCCGGCATTATGTAGATGTCTTCCATGGGAAATTGTTTCAGGCAGGATGCAAGAAGCTGGATTTTTTCGTTTACCCTGAGGTTTTTGTCCATTATAAACACTGATTCGCCCTTTACCCGGCAAAGGCCGCTTCGCGCATTCACCCCCGTGGCCCGAAGGTTCTGCTCCACGACCCGGATCCCCGCTTTTTCCGCAGTCTCAGTGAGGTGACTGTATATCTGCCTTCTTTTCATGAGTTTGAAAACGCCTTTTTGTGAACGATCTTTCTTGAAAACCCCTGAGGATGTGTTATTTTAAGTTTTTTAAAAAACCTTTGGAAAC
>JBKHES010000092.1:0-8990 GCA_046540695.1 Desulfobacterales bacterium
TTTTCCGGCCTGCCCGGCAACTTCCAGTGAAACAAGCAAGAGGCCCATTAAGCCCTGAACCTTTGGTTAAAGCAGGGGATTGGGATCGGATTCTATGTCGATTCCGATCCCGATAGCGATTTTGAAAAACCAGGATTCATGTCACAGGCCCGGCTCCCCTTAAAGAAACAGGACAAACAGATTTTCACGGATTAAAGCGGATCGTTTTCGCGCATTGCCCAAATCCCGCAGGGACAG
Source organism: Desulfobacterales bacterium (assembly GCA_046540695.1). Classification (GTDB taxonomy): domain Bacteria; phylum Desulfobacterota; class Desulfobacteria; order Desulfobacterales; family Desulfosalsimonadaceae; genus Desulfosalsimonas. Next base: position 238 of record JBKHES010000092.1, read on the forward strand.
GCCTCTGCGCAGAACCCGCAGCCTATGCAAAGCCCGCTGTCCACGACATATTCGTAATCATCGCCGGTATGCTGCACCCTTGATATTGCCCCGCGGGGGCATACAGCCTCACAAATGCCGCAGTCCCTGCAGGCCCCGCAGGAGGCACATGCAGAGCCGCACTGATCAACTTCTGAAAAATCCGTCAGCCTGGGATCAAAATATTCCAGGTTCACCCGGGACGTGTCCATGATGTGATGCCTGTCAGTTGCAGGCCGCCTGCCAGCGGCAATCTCGTTTATTGCCGCCGCCGCTTTTCGCCCCGCACCGATTGCGTCAGTGAGAAGACCCGGCTCCACGATGTCACCTATTGCAAAAATCTGCGGATCAGTTGTCTGGTAATATTCGTTTACCTTTACAAAGCCTTTCTCCACGCGCACTGACTCGGGCAGAAAATCCGTATCCGGCACATCGCCTATGGAAACGACCACGGTATCGGCAGCCAGAACTTCTCCGGATTCAAGCTCCACTCCTTTTTCCGTTATCCTGCGGGTAAAACGCGGCCAGAGAAATTTCGCGCCTGCTGCCTCTGCATGCTTTCTTTCCTTTCCGAAAGAAGCGGGCTCCTGCACGTCGATGAGTGTGATGTCTTTTGCCCCGAGCCGTTTTGCTTCCGTGGCGGCATCACAGCCCACGTTTCCCGCCCCTATGACAACCAGTTTTTCCCCCGGGTCAATGCCGCCGCTTTTGGCCCGGGCCAGGAAATCGTTTGCATAAAACGCATTTTCAATGCCTTCAACCGGCAGGTTGCGAGGCCTTGTTGCTCCTGCGGCGATCACCGCGAAATCGTAGTCTGCTTTTAACTGCTCGATATCATCTTTTCCGAGCTGCTGCTGCAGGTGAACATGGGGCAAAACGTTGCGGACACGCTCAAGCTCAGCTTCCACAACATCTGCAGGGATTCTGTCCCGGGGAATCAGCCGGCTCATTTTGCCGCCGAGCTTTTCGGCCATGTCAAAAATCACAGGGTCATGGCCGGCCCGGCGCAACTGCCAGGCAATTGATATGCCTGCAGGGCCGCCTCCCACTATCGCGGCCTTTTTCCCTGTTAGGGGAGGCAATTCCGGAGTTTTCGCGCTTATGCTCTTTTTGCCCAGCTTTGTTATATCAACCGGAGCCATTGAACCCGACTGCCTGGTGCATGATTCCATGCACAGATTGGGACACAGGTAGCCGCAAACAGATGCAGGAAAGGGGGTGTAGGCCAGGGCCATGTCAACTGCCTCGTCCACCCGGCCCTCGCGGACAAGCCGCCACCTGTCGTGAACCGGGATACCTGTTGGACACGTTGCTTCACACGGGGGTGAATACATGCGGTTTTCCCATACAGGAACAAACCTTCGCAGTTCCCCGGTGACTATAAGGGGTATCGGGCTCATGTCGGCATCCGTGAGATCACCCACCAGGCCGCCTGCTCCGAGCTCGCGGTTCCATACAGACTCCCTGAATTCGGATATGGACCTGGTCTTTCTAACCACCCTGTCCTGGGGGGTTCGAGCTGCGATCAACTGCCAGCGCTCGCGCTCGGCCAGCTCTTCATAAAGCTCCATGCGGCCGAGGGCATCCAGAAACCGTTTAAGGTTTTCATCCAGCCACTGCCAGTCCCCGTCGGTGAGCGGCGTAAGCCTTGCATCGCTTTTGCTGTAGCCGCCGTGCGGACCCCGGAAAAAGACCCTGCCTCCCACCATGCCCACCAGGGGCCGGTATCCCAGGATATTGTCAGGTGTCTGTGCATCTATTCCGCAGATCACAGCAGTGCCTCCGGCCATGAACTCGCCGAAATAGTCCCCTGCTGATCCAAGCACCCAAAGCTCCGGCGGGTCGAACCTGGGATTTCGCTTGGTCATTGTCATGCCGCGGGCCCCGATGCTTCCTCCCACATAGATCCGGCCCTGGGCCATGGCATTTGCCGCCCCGTTTGACGCATGACCGTGGATTACAATGTCTGCTCCTGCATTGAGCCAGCCAACGTCATCCGATGCCGGGCCAAGGTTTTCTATGTAAGTGCCGGGAAATCCCATGGAGCCGAGGCGCTGGCCTGAATGGCCGGTTACCCGGATATGAAGGGGTTCATCCCCTGTGGTCCACAGCCTGCCGCCTATGCCGTGCTGGCCGGAGGCTTCCACCTTTATCCGCCTGTGCCCCCCGGCAACAGCCTCCTGGATCCTTTCCTCCAGGACCCTGGATTCCAGCCGGCTTCCGTCCTCGCGGCCTGATATAAGATAATAGTTCTTCGTGCCCGTCATTCTCGCCCCGCAACAAGTAAAACTCTGATTTTATTTACCACCTGCCACTTACCACTGACCACTCTATACCACATACTTGATCTCCAGCCTGTCAGCGGCAGCCCTGTCTGAAATGCCAAGTGCATCTGACATGCCTATGGGCAGGGTTGTTGACCTTCCCAGGGGAGCCACTATCTTTCTCAGCTCCGTGTCAAATGACACGTACATGTCCACGATCCGCTGGGCAACGTCTTCCGCGTCCAGTCTCCTGTAGAGCCTGGGGTCCTGAGAGGTAATTCCCTTGGGGCACCTGCCGATGTTGCAGATGTTGCAACGCCGGGTTTCCGAACCAAGACATCCTGCCGCGGCCTGCATTACGTACTTGCCCACCTGAACCCCGCTTGCCCCGAGCATGATAAGGGCTGCTGCATTGGCTGCGAGATTTCCGTTTTTGCCTATGCCGCCTCCTGCAAACAGCGGGATCTCGTTTTGCTGTCCCAGGCGGACCAGGTTGAGGTAGCAGTCGCGCAGACAGCTGGCAACCGGATGTCCCATGTGGTCCATGGAAACATTATACGCAGCCCCGGTACCGCCGTCTTCACCGTCAATGGCAAGGCCTGCTGCATAAGGGTTCCGTGTCAGGTTGTTTAAAACCGCAAGCGAAGTGGACGTGCCGGAAATTTTTGGATACACCGGCACCCTGAAACCCCAGGCCATGTACATGGACTGGATCATCTTGGCCACCGCCTCTTCTATTGAATACTTGGTCTGGTGAGTGGGCGGACTGGGAAGGCTCACACCCTTTGGCACTCCCCTGATGGCCCCGATGAGCTCGTTTACCTTGTGCCACATCAACAGCCCGCCGTCGCCGGGCTTTGCTCCCTGGCCGTACTTGATCTCAATTGCGCAGGGATCAACCTTCATTTCAGGAATCGCGTGTATGATCTCGTCCCAGCCGAAATATCCGGAAGCTATCTGCAAAATCACATAGCGCAAAAACCTGGAGCGCAGCAGCCTGGGCGGACACCCGCCCTCTCCGGTGCTTATGCGCACAGGCATTCCCATTTCCTCGTTTAAATACGCCACCCCCATTTGCAGGCCCTCCCACATGGTAGGAGAAAGCGCCCCGAATGACATGCCGCCGATAATAAGCGGATAGATCTCGCGCACCGGGGGTATCCACCCCTGCTCGCGCACTCTTTTCATGTTTTCTTCCGGCGGCAGGATCCTTCCCAGCAGGGTGCGCATTTCAAACTCGTGGCGGCCGGCATCCAGGGCAGGGTCTGTGAGCATGGAAATCCTGAGAAACCTTATCTGGTCCAGCACTCCGCCGGGCTCGTTTCTCCTGCCTCCGCGGCGTTCCGGCTGCCCTCCCCGGTCCATGTGGAATTTAAGCTTGTCCGCCTCATCGCTGCGGTAAGGCATTATTGCGTCATTGGGACAGACCATGGCACACATGGCGCATCCCACGCAGTGGTATGCAGGATCGGTTCGCTGGCGGATGCCGTGATAAACCTTGTGTGCGCCCGCCTGCCGCTCAGGTGCGTTTATATCCACGTCCAGTACCCGCTTGCGAAAAACTCCGAGCTCTATCGCATTGACAGGGCACACTGCTGTGCACTGACCGCACAGGGTGCATTTTTCCCTGCTCCAGGCTATCTGCCAGGGCAGGTCTTTTAAGCTTAATGCAGACGGGGTAATCTTTGCATTTGCTTGCATACGTCCACCTCCCGGCGGTCGGGTCTTACAACCGCAGTATCCAGGTGCATTGGTTGAAAATCTGAATTTTTGTCCCGCTGCGGAACTACATAGTCAAGCCCGCATACCTCGGATGAAAAAACATAGGTGCCAGGGGTGCCGCCCACCACTCCGGGCCGGAGTTTTTTGCGGTCCTGGGTCATAAACATCGTGTTATCCGGCAGCACGCCTATTACACAGTTGGGGCCGTCGATTATCAGCTTTCTGCAGGTGCGCTTCAGATGGCTTAAAAACTCGCCGTTGGGGTGCGACTCAAGGTCTCCGTCCTGCAGCGGGGTAATCACGTGCTTGTATGCCTCAACCCCCAGGCCGAGGTGTTTGAGGGTATAGTGCAGAATATGGACAAAAACCTCCGAGTCGGAGTAAAAACCTGTATAGCCGGGCTCACCCCTGGAGCTGAGATATTCCCTTATGGGAACGAAAGCGGTGTTTTCCCCGTTTGTCATGGTGGAAAACCCCTGGATGAAAAAGGGATGGCACGCGTACAGGTCTATGGCGTAATTGGTGTTCTGGCGCCCCTGTGCCATGATTATCCTGGCTTTTAGCTTCTCGTTTCCCAGTTCCAGGTATTTTCCCACCGTGAGCGGATCGCCTATTTCCTTGATCATGATTGTATCCGGCCAGAACGAAAAGACTATCATGTCCTGCTTTTCACGCCCCATTTCCTGCAGCGCCAGGCGGATATTCACCAGCCTCGCCTCTTTTTCCTCCAAGGCAAGATCGTCCCATTCCTCCGGGTACTCATAGGTGCGTATAAGGTACATGTCCCTTTTTGGCACACCCTGGGGCGGAACCTTGGGAATCTTTATGGAGATCTTGTATTTCGTCAGAAAACCCAGGTTGATCATATAGCTGTCCAGCCGCCGGATGCCTTCTTCCGTGAAAATGCCCGAGAGGATCGGCTCATTTTTCATTTCCTCCAGCGGGCCGGCGAGGTCTCTTAAAAACAGTCCCACGCCTGAGCCGTCATGGCCTTCGCGCATTACGTCCAGGGCGTTTAACGCTGTCATGGGAGAAACCGGGGTCTCGCTTGTGATTGCTACAAGCCGGCACATATCTGTTCACTCCTGCCTGATTTGAATTAAATTTTCCGGCACATGCTCCTGCATCCGGTATAAGATGCTTTTTTATTTCAGCAGAATCTATAAAGCAAAATTCATGCCGGTTTTTATCCTGCACTTAAACTTTTGAAATAAAATATAATCCCGCCACAATGGATTCAGGTTATTCTGCCGGAATTAACATTTTCGTAAAAGATATGGAATAAAATCTTACAAATTTGTAATGCCACCGAAAAAATCCCGTGCAGCAGCTATCGAGCCAGCAGTATCATGACTGCGCCTGCAAACATGATCAGGGCCCCGAGAAAACGGATCCTGATATTTTCCTCTTCAAACACGAATCCGCCGAATATCACGCTGAAAAGGATGCTCATGCGCTTGACTGATATCATGTAGGCAGCCTTTGTCATTACAATGGAAAGCCCGTGGAAAAGCACATGGAAGTAAAGCAGCACTCCCGCAATCCCTCCTTTTACCGGGTGGCTCAGCAGTCTTTTAAAATTCAGCTTTCCTGAAACGCGGTACAAAACCAGCAGCAGTATGCTAAGGGATACAAAAAAAGACATCTGGAAAAACATCACTGACGAATGAAGTATGGCCAGCTTTCCTATAACTGCTGAAAAACTGAAAATAAAAGAAACTATCAGCATGATCCATGAGCCGGTCTCCCGAAATACTGCGGTCAGGGGCTTGAGCAGGGTCCAGTTCTTCAGGTCCACGTTTAAGGCGTAGCTTCCCGCGCACACCGCCACAATTCCTGCAAGTCCCCATACGTCAGGTTTTTCCCCGAGAAAAAAATATCCGGTTGCGATCATGAAAACCGGTGTAAATGCAAGATAGGGCACCGTTAGAGAAAGGGGCGATTCGCGTATTGCCTTCATGTAGAGGGTGAACGGAACCGCGTTTATGGGCAGGCTGACCGCAAAGCTCCAGGCAAAAACCCTGTCCAGCGGCGGCACCGGAACGAACAAAAGCGTGACCAGCCCGAGAGGAAGCATGTAGAAAAGCGGAACCGCAAACATCTCATATGCATTCAGATGCGAAAACCACCTTTTCACCCACGCATCCTGGGAGGCAACAGCAACAGCGGTCAGAACCGCGGGAATAAACCAGATCACAGGGACGCCTCCGCAAAAGCCCAAACCGCATCCCGGCTCAATTCCCCTTTCACTGCCGGCCCGGGATCAAGAAAATTCAAAAATGACAGACCGCTTATTCACCGTATTCCGGCATAATCCACAGATAAGAATACCAGAACCATTCCGACCCGTCCCTGGAGGGCGCAGTGACGGTATACAGGGGCCGCCTGGAGGCAAGCTTTTTTTCTGAATTGACCCGGATCTCAACAGCTCCGTTCTTTTCGCTGGTCTCCACTTTGCAGTCCGGCTGTCCGCTTACAAAACACTGGACGCTGCCCAAATTAACCTCGCTGTTTTTGACCGTAATCCTGAGTTCCGGCGGATTGTTTTTTGAAACCACAGGGTTTTCCGGCTCTGTCTTTACCACTCCCAGGGCGTTCATGGATATTTTTTCCTTGAAACTCTCCATTTTCCCGTAGTTTACGTTCATGGGAAACCTGGGCAGTAAAAACCTGTCGCCGCCTTGGTATATCACCCCTGATTTCTGTGCTGCAGCCGCCCGGTAGCCGTGTTTTTTCAGCACGTCTATTATGCCGGGATGATATTCACCAAAGGGATAGGCGTAAAGATCCGGAACCATATCCAGGTGCTTTTTAAACAGGGCATGCGACATTTCCAGGTCCTCCTCGAACCTTTCTGCCACCTCGCCTTCCGGGTGATTGAGGAAATACTCGTGGGAATGCGAATGATTGGCGATTTCAAAACCCTTCTCATCAAGCTCTTCGAGCTGCTGCCAGCTAAGGTAATTGGAACCGCCGATATGGCTGGTGGGAGCAAAAACAGTAGCCTTGTAGCCGTATTTTTCAAGAACCGGCACGGCGTTTTCCATGATGGACTTATAAGCGTCATCCATGGTAAGCACAGCGGTTTTTTCGGGAAGCGGGCTGTCTGAATACAAAATATCCAGGGCCTCGCCGAGAGTCATGACCGTATAGTCATTATCACTGAGGTATTGCAGGTGATCTTCGAACTGGCTCACTGAAACGCTTGTGGACGGGTACCTGTCTTCCTTGCCGAAATGATGGTATATAAATGCCCTTACCTGCTCGCCTTCCGGGGATTTCCCGGATTCGCTTCCTGCACCGGCCGCATTGAGCGCAGCCCACGGTGCACAGAACAGAAAAAAAACAAAAACTGAATAAAACAAAACCCTTATTTTCATATGACCTCGCAGATTGATTTGCCGGAAATACTGAATGCTAATTTACCTATCTTAATCCGGATTAAAGCTTTTTTCAAGTTCATCCGACTTACAGATAAAACCTCCCCAAGCAGCAGGGTGTCTTGGCCACAGGTCTTAAATATTTTTATTTCCGGGGTCATGGGTTAAACCAAAGCATGAACGCGATGCAAAATGGCTTGAAAAAATGAACAAACGGGTTATGCTTTTGAAGTTAACTTTTATTCGAATATTTTCGAAAAACTCTGGAGAAATCATGATATCAGTTTGGAAAAAAATAGGCATTCTTGCTGTTTGCACTGTTTTTGCCGCAGGCGCGTTTTTAACTTCATGCGGCAGTGAAGATCAGCAAAACGGCCCGGATCCGGAGGAGCTCGTGGGACAGGTGGACCTGCCCCCTCTTGATGATGATTCAAAAAGCGCATCCAGGGCTGAGTCGGCAGAAAATCAGGCAACCAGGAGATCAACAGACCCCCTGCCTGACAACATAAACACTGAACTTCCTGATTTTACCCAATATGAAGACTCTGAAACAAAAAAGAAGGAATTTTTCAATTTTCTGCGCCCCATTATCCGCAAGGAAAACCAAAGGGTTTTAAAGGAAAGAGCATACGTGCTTGCAAGATGGCAGGAATTTCAGGAAGGCAAAGAACCTGAACCCGAACAAAAAGAGCGCCTCAATGAAATCGCCGAAAAATACAGGGTAAAAACTCAATATCCAGACGGCACTTCTTTTTTCAGGGATCTTTTGATCCATGTTGACAAGATCCCCGTGGACCTGGCCCTGATACAGGCAGCAAAGGAATCCGCCTGGGGCACGTCTTATTTTGCCCGCGAGGGAAACAACCTTTTCGGCCAGTGGTGCTTTAGCCCGGGATGCGGCCTGGTTCCGCGCAGGCGCCCGGAAGGAGCAACATACGAGGTCCAGCGCTTCGATGACGTTGAAGACTCGGTGCGCACCTACATACGCAACCTAAATTCCCACCCTGCATACAAGGATCTCAGAATTGAGCGCTACCGGATGCGCCTGGCAGGCGGCGAGCCTGACGGCCATTACATGGCAGGCGGCCTTGAAAATTATTCAGAAATAGGAATGGAATACGTAAAAACAGTAAGGCAGATGATCAGGGGCAACCAGAGGTTCATGGGAATCCACGAGGACATTGACAACACCTGACCCATCACCATGTGTCAATATCAGGCCGCTTCTTTCCAATGCGCGGGCCCGGGGCCGGAAGCGATGAAAGCCCCCTGATGATCCAGCGCCTCGTATCCGCGGGGTCGGTTACGTCATCGATTTCCAGAAACGAGGCCATGTTTATGGCATAGCCGTGCTCGTAGGCCATTTTAA
>JBKHES010000093.1:0-8920 GCA_046540695.1 Desulfobacterales bacterium
ATTTTTTTAAGTCGTGGGAATCGGCATATATTAAGTTCCTTTTCTGATTTTTTTTAGCAGTTTGATCGAAATCGGGATCGGTATCGAAATCGACTTCGATCCCGGTCCCGATAAGACTGAAACAGCATAAAAACAACCTGATAATTCTTCACCGTGAATGGCTGGGTATAAAAGATCTTATTTGGCGGTTTAAAACCGTGTATGATATGGTCAAAACCCACCAGGCCAGCAATAGTTCTTAAATCTAAAACCGGATAAATCTGAACAGAACAGAAAAGCAGGAAAAAGAGGGAAAAAATGAACGAATTGAGCGCGCTTTTTTCACCGGTCAAGGTCAGAAACACGGAAATACCCAACAGGGCCGTGCTGCCGCCCATGGGCACGGGGCTTTGCGAAAAGGGCGGCATGGTAAACGACGCCCTGCTGGCGTATGTAAAGCGCCAGGCACAGGGAGGAGCAGGCCTTCTTATATCCGAAATTACAGCAGTCCATCCAACGGGCATGGTCACCCCGAAGCAGATCGGTGCGTGGGACGACGAGTTTATCCCCGGGCTTGAAAAACTGGCGGAAGCCATGCGCTCGTCAGGCGGCCGGGCTGCAATGCAGCTTCATCATGCGGGCCGCGAAAGCCTCTACATGATAAAAAAACAGCAGGCCATTGGGCCTTCTGCATTGCCCAGCCTGGTCTACGGCCAGGCGCCACGGGAAATGACAAAAGACGATATAAAAGAGATAGTTTCCGCGTTCGGCTCCGCGGCAGGCCGGGCCAAAAAGGCAGGATTCGACGCGGTTGAGATACACGGCGCCCACGGATACCTGCTTACCCAGTTTCTGTCCGCAATCTCCAACCAGAGAACCGACGAATACGGAGGCAGCTTTCAAAACAGGGCCAGGTTTGCAATAGAAGTGGTCCGCGAAGTGAGAAAAAACACTGGAGACGATTTCCCTGTACTGCTTCGCATTTCCGCAGAAGAATACATCAAAAACGGATACAGCGTGGACGACATCCTCGGCATCATGCCGGAACTCACTGATGCAGGCGTGGACGTGATCCACGCATCAGTGGGCACCCACGGCAGCCCCGCCGGGGTCACAAGCGCGCCTCCCATGTTTGAACCCGGATTCAACGCATGGCGGGCGGAAAAAATAAAAAAAGCAGCAGGAATACCCGTAATTGCAGTTGGAAGGTTCAATGATCCCCGGCCCGCAAACGACGTGATAGCAGACGGTACCGCGGATTTCGTGGCATTCGGCCGCCAGCAGCTCTGCGATCCCGACTTTCTGCAAAAGGCAAGGGAAAACAGGTACGACGACATTCGCAAGTGCATTGCCTGCAACCAGGGCTGCATAGAACGCGAAATGTTCGAGGGAAAATCAGTTCGCTGCGCCATAAACCCCGAAACCGGCCGTGAGCTGGTCTATCCCGCCAAACCCGCCGCTCAGCCGAAAAAGGTGGTTATAGCAGGCGCCGGTCCCGCTGGGCTGATTGCGGCATACGAGGCAAAACGGCTGGGACACGAAGCAATCCTTTACGAAAAGGAGACAGAGGCAGGCGGGAACATCCTTTATGCCTGCAAGGCGCCGCACAAGGAAATATATTACGACTGGATCAGGTGGCAGACAGAACAGACCCGCAAAAAGGGCGTCGAGATCAGGACAAGCACTGCAGCCACGGCAGAGATGATCGCCCGGCAAAACCCTGACGCAGTAATCCTTGCCATGGGAGGTGAAAAAATAATCCCGCAGATCCCGGGAATTGATGATCCCCGAGTTTACGACGCCTGGCAGATCCTCGGTGAAACAACCGCACCCGGCAGAAACGCCCTGGTGGTTGGAGGCGGCCTAATAGGCATGGAAACAGCATGTTTTCTCGCATCAAAAGAGGCCTCAGTGACACTGGCAGAGCAGATGGAGTCTTCTCCGGTGCCGAAATTCACCTCGCACGGCTACAGCCTGCACAAGTACCTCAAGGAAAAGCGGTGCGACCTAATGTTCGGCACTGAGGTCAAAAACATAGGAAAAGACACCGTAACCCTGGCTGCCAGTGACAAGACCCAGGAGGTTTCAGGCTTTGACCAGGTGGTGCTGGCAGTGGGCATGAAACCGAGAAACGGCCTTGCCGGAGAACTTGAAAAAGCCGGCATACCCTATACGGTTGTCGGGGACGCACTGGAGGTGCGCCGGATCATGGAAGCAGTGGAAGAAGGCGCGAATGCTGCATGGAAGCTTTAACTATTGCGAAATCACCACGCCTGCATCCACTGCAACAGGCAAACCCCTGCTTCCAGGAAAGTCCAGGGCCGGGATCTGTTTTTGAAGCGATATTGAGCGCTCCTGCGGTCAGGAGCAAAAAAACCGACCCCGACCGAAGGGCTTCCTTCCTTGCTTCCTTCCTTCAAAAACACAGGGCTATATGCGAAGCTTTTTACAGTGCCATAAACACTTCAGTGCTAAAGCATCTGCCGCAGCACATACGGAAGTATGCCGCCATTGCGGTAGTATTCAAGCTCCATTTCAGAATCCAGGCGTGCATTGACTTCAAACTGCCCGGTACCGCTTCCGGAGTCAAATTCAACCACGAGTCTCTGGCCGGGTGATTCCAGCCCTGCTATGCCCCGCACAGAAAAAACCTCCTCGCCGGTGATGCCCAGAGAACCAGCGTTTTCCCCCTGTGCAAACTGCAGCGGCAGAACTCCCATAGCAACCAGGTTGCTCCTGTGAATTCTTTCAAAGCTCTCTGCTATCACGGCCCTGACACCGAGCAGCAACGTGCCCTTTGCAGCCCAGTCCCTTGAACTGCCGGAACCGTATTCTTTGCCCGCAATCACTAGCAGGGGGGTGTTTTCCCGCTGATAGCGCATTGCAGCATCATATACGGAAACAACCTCTTTGGAGGGAAAATGCGTGGTCCATCCCCCCTCAATATCCGGGACTAAAAGATTGTTTAACCTCACGTTCCCGAATGTCCCGCGAACCATGACCTCGTGATTTCCCCTCCGGGAGCCGAAAGAATTGAAATCCTTTTTCTCCACCCCCTGTTCGCGCAGATAGCCCGCTGCGGGGCTGTCGTCAGGTATCGCCCCTGCAGGGGAGATATGGTCAGTGGTAATGGTGTCGCCGAGCAGGGCCAGCACCCTTGCGGATTCTATATCTACAGGATCAGGCGGCACAGGGCCGGTCTCCCTGAAAAAGGGGGGTTCCTTGATATAGGTGGACCCGGCCTGCCACTGGTACTGCCTGCTGTCTGAGACCCTTACCTTTTTCCAGTTCTCATCTCCTTCATAAACGTTTCCGTATCGCGAGGAAAACATTTCCGGCCGCAAATACCGGTGCATTTCCGAAATCTCCTCCCTGTCGGGCCAGATGTCTCTTAGAAAAACAGGCTCGTTGTTTCCGTTGTGACCCAGGGGATCCGTATCCAGGTCTATGTTCACTGTGCCTGCAAGGGCATAAGCCACCACCAGCATGGGGGATGCCAGGTAATTGGCGCGTGTCAGGGGATTTATCCGGCCTTCGTAATTGCGGTTTCCGCTCAGCACGGAGGCCACCACCAGGTTCTGCTCTTTTATGACCTCTGAGACGTCTGACTGCAGCGGCCCGCTGTTGCCTATACAGGTGGTGCAGCCATAGGCGGCCACGTGAAACCGCAGAGCCTCCAGGTAAGGCATGAGGCCGGAGGATTCAAGATAATCCGTTACCACCCTGGAGCCCGGGGCCAGGCTGGTCTTAACCCACGGCCGGACCTGCAGCCCGCATTCCACCGCCTTTTTCGCCATAAGCCCCGCCCCGAGAAGCACCGAGGGGTTTGAAGTATTGGTACAGCTGGTTATGGCTGCTATAACAACCGATCCGTGATCCAGAAAGAAGCTCTGATAAGGCCTTTTTACAGCGACTCCCTTTTCGTCGAAAGGCTTGCGGTGCACCATCTGACCGGACATATTCGTATCCTCGACAACCGCCCCGCCCTCGGACTCCCATCTCGGGTCTTTTTCAGGCCTGGCTTCCACTGAAAAGGTCTCGCGGAAATCCTTTTGGAACTGCTTTTTCATATCTGATACCGAAATCCTGTCATGGGGGCGCCTGGGGCCGGCAAGGCTCGGCTCCACGGAATCGAGATCCAGGCTCAGGGTATCTGAAAACACCGGGGGGGACGAATCACCGGTATAAAACAGTTCCTGGGCCCTGAGGTACGCCTCTGCAAGCCGCACCTGCTCCTGGGATCTTCCGGTGAAAGCAAGGTAGTTCAGGGTTTCGTCATCCACGGGAAAATATGTGGTGGTGGCCCCGAATTCCGGGGTCATGTTTGCAATTGTGGCCCTGTCAGGAAGGGAAAGGCCGGCCAGGCCGTCGCCGAAAAACTCGATGAATTTTCCCACAACCCCTTTTTGCCTGAGCATTCTGGTAACAGTTAGCACCAGGTCTGTTGCGGTCACCCCGGGCCGCAGGCTGCCGGTCAGTTCAAAGCCCAGAACCCGGGGGGCGAGCATGTAATATGGCTGGCCGAGCATTACTGCTTCGGCCTCTATTCCGCCCACTCCCCATCCGAGCACCCCGATGCCGTTGATCATCGTGGTGTGGGAATCCAGCCCGACCAGGGTATCAGGATACAGCAGGCCCTGACCGTCGGTTTCCGTGCACATGACCACCCGTGCCAGGTATTCGAGATTCACCTGGTGGCATATTCCTGTGGCGGGCGGCACCACCTCGAAATTTTCAAAGCTGTTCTGCCCCCATTTCAAAAACGTGTAACGTTCATTGTTTCTCTCGAATTCCTTTTGAGCGTTTACCCCCAGGGCCGAAGCAGTTCCGAAACTGTCGAGCTGCACTGAATGGTCAATTACCAGCTCGACCGGGATGTCGGGATTGATCCGCTCGGGATTTCCTCCCAGGCGGGCCATTGCATCGCGCATTGCAGCAAGGTCAACCACGGAGGGCACGCCGGTGAAATCCTGCATAAGAACCCTGGCGGGCTTGTAGGGAATGTCACCGGCCGGGGCGCTTTTGGCAGACCAGCGTGCAAGTTGTTCTATATGCCCGGCTGTCACCTGCCTGCCGTCCTCGTTGCGAAGCAGGTTTTCCAGGAGTATCCTGATGGAAAAAGGCATGTTCGCAAGCTCGATCTCCAGGGATGCTGCAAGCGCGGGCAGGCTGAAGTACCGGTATATGCGTTCATTGTAGGAAAGTTCGGAAACGGTCTGAAAAGAATCCGGAGTTTTCATTGCTGCTTCCTTTTATTATAAATGGTCGGGGAGGCATGTGACGCGGCTTTCACATCACACGGGCTTACATTCCAAAATATTAACATGATTGCTAAGGCAGCAAAAAACAGTTGAATCATGATTTCAAATTGGACAAACCCGGCCTGCGGGACCATATTTTTTTTACGGCACCATGACTCTTACAAAAAAAACCATATGCGGGAAGATTTTTGCCATGAGCTTCAGGGAGGAAACCGACAGCCTCGGCACTGTTCAGGTGCGGGCAGACGCCCTTTACGGCGCCCAGACGAGCCGGGCAGTAAAGCATTTCAGCATCAGCGGTCTTAACATGCCGCAGGAACTAATAAGAGCCATTGCAAGGATCAAAAAGGCGGCCGCGGGCGTCAACTCTCAGCTTAAGCAGATCCCGCCCGAATACGCAGATGCCATTGAACAGGCCGCAGGCGAAGTGATCAAAGGCGGACTGGACGAGCATTTCCCGGTTGACGTTTTTCAGACAGGATCCGGCACCTCTACCAACATGAACGTAAACGAGGTGATCTCCACCCGTGCCAACGAAATACTCACAGGCACCAAAAAAACCAGGGAGCCGGTGCATCCCAATGATCACGTCAACCACGGCCAGTCAACCAATGATGTCATGCCGTCCGCGATTCACATGGCCGCACTGGAATTAATCAGGCATGAACTTATACCCGCCCTGGGCCGCCTGGAGACTGAACTTGAAAAAAAATCAAAGGAGTTCAGCCACATAAAAAAAATCGCCAGAACCCATCTCCAGGATGCAGTGGTCATGACCCTGGGCCAGGAATTTTCCGGGTATGCCGAGCAGATGCGCCTTGCGGGGCACCGCCTGGACGCAGCAGCACAGGGACTGCTCAGGCTCGCGCTCGGTGGCACGGCAGTGGGCACCGGCCTAAACGCGCATCCGGAATTCGCGCAAAAAGTTATCGCAGCACTCGCGGATGAAACCGGCTTTGATTTCTACGAGGCCCCGAATCATTTCGAGGCGCAGGGAGCCTGTGACAGTGCTGTTGAAACATCCGGGGCGGTAAAGACAGTTGCCGTAAGCCTTTCAAAGATAGCCAACGACATCCGCTGGCTTGCCTCAGGCCCCAGATGCGGGCTGGGCGAAATCAGGCTGCCGGAGCTTCTTCCGGGCTCTTCCATAATGCCGGGCAAGGTAAATCCGGTTATGTGCGAGACAGCAATCCAGGCATGCGCGCATGTCATAGGAAACGACTCAGCAGTAACAACTGCCGGCCAGGGCGGGTATTTTGAACTCAACCTCATGCTGCCCCTGATTGCGTTCAAGCTGACTGAGTCCATCAGGATTCTTGCAGGCGCGTCGGATGCCCTGGCTGAAAAATGCGTATCCGGAATCAGGGCAGACGAGGAAAAATGCGCCGGTAACCTGGAAAAAAGCCTTGCTGTTGTAACCGGGCTTGTTCCCCATATAGGCTATGACCGGGCCGCAAAACTTGCCCGGCACGCATATGAAACCAGAAAGACCATAGAACAGGCTGCGGCGGAGAAAAATATCCTGCCCGAAAATGAACTCAAACGGGCCCTTTACGGTGAATAAAGGGAAAAATCAAGGAGAAGCAAATGACCGAATCAAGTGAAATCATCAACACGGGCCTTCGCGGGGTGCCTGTGGCAAGCACGCGGATCTGCCTTGTTGACGGGCAGAATGCAAAGCTTGTCTACAGGGGCTATAACATACTGGACCTTGCTGAAAACGCTACTTTCGAGGAAGTGGTATATCTGCTTTTATACGAAAGCCTGCCGAACCCTGAGGAACTAACGGACCTCAAACAGCGGCTGGCTCAAGCACAGTCCCTGCCCCCGGAAATAATAACCGCCTTAAAAACCCGGCCGGCCGGGTCCATCCCCATGGACATCCTTCAGGCCTGCGTTCCCATGCTTGCCAACCACGACCCCGAGGCGGGGACGCTTACCGCGAAAAAGGCCTCGGAAACTGCCATACGCCTGATTTCCAAGTTTCCGGCAGTCATGGCTGCCTGGGACAGGATAAGAAACGGCCTTGAGCCGATTTCTCCTGAACCCGGGCTGGGACATGCTGAAAACTTTCTCTACATGATCACCGGCAAAAAGCCGGACCCGGAACTGGGCCGCTTCATGGACACATGCCTTGTGCTGCATGCAGAGCACGCATTTAACGCATCCACGTTTTCAGCCAGGCAGGTGGCATCTACAAGGGCGCACATGTACGCGGCAGTGGCTGCTGCAGTGGGGTCCCTGTCAGGTGAACTACACGGAGGCGCCAATGAAAGGGTGATGCAGATGCTGTTTGACATAGGATCACCCGATGCAGTGGATCAATACGTGGAATCCAGGCTGGAGGCCGGGGAAAAGATAATGGGCATGGGCCATCCCGTCTACAAGACCGGTGACCCCAGGGCCGGGATTCTTGAGGGTATATCACGGCGCATGGCAGAGCGCGCAGAGGACAGCGGGTATTACGGGCTCAGCGAGGCGGTGCGCAAAAAGACCCAGGAGGTCTTCAAAAGGCTCAAGGGGGCAGATATTTATCCGAACGTGGATTTTTACAGCTCAACCGTTTATTACAGCATGGGAATTCCGGTCGACCTGTTTACCCCGGTGTTTGCGATTTCGCGGATCTCGGGATGGTGCGCCCACATAATCGAGGAACAGTTTGCAGGCGCAGCCCCAAAGCCGGTGCTCTACAGGCCGGAATCACAATACGTCGGCGAATACTGCGGCCCGGACGAATGCGAGTTTGTTCCCGTGGAAAAACGGGGGTGAAAAAATCTTCAAGACGCAAAGAGGCCGGCGCCGGGCCGGCCTCTTTGTCCTGATCGGGATTTTATTCCTCCCAGTAAATGCATTCAGTTGGACATGAATCCATCGCCTCCTGGATTTCGTCTTCAGGACCGCCTTCAGGCTTGATCACGTAAGCCTTTTCAGTGTCCTCGTCAAATGCGAAAACCTCGGGGCAGATTTCAACGCAGCTTTCACATCCTTCACATTCCTCTGTATCAATTACAACCTTTGCCATGCCGACCTCCATTTGCTCAAGAACGTTGAAAGAAAACAAATCCTCCACTTTGTATCAGCCCTAATATGTTGCTGCAAAAACAATATGTCAATATCCATTTTACGGCCGGCAAAATTTCTTGTTTACTCCCTGCCAATCGGAATCGTTGTCACAGGGACCGGGGAATTCTTGGTTACCTTTTCAGCCACGCTGCCGAAGCCGAAATTCCCGCTTTCCCCGCGTGTTGCCATGACCACCAGGTCGACTCCCTCGGAATCTATGATTTTTAATATCTCCTTTGCGGGATCTCCCACGGCCACGTGCCTTACATAAAGCGGGCATCCCTCGAGGTGATTCTCGCATATCTGGTCCAGGCGCTCTTTTACCCTTTTCTCGGCCTTTTTCATAAGCTTGTCAATGTGCTCGTCCTTGAACTCTCCGTACCATCCCTCGTGATGCATAATGTCTTCCAGAACGTGAAGCACATGCACCTCTGCGCCGTAATTGCTGCTCAAAGATTTTACATGGGAAAGCGCAGCCTCTGCGCTTGCCGAAAAATCGGTCGGCCACAAAACTTTTCTAATCTCCATATCCTCACCTCCTTTTAAAGGGTTACGTGTAAAAAATAATACTTTTCCCGCTGTTGTCACAGACAAGGCAAAGATCTCTTAAAAAGCTT
>JBKHES010000094.1:0-8799 GCA_046540695.1 Desulfobacterales bacterium
GAATTGCAATTTGAGTGCTTAGAAAAGGGGGCGGATTTAACACTGTTCCAGCACTCGGATCTGTTATTTACAGTTTATGATAAACTACTGTGTCCTGCGGCATCCGGTCTTTTGCCAGTTCTACAAGGTGGTGGTGGTGTGTGAAAAATATCACCTGGGTGCGTTCCGAAAGCTCTGCCAGGATTTTTAACGCGGCTGCTGCGCGCTCGTTGTCAAACTTGATCAAAATGTCGTCCACAATAAACGGCATGGGGTTTGTTTTTTCGAGTGTCATCTCAAGACCGGCAAGCCGCAGGGCAAGATAGAGCTGGTCCGCAGTGCCGTCGCTCATGCCTGAAACTGATACGGGTTCTGCGTCCGGGCCGCGCACGCCTGTTATCACCGGTGAGCCCGACTCGTCGAAATCCGCGCGGACCCCTTTGAATGATCCGCAGGTTATATCCGAGAACAGCCCGGATGCCCGGCGCAGCATCGGGCCCTGGTTTTTTTCCCTGAATCTGTCAATTGCCATGTCAAGTATCCGGGCGGCGGTTTTCACCCTTGCATAATGCCGGGCATCAGGATCCAGCCGCCCCAGAATTTCCTGGCGCTTTTCGGCCAGTTCGGCCGCCCGGGCGCTGCCGTCCATTTTTGACATTTCATTTCGCAGACTTCCTATGGTTTCAGCCAGGGAGTTTTTCCGCTCTTCCAGGGAGGCTATGGTCTCGTCATATCTTCTGATTTCCGGATCAATCGTATCAGGGTCCACGGCCGCGGCCGCTTCTGTGAATTCATCCACGGTGGCACCTGCGGAAAGAGCCAGAATCCGTTCTTCAAGGGATTTGCGCTCTTTTTCCAGGTCCCGGCGCTGCCTGGAGCGCTGCTCAACCTCCGGCAGTTCATGGTAATCTTTGCACCCGGCTTCTTCGCACATGCGCGCAAGGCGGGTTTTGATTTCAGATGCGGTTTTTTTGGCTTTTTCAAGGTTCTGTTTTTCAGTGGCAAGCTGTTTTTCGAGAGCATCATAGCGCGTTCGCGCATCCCTGGAACTGGTAAGCCTGCTGTGAAGCTTAAGAGCGACATCCTCTGCAGGTCTGCCTGATAAATCCGGGGCCACCGCATCCGCCAGACTGGAGACGCCTTCTGCAAAGCTCTGTGCATCCCTGTCAATGCCCTGGATCCGTTTGCGTAAGTTTTCGGCCTCCCTGAGCTTTTCAAACAGGGTTCGGATTTCCTCCATTACCGCATTGGCTTCCTCGGGTCTTGCATCAGCAGACAACCCCAGGGGGGAGACAGCCTCCCGCCACTGGGAGCGCCATCTTTCAAGCGCCTTTTCCCCTGCTTCCAGCCGGCTTTTTGCAGCAGCAAGCTCTTTTTTTCGTGAGGCAAGCTCGGAATCTATCTTTTCATATTCAGAGGCCAGTTTCTTTTCCTCTTCAATTATTTTTTGCGCGCGGGAAATAAGCCGGTTTAACGGGTCATTTTCAGGATCCGTCTTTTGATCAATTGATTTTAGGACCCCGGCAAGGGCCGCCCTGCGGGTGCTAATCTCGCGTTTTAGATCTTCCGTGTTTTGCAGGTTGTTTTCAAATTCCAAAAGATCTTCTTTTACTGCTGCCAGCTCCCTGCTCCAGCGGTCCATCTCCCTCGGGGTTCCCGCTTTAATTTCCGCCCCGGCCCAAAGCTGGGCCCACTGGGTGTTTAGTTTTGCCTGGTCTGCTTCGGCTTTTTCATATTGAGCCTCAAGCCCTTGTTTTCTTTGTAGCGCAGCTTCCATATCAGACTTAAGCCTGGCATGCTCGGCCACGCGGTCGGCCTCCCTGCGCAGCCGGTCTGCGAGTTCGTCGGATGCTTTTACGTGATGCTCAAAAGCATCTTCCAGGATTTCAGTATTTTCGGACCCGGACAGGTATGAGTCAAGCTCTTTGGGGTCAGGGCTGGCTCCTTCAAGTTTCCGTCTGATCAAATTCCAGCCCTGGTCCCTTTTTATACGGGCCTCGCTGAGATCGTCTTCCGAAGGCACGGCGCCGGCCATCTGATCCGCCCTGATCCTTGTTTCTGTATCCCTGATCCGGTCGGTGATTTTGCGCAGTTCTTCGGTTATCTCCTGGATCTGTCTGTCTGCTTTATCAAATCTGTCTTCAAACGTCTGAATCGCCTCTATCTCGGGAACGGGCAGTTTCTCAAGATCACGGGCTGTATTACCGCCAAGACCCAGCTTGTTTAACCGGGTGTCCAGTGAAGATTTCCGGGTTTCAAGGGCCTTGATGTCCTGCTGGTTTTGTTTTTCCAGGGGTCCGTATTCCAGGGCTTCTTCCAGCGCAATTTGCAAGGCGTCCATGGATTCTTGATTGCCGGGGGCGGGCATAAGGCGTCTTTTTTCTTCTATCCGCCTGATTTCTTCCTCCAGCCCGGGCAGGGAGTCACGTGCGTTTTCAATGCGTGCAACAATATGTTCGTATTCAGAAGAAAGCCGTCTGATAGCTGCCGCCCGGTCTTTTTTAATGCGCAGACGCTCGGCATCCTCTAAGGACAGGTTCTCCGAGAGGTTGCGCAGAATTTCCCGGCATTCGTCCAGCAAATTTGCCCGGGCGGTTTCCAGTTTTAACCGGTCTGCGGCAGCCTTGTGCTGGCTTCCGAGCTGTCTGTGATATGCTTCTATTAGTTCTGAATTTTCGATTACGGCTTCACCGGGGCAGAGCTCTGCCATTTCCTTTTCAATGGACTTAATGGCTTTTTGGGCCCTGTCTGTTTCCTGTCGGGCCATGTCGAGCCTTGTTACAAGATCCCTCCGGTTATCCGAGAAATCATCGGGCAGAAGGGCGGTGTTTTCGTATTGTTTAAGATTTTCTATGACTTCCCGCCTGCGGGCTATCAGAGGCAGGGCCTCTTTTATCCGGGCCAGGTGGTGGCGGGCTTTCTGGTTTTGTTTTAGGTCAGCCTCCACTGATGTGCGTTTTTCAATTGCGTTTTTCAGTTCTTCATCCAGCGCTGTCCATCTGTTTCCCGGCAGTACGGTTTCCCTGAACTGTTTTTCATTTTCTTTGAGCCGGGCAAGCGCGGCATTAATGGCGGGATTTTTGCCCGAGGGCTTAAACAGGCTTTCTGCTTCAGCCTGAAGCCTGTCCCTGACTTCCTTTAGCCGCACAATGCCCGAGCCTGCCGAAAACACCAGCTGGCCGAGATCCCCGCCTCCTGAAACGATTTGCCTGCCTCCCGCCACAAGATCCTCGTACCCTATGCCAAACATTGTGGCAAACATATGCGCGTCCACGTAGTTTAAAAAATCGGCAAGAACTTCTTCGTCAACCACGCTTTGATCCTCTGCGGCCCGCAGGGTGTTTGTCCGGCCTTTTCGCCGCACTATTTCCAGGTTTTCGCCGTTATCCGCGGTTAATTTCCCTCCTATGCGCAGCCTGGAGTAGGGGTGGATGAAACTGTCAGGGGTGCGCTCCTCAATCCCGTACAGCAGGGCGCGAAGGGCCCGCAGCGCAGAGCTTTTGCCCGCCTCATTAGGGCCGTATACCAGATGAAAGCCCGGATTTCCCCGGCTGAAATCCAGGGTTGTGTCCGTAAACGGGCCAAAAGCGGTCAGGTGCAGTGCATCTATTTTCATGCGCTGTCTCCTTTCCGCATGAGCCGGCCTAAAAGCTCGGGCCGTACCTGCTTGAGAAGTTCATTTATCCAGTCGGGATCATCGCATCTTATGCCGTCAGGATACTGTTTAAGTTCTCTTGGCAGTTTCCTGCAAAGATCTGACAGTTCGTCTGCAAGTTCCTGCCCGGCTTCCGGGTTGTCTTCCAGTTCGTCAAACAGGTTTAGCAGTTCCTCGATTGCCCCGCCGGCAGGGGGATGACGCAAATCAGGCGGCAGGGTGCAGGAAATCTCAACTTTTTCCACCCATGCCAGGCCGTTTCCCGCCTCCATGGCAGCAGCCCGTATTTCTCCGGTCCAGCGCTCCGGATCGGAAGTGAGTTCTGCGGCAGCCCGGGTCTCACCTGTGATTTCAGCCCGGAGCGCCAAAGGCATTCCGTTGTTTTCTGACAGGGCTGATTCAAGCTGCTCTGCAAAACTGCTTACAACCTCGTATGGTTCGTTTGCCGCACTTGCGTCCACTGTTATTCTGCACCAGCGCACCACGTCAGTAGGCATAAAATCAGAAGTGATCTCCATGTCGTCGCTTACGGTGACAAGTACGCATCCCTTTGGCCCGGATTCTCTGATGTGTCTGCCCTGGGTGTTTCCGGGAAAAACAATGCAGGGATTCTCCGAGAGTATCTCGTGCTGGTGTACGTGACCGAGGGCCCAGTACTGATAATCTTTTTGGGCAAGTCCTTCCGGAGTGCAGGGTGCATAAGGTTCATGGCCGGGCCTTCCGGTGGCACAGGTATGAAGCATGCCTATGTTGAACCTGCCCGGCAGGGGGGCGGGATAATCCTTTGACAAGTCTTTTTTTTCCGCGGCCGATCTGAAGCTTCTGCCGTGTATTGCAACCGCCGGGTCATCCAGGGTGCATGTTTCCGGCCGGGTTGATGAAAACACGGTCACGTTGTCAGGCATGCGCAGGGTTTTTGTGATGGCGCTTGCCGCGTCATGATTTCCGGAAACTATGAATACCGGTATGCCGGCTTCTTTTAGCCGGTTCATCCTGGAAATCAGGTAAAGGCCGGTGTTGTAGTCTTTCCAGTCGCCGTCATAAAGGTCTCCTGAAATAAGCACAAATGAGACCGTTTGAGATACCGCAAGTTCAACCAGGTTCTCCAGCGCCCTTCTGGTGCTCAGCCGGAACTGCTCAACAGGGGCGCCGTCATATGCCTCAAGCTTGTGCATGGGGCTGTCCAAATGAATATCTGCGGCATGAATAAACGTGAACATGAGTTATTTAAGTTTTTTTGACCATTTTTCTTACTTTGCCCGGTGCTGCGAGAAATATCAGTATGCACGAGATTACCAGGAATACAGAGCAAATTGTAAGCGGCACAAGGTAAGTGCCTGTTATATCCCTTAGCAGGCCGTTTGTGTAAGTGCCGGCTGCAGCGCCCAGGCCTCCTCCTGTGGCGATTATGGAAAAAATCAATCCGTAGTTTTTTCCCATGAATATGTCGGCGGTAATGGCCGGAATGAGCGGGGCCGTGGCACCGTAGCCCAAACCGAAAAACAGGGCAAACCCAAGTGCCATGGGTCCGTGGACCAGGGAGACAAGCATAAGCGAAACTATGCCCAATAATGCCGTGGCATCCCCTATAAGCTTGGCCCTCTCCCGGCCCAGCATATCCGAGAGATAGCCGAACAGAATCTTGCCGGCAGAACCCATAATGCCGGCTATTCCAAAGAAATACGATCCGGTGCTCCGATCCATTCCGGAATCCACCATTGCAGAGACCGCATGGAGCAATACCCCCTGAAAGGCGAATGCAAGAAAGAAAAACGCAAACAAAAGAAACCAGAAGCGCGGTGTTTTACAGGCCTTTTTAAAGCTCCAGTCTATTTTCGCCCAGTTTTCATCAATAATTAGCATGGTCCATTTGTGGGGCTTTGCCGGCTTCTGTTTATCGGAATCATCCGTATCCCCGTCCGGGTACTGGGAGACCGCCTCCGGGCTTTTCCGGCCGAAAACAAGGTTTAAAGGGGCAATAACAAGAAGCACCAGTGCAGCAAGCGCCTGATAAGCACTCCTCCATCCGTACAGTGAGATAAGCTTTTCAGCAAAAGGCACGACAAGAAGCATTCCAAGTCCGATTCCGGCCATGGCAATGCCCAGGGCCAGGCCTCTTTTGCGTTCAAACCATTTGGGCAGAAAAGCCGCATGGGAAACAAAGGCCAGCAGGCTGATGCCCCCGCCCCCGACGATACCGTAGGAAACCTGAAAATGCCATAGGCTCTGGGCCAGGGATGCGGCGACAAGGGCCACGGACACTATCAAGGACCCCACTGGTATAACCACCCGGGGCCCGAACCTGTCCTGGAGATATCCTCCAGCCATGGCAAAGAGGGAATGTGAAATGATAAAAATTGAAAAAACACTGGAGGCGGATGCCATACTCCAGCCGAAATCATCAACCACCGCAAGGATAAATACAGAGTAGGAATACCAGATACCAAATGATATTGCCAGGGTTACAAAGGCGACAAAAATAATTATCCATCCGTAGTAAAAGGTCGGTGGTTTTACTGAAGCTGATCTTGAAGCAGAAAAATTCATAGTCCTAGTCCCGGAGCAGTATGTCTCTTTTAACCTCCGATGGGTTTGAGGCACCCACGCGGGGCATTATGCGCCGCATTTCTTCGTTTATTTCTTCGGCCAGCATACTGACGCCTTCTTTTCCCCCTGCTGCCAGAGCCCACAGAAGAGGACGGTCCAGCTGTACTCTTTATTCACTATAGCAATCTTTTCGGGGATAGTACATAATAGAATGTTGGTTCCGCGGGATATGGAGATTTGAAATACGGGTCTAATTTTGTTATAAAATTGGAAAATCAAAAACACCTGCGGCGAAGAAGGCTTGGAAGGAGCCAAAGGCCGGGATAACGGGGATGTATTTTTTTATGGTTTCACATGTCCGCAAAAGGAGGGGAAAAATGTATGGGAAAGTAAAATGTGGGTTGGGGGTATTTTTTTTAGCACTGATTGCAGCGTTTTTTTTGTGGGGGTGCGCAGAAGAGCCCAAGGAGGCAGAGCTTGAGGTTGCGGATGCTGAGTTTTCAATACGTGAGGACCATGAGAATCACTATGTTGTTGATGCAAAAGGCGTTATAAAAAATGTTGGAGAAGTGGACGTTAAAAATGTCGAAGTAACAGGCTACTGCAGATCCTGCCGCGAGGAGATAATCGACGGGGAATGGTTTGTCAGCGGGTATGAAAAGATGTCCAATCAGAAGGATGTTATAAGCCGCCTGCCCGCCGGGGGACAGGCGGAGTTTGAATTCGAGGAAGTGGCTTTTTGCGCGGTAAACAGGACAAAAGAGGCCCCTACCGAGCTGCCCGAGGAAATAGATATTTCCATTGAATCCTATGAAACAGCGGAATAAATGACTTTTTTTACCAGCAGTCGATATTCGGTCTTTTTTTGCCGCTTCGGGGTTCGGGCCCGGGCTGGGCATAAAGGCCGGCCATGAGCCACTGCCTTGTTTCCGCGGGATCAATCACCTCGTCTATTTCCAGGCACGAGGCCATGTTTATAGCCTTGCCGTGCTCATAGTACGTGGCCAGCAGTTCGTTGAAGCGTTTTTCCCTTTCTTCGGGATCCTCGATAGCCTCGAGCTCTTTTCTGTATCCCAGCCTGACAGCCCCTTCAAGGCCCATGCCCCCGAATTCTCCGGTGGGCCAGGAGACTATGAAATCTGAATTGTGGAAGCTGCCTCCCGCCATGGCCATGGCGCCAAGCCCGTAGCCTCTTCTGAGCACTATGCTGAATACCGGAACGGTAATGTTTGCGAAATTCGTAAAAATCCGTCCGAAATGCCGCACCTGGGCGGTCTTTTCAGCCTCCGGCCCAACCATGAATCCCGGGGTGTCGATAAGCGAGATCATGGGCAGGTCAAATGCATCGCAAAGCTGGGCAAAACGGGAAAGCTTGTCCCCGCTGTCGGCATCTATGGCACCGGCGAGATGATAGGTGTTGTTGGCTATCAGGCCGAATGGATGCCCTTGAATCCTTATGAGTGCCGTGATGATTCCCTTGCCGAATTTCTTTCTCAGTTCGAGCACCGAGCCCTTGTCAGCCAGGGTGTTGATTATTTTTCTTACGTCATAAGTGCGCCTGCGGCGCTGGGGTATGGAGTCGCGCAGAAGTTTTTGATCTTCGCATTCCCATTGCGATACAGGGCCCTGGAAATAGGACAGGTATTGTTTGGCCGCGGCAACTGCTTCCTTTTCATCTTCTACGACTATATCAATAACCCCGTTGGGAGACTGCACCGAAACCGGTCCTATTTCGCTG
The DNA here is from genome assembly GCA_046540695.1 of Desulfobacterales bacterium. Classification (GTDB taxonomy): domain Bacteria; phylum Desulfobacterota; class Desulfobacteria; order Desulfobacterales; family Desulfosalsimonadaceae; genus Desulfosalsimonas. The sequence continues at coordinate 7,920 of JBKHES010000094.1, forward strand.
GGATGAAACTTGCCAAGCCCCCCTCCCTCGATCATGGCAGGGCCGGCCATGCCTATGTTGGTGTTTTCCGTGGCTATAATTACGTCGCAGCATGCCAGAAGTGTTGCATTGCCGGCAAAGCAATAGCCGCTGACGATCCCAATGACCGGCACAAGACCGGAAAGCCTGGCAAAGTGGGAAAAGGATTTTAAGTGAAGGCCTGCCACCGCTGTTTCGGTTTTATCAACATCGCCGGGCCTGCCGCCTCCGCCTTCGGCAAAAAGCACGGTCGGAAGTTTCATTTTATAGGCAAGTTCCAGCATTCTGTCCTTTTTATTGTGATTGAAATAGCCCTGGGTGCCGGCGAGAACCGTGTAGTCATAGCCCAGCACCATGCAGCGGTTTTTCGGATGGTCGAAGAGATGGCTGTTTACCTTGCCGATGGTTGTGACAATCCCGTCGGCGGGTGTGTTTTTTATCAGCTCTTCCATCGGAGCTCTGCGTCGCTGGGCTGCCACGGCAAGGGACCCGTATTCAATGGAGGGGTAGTCGTCAAGAAAGTCCGCTATGTTTTCCCTGATGGTTCTTTGGCCCTTTTTCCTGCGCTTTTCCACAGCTTCGGGCCGGACCTCGTCTCTGGTCATTTTGTGCCGTTCGAGAACCTCCGCCAATTCAGACCGGATTTCGTTTGAACCGGAATTTTTTGCATCGTTCATTTTTAACCTCTCTTCTGCACTGGTTTATCGGTGGTCAAGTAAATATTTCCATCACCCCTGGTTTTTGGTAACCTGCCATTTTTCCCGGGCATTGATCAAGTATTTTGTAAGATGGCCGGGCTCGGACCAGGCGCATCCCTGCACCGCCGTCTAAGTGGTTTCACTGGATTGTGGTAATATTTTTT
>JBKHES010000095.1:0-8675 GCA_046540695.1 Desulfobacterales bacterium
TAAACTGATAAATATAGCACACCTTAAACATGCATGCAAGACTTCTTTTTTTTAAATTCCGGCAGCTCCGGGTGAAACAAGTAAAGTCAGATAAATCCCCGAAAATCGGGATCGGTATCGGGATCGAACCCAATGTCGATACCGATACCGAACCCGATCCCGATTAAAAGACCGGATAAGCTACCAGTTCACAGGGATGCGAACGTTTTTGCCCGCCTTGTTTTCAAAAACCAGAAACCCCTGCCGCCTTCCGAGAAGAAAAAGGTCCCGCGTTATCTCCACATCTTTTTTGCAGTAGGAGATTATCTCGTCAATGCGGCCCTCTTTCCACCAGCGAAGGGCCTGGAGGCCGTCTGCGCTCTTGGGGGCGCCCAGGTTCACCCTTGCCAGGTGCTCAAGGGAAAGCCTGTATCCCAGGTGGGAGTGCACGTCTTCCAGTATGTCCAGGGTTGCAAGACGCTTGAAGGAAAAGTTCACGTATCCTGACAACACCTTGTAGTCAAAGCGCTTTATGTTGAATCCCACAACCAGGTCCATCCTGCCCAGCCGGTCCACCAGGTTCTTTGTTTCATGATCGCGGAAAACAATGAACTCATCTTTTTCAGAATCGTAGAGAACCGCGCATGATATCCCCATGAGGTTCGCGTTGGACCAGCCGCCCACCTCCTCTGCGCTAAGCTGGGTTTCAATGTCTAACACACCGAATCGGCCGACGGATTCAAGCCGCTTTTCCGTGCCTTTTTTCCGCACGGCTTCTTCCGGTTCTGATGCCTGGGGTTCATTGCCTGTTTTTTCCCGGTTTTTATCCATGCCCTGGTTCTGCCCTTTTCCGGATCTGTCTGAAAGGGCCTCAAGTATGTATCGGGCCGCAGCCTTGTCTATGGGACGGTTTCCCGAGCCGCACTTCGGCGAGTGCACGCACGCGGGACAGCCTGCTTCGCACCCGCAGCCGGATATTATCTTCAGGGTCTGCTCCAGCAATTCGTCAGCCCTTTCATAAGCGCTTCTGCACAGGCCTATGCCGCCGGGAAACGAGTCATACACGAACACCGCCGCACTATTGACCTGCGGATGAAAAGGAGTGGAGATTCCGGCAAGATCGTTTCTGTCGCACAGTATAAAAAGCGGGCAGATCCCTATGGCCGCGTGCTCAACTGCATGGATGCCGCCCATGAAATGCATCTGATCGCTTTCAGCTTTTTCCTGCACAGCAGCAGGTATGGAAAACCAGATTCCCTCGGTCTCAAAAACCTGGGGCGGCAGATCCAGGGGAAAAATATTGATACGCTTTCTGTCTTTGATCTGTCTTTTTTCGTAACCCGTTACATGATCGGTTACCCTGATCCGGCCAAAGCCCACCCGGGTGGAACCCAGCTGTTTGCTGCGGTATTTTTCAAGGATCTCTGTCTGCTTGCTTGCCCGCACACGGGTATAATAGTTTGGCCTGGCCTTTGACACGGTTACAGTCCTTGTTTCAGGATCCAGGCGGTCAACCCTGTATGTCTCTCCGAGGTGAAGATAGATAGCCCCGGGATGGGTTTCCCTAAAAGCCCTGAACGCGTCGACTTCTCCCCTGTTTTGGCCGGTTTTGCCGTCTATTATGTTGTATCTGGCCCCGGACCCCCTGAGATCAATGTTCCTGTGCGGCTGCCTGGCGGCTGCGTAATAAATGCAGCCGTCCTCGCTGCAAAGAAGATCTCCTTTTGCGGCAAGCTTTTCAAGGCTGGAGCAAAGCATGTTTTCTGAAAAAAAACCGTCGTCTTTTTTAAGGGGATGTTCAGCAGCCGCGCAAACCAGGTGCTTTTCCAGGAGATCGGAGTTGTCCGGGTTTACCATTGCGGATTCAGCGGGCATGTTTATGAAATCGTCTGCGTGGCGCATTATGTACTGGTCAAGGGCGTCTTCTCCTGCAATCATTACAATTGCCGCATCCCTGCCGCTTCTGCCGACCCTGCCGCCCCTCTGGCGCGTTGCCATTACCGTTCCTGGATATCCGACCAGAAGGCAAAGATCCAGGTCACCTATATCAATGCCTAGCTCAAGCGCGCTTGTGGATATTACAGCCAGAAGCTCGCCTGAAAGCAGTTTTTGTTCTATGTCCCTTCTTTCTTCAGCAAGAAACCCCGCCCTGTACGCGCTGATCCTTCCGGCAAAAGCCCCTTTCTGGCTGCCCGCCCACATGGCGATAAGCTCGGTCATCTTCCTGGACTGGCAGTAGACAATGGTGCGAAGCCCCCTGTGAAGCGCTGCCTTCAAAAGCTGGATTGCAGTATGCGCCGGACTGTCAGCGGGATTGATGAAAAGAAGGTGCCGGTTTCCTTCAGGAGCGCCTGTTTGCTGTATCGCGGTTACATCCAGTCCGGTCAAAGCGGAACTAAGTGCTGCAGGATTGCCTATGGTGGCGGAGCTGAACACGAATACAGGGTCAGCTCCGTAATGGGCGCATATGCGCCTGAAACGTCGGATGACCTGGGCCATGTGCGAGCCGAGAATGCCGCGGTAGGTGTGAACCTCGTCTATTACGACGAACTCCAGGTCTGCAAGAAATCCGCTCCACTTTTCATGGTGGGCCAGCAGAGCCAGGTGCAGCATTTCCGGGTTGGTGAGAATAACATTGGGCGGTGCCTCCCGGATTTTCTTCCTTCGCCACGCAGTGGTGTCTCCGTCGTAAATGGCCGCGGTGGGCGCAAAACCCCTGCAGCCGGCAGCCATATCATAGAAAGTGCGAAGCTGGTCCTGGGCCAGCGCCTTTAGCGGAAACAGGTAAAGCGACTTTGCCTCCGGCCGCTGCATTATCCTTTCGAGCACCGGCAGGTTGTATATAAGGGTTTTTCCGCTGGAAGTGGGCGTGGATACAACAACGTGCCGCCTTTGCCGTATCATGTCAACCGCCTGCTGCTGATGGGTGTACAGGGCGTCTATGCCCGCTTCCCCGAGCAGGGCCTCTGTCATGCTGTCATGCTTGGAATCCGCATACCTTGGAGGCGACTTGGGCAGGGTGATGTGATATACCACCTGGCTGCCGAGCTGCACGGATTTTTTCAGGGAATGTATATACTCGTGAATCGAGTGATCAAAAGACTGCGTCATGGCACCGGCATTACTGCTATTGAGGATTGCGGCAGATTTCAAGGATTACGGCTTCAAGCACCGACCTGGGCGACGGGCCGGTGCTTTTGAGCTTCAAATCAGCCCGGTGAAGCGCGAGCATTGCCTTGTCCACCTCTTCAACACTGAAGCGGTCCGACTGGACAAAATTCTGGTAAACAGGATAAGGGTTGTTCGGGTTCTTTGCCAGAACCATATCGGTTGAGTTACCGGCTCCAAGGTTTTCCCGGATTTTTTCAGAAAACCCGGAAACCGCCCTGTCATGTTCAGCCACCGCGGGCATTACCTGCTTTTTGAAACGCTCAAACTGCATCCCCGGCTCCCAGTGCCTGCCCTGCTTTGAGGATACGAATCCTTTTACCGCTGACAGGCGCCTGAGCTGGTTGGCCATGGCGGTGAGGAGCTGCACGTAATGAAACCCCGTGGCAAGCAGGGAGTCCAGGTAATAAAGCGCCAGGTCTGCATTTTTTTCCGCAATCGCGCCTGTAAACATGTAGACCGGGTCCTCCCGGCTTTGTTCAAGCACCGCCCGGGCGTCATCCATTGTTATGCGGGCGCGGTCTGCCGCAAAAAGCGCAAGCTTGTCAACTGCCGCAACAAAGCTGCCCGGGTCGGGGCCAGTCAGATCATATATTGCTTCAAAGGCCTTCTGGTCCAGGGATTTGCCGTGTGCCGCCAGCGTCTGTTTCGCAAGATGCATCAGTATCCTGCGCTGTGCCTCCCGGTCCGCCTTTTTAGCACCCGACGGCATTGAGCAGTCAACAACATTTCCGCTGCCTTTTATTGACTTGTACAGGCCTGTTCTCTTGTCAACCCGGTCGGCCTCGATGACAAGGTGATGGTTTTCAGGAAACCCCCTTTTAATGGCTGACTTGAGTATTTCAGCATCGTTTTCCACCGGTTTAGCAAGGTCGCCTGCCTTGAAGACAATAACCTTGGGGTCTGAAAAAAAAGAATACGTGCCTGCCCGCTCGGCTGCGTCACTTGCGCCTCCGCCTTCCGAGGCATCAACGGTTTCCGTGTACACGGAGCGCATTTCAGGGTCGGGAATCAGCTCTCCCACAATCGCCCCTTTTGCAAGCCGCCGAAGGTAGGGATCGCCGTGTATCAGGTAAAGCGATGCAAACCCGCTTTTGCGGCAGGACCTGACATGGTCCCCGGTGTCTGTAAAAGAAAATTCCGCCATAATAACCTATGTCCGCGGAGCCTTTCGCGTCAGAATCACAAGAATTACAAGGGAGAAAAAAGCAACCGAGATGCCTATGGTCTGGGACACGGAAAGCGTGCCTGCAACAAATGCCCCCCTGTCATCTCCCCTGAATATTTCAATAAAAGATCGAAGCAGCCCGTAGAGAACCATGTAGAGCAAAAACACCTGTCCGTGAAACCTCTTTTTTTTCCTCCACAGCAAAAGGACCAGAAAAATGAAAAGGTTTGCAGCGGCGGAATAAAGCTGGGTGGGGTGAAGCGCCATATTAAGCGGGGCCAGGGATTCAGGATGCGAAAAACTCACAGCCCATGGCAGGTCGCAGGTCTCGCCGTAGCAGCACCCTGCTGAAAAACATCCGAGCCTGCCGAAAAAATGACCCAGTGGAAGGGAAATTGCTGCAACGTCCGCGGTTTTGCCAAGCGGCAGTCCGTATGCGTTTATCAGTGCAAGGGCTGTTGCAAATGCGGCGATAAAGCCCCCGTAAAACACAAGGCCTCCGCTCCAGATCTTGAAGACATCCAGCGGGGCAGAAATGTAGTAATCCAGGTTCAACAGCACGAAAAACAGGCGAGAGCCCAGGATAGCCGCGATCACAAGATAAAAGCAAAGATCAGTGAGCCGGTTCGGATCCATTGAAAGCCTTTTTGCCTCATACCTGGCAAAAAGCACTGCCGCAATCACCCCTATGGCAATGAAAAACCCGTACGTGTAAAGAGCGAATCTTCCGTACTCGAATATAACGGGAAACATAAATTAAAACTCCGGATCATACCTTGACAGGGTTCAGGGTGCCGCTGCTACTAATACGGCCCCTTATTAAAAAGCACGCAGCCCGCAAAGATTACCACCCCTATTGTAATCGCGCTGTCTGCAAGGTTGAATGCAGGCCAGTGATAATCCCCGGCATATACGTCTATGAAGTCAACCACGTTTCCCAGGCGAAGCCGGTCAATCAGGTTGCCTGCAGCTCCCCCGAACAAAAGCGCCAGGCCTGCCAAAAGAAGCCTGTTTTCTCGCGGGGTGCGCAGATAAAGGTAGATGATCAGGCCCAGTGCGCCGAGTGTGACAGCAAGGAATGCCGCGGACAGCAGCACTCCGCTGTTGGAGGCAAACATGCCGAACGCCCCTCCGGGGTTGCGGTAATGCACTATGCTGAAAAACCCGGGTATGATCTCGATGCTTTCATACAGGGGAATCACCCTCAGTACAAGCAGCTTCAGGGCCTGGTCCGCTGCAATAACCCCGGCTGCGGCACTGGCAAAAAGCAGGTGTTTTCTGATCAGCTCCATTGCAACCCTGCCTATGTATTGGTTTCTTCGAGCGCACTTCTGCAGCGGGCACAAATTTCAGGATTACTTTCGCCCGTGCCGACTGTGGGGTCATGGACCCAGCAGCGCGGGCATTTTTCTGAAAAGGACTGCTCCACCAGTATTTTCAGACCCTCCATTGAGGTTTTTGCAAACGAGTCATCAGCTTCTTCCAGGGGAACCACTGAAACACCTGAGACTATGAAAAATGAACGAAGGTCTTTGCTGTAGGCCTCGAGAAGGGAGTATATATCCCGGGATGCAGCCAGGGTGAGCACCGCATCCAGTGAATGGCCTATGACCTTTTCCGCCCTTGCGGTCTCCATTATCCGGGTTGCCTCTCCCCTGATTTTAAGAAGGGTTTCCCATTTTGAAGCAAGCTCGTCATCCAAAAACTCCTTTCTGGTTTCAGGCAGGCTCTCCAGGTGTATGCTTTGTTCCATTTCCTGGAAGCGCGGCATGAAGGAGCGGATCTCTTCTGCGGTAAACGGCAGAATCGGTGCCATGAGCCGGGTTACGGCATCAAGCGTGTGAAACATTACGGTTTGCGCGCTCCTGCGCGCAGAAGACCCCGGAGGCGAAGTATAAAGGCGGTCCTTTAAAATGTCGAGATACATGGATGAAAGGTCGATTGTGCAGTAGTTGTACAGCGCATGATACACCACGTGAAACTCGTGGGAGTCGTATGCCTGCCTGCACCGGGCAACAAGGCCCTGCAGGCGGTGGAGCATGAAACGGTCCATGTCAGGCATCTGTTCCAAAGCCGTTATGTTTGCTTCAGGGTCGAAATCAAACAGGTTGCCGAGCATGAACCTGCATGTGTTTCTGATGCGCCGGTATGCGTCGCTTAGCTGCTTCAGGATGTTTTCGGATATCCTGACATCGTCCTTGTAGTCGGATGCAGCCACCCACAGCCTGAGGATTTCAGCTCCGTACTTGTCTATCACCTTTTTGGGGGCTATTACGTTGCCCTGGGACTTGGACATTTTTTTGCCCTCCCCGTCCACAACAAACCCGTGGGTGAGAACAGACCTGTAAGGCGCGGCACCCTTTAATTCCACGGCGGTGAGAAGCGAGCTGTGAAACCATCCCCTGTGCTGATCCGATCCCTCAAGGTACAGATCAGCGGGCCAGGTCAGGTTCTGCCTGGCATCCAGGACCGCTGCATGGCTTACACCGGAATCGAACCATACGTCCAGGATATCTGTTTCCTTTTCAAATGAAGTACCGCCGCATGCCGGGCATGAAGTGTTTTCAGGCAGGAAAAACGCTGCGTCATTTTCAAACCAGATATCAGCCCCGTGTTCTGAAAAAAGGCTATACACCCTTTCCGTGATCTCATTGTTTATGACCAGTTCACCGCAGTCGGCACAGTAAAACATTGTAATCGGGACCCCCCAGGCACGCTGCCTTGACACGCACCAGTCGGGCCGGTGGCTTATCATGCTGTAAATCCTCTCCCTGCCCCAGGCGGGAATCCACTGCACAGTGTCGATTGCCTCAAGCGCTTTTTGCCGCAGTCCCGTGCGCTCCATTGAAATGAACCACTGGGGAGTTGCCCGGAAAATCACCGGCTTTTTGCAGCGCCAGCAGTGGGGATATGAATGGGTCATCTGCTGCGAGGCAAGAAGGGTTTTGTCCTGTTTGAGGCGCTCTATTATTTCGCTGTCAGAGGCGAACACGAATTTTCCCGCATATTCAGGAACCTCTTGTGTGAAACATCCCTTTTCATCAACCGGGGAGTATACCTCAAGACCGTATTCAAGCCCTATTTCATAGTCCTCTCTGCCGTGGCCGGGCGCAGAATGAACGCAACCTGTTCCTGCCTCAAGTGTGACGTGACGCCCCAGCACAACAAGGGAGGTGCGGTCTATAAACGGATGCCTGAGATGCATGTTTTCCATTGCTGCCGGGTCTATATCAGCAATGATTTCATAGTCGGTGATGCCGAAGGCCTTCATTGAGCTTTCAACAAGGTCCTTTGCAAGGATGAGCACCCTGCCTTCAGGAACTGCAACAGCAGCGTAGGTAAAATCAGGATGCAGGGCCACGGCCAGGTTCGCAGGAAGGGTCCAGGGAGTGGTGGTCCAGATAACCACGAATACCTGTTTTTTTGTAAGTGCGGGATCCAGCACGGAAGGATCGTCAGCCAGGGGAAATCCCACAAAAATCGACGGGGAAGGCTCGTCCGCGTACTCAATTTCAGCCTCGGCAAGGGCGGTGCCGCAACTGCAGCACCAGTGGATGGGTTTTTTGCTTCTGTAAAGGCTGCCGTTTAAGGCGAACTTGCAGCACTGACGGGCGATTTCAGCCTCGTATGCATAGTTCATGGTCAGGTAGGGATCGTCCCAGTCGCCCATCACGCCCAGGCGCTTGAACTCGCCGCGCTGCACGTCAATGTATTTTTCAGCGTATTTCCTGCATTCCTGCCTTACCTCGCTGCTCGACATTGAGTTTTTCTTCTTCCCCAGAGCCTTGTCCACGTTGTGCTCTATGGGCAGGCCGTGGCAGTCCCAGCCCGGGACGTATTCCGCATTGAACCCGGCCATCTGCCTGCCCCGTACAACCATATCCTTTAATATCTTGTTTAAAGCAGTGCCTATGTGTATGTTTCCGTTTGCATATGGAGGGCCGTCATGCAGGATAAAAGGTTGCCTGTCCCTGGATTTTTTCCGGATGAGTTCGTAGAGTTTTTCTTCTTCCCATTTCTTTAGTTGTTCAGGCTCTCTGGCAGCAAGGCTGGCTTTCATGGGAAAGCCTGTCTGCGGGAGGTTCAGGGTCTTTTTATAGTCCATAGGGCGCATCCTTCGTGTCCGGTTTATATCAAGTTCTTAAAAAGAGTCGGGAAGCTGCTCAAAAGTCTTTAAATTTATGCCAGAACGATTAAAGATGTCAAGGAATTTGACCGGGGTTTTGCAATTGGCGGCGAGGAATTATAAGGTTTTTGTTATGCTGTTTCAGTCTTATCGGGATCGGAGTCGATTTCGATACCGATACTGATGAAGAAGTTCTCCGGGATTTGCTGGCAGGGGTTTTTCTTGACATAAATT
>JBKHES010000096.1:0-8639 GCA_046540695.1 Desulfobacterales bacterium
TTATATGTATTTATTTTTTACCGATACCCTTGAAATAAAGCTCCACCAAGGGTTCGGCCATGTTTACAAGCTCTGCATCACCGCCGGTTGCACCGGTTACGACCCATGTATTGATAACTTCGTTTACAGCGCCGAGAATAAAGCGCTTGACCAGCCCCAGGTGCAGATGCTCCCGCACAGAGCCTTCCTCCTGCCCCTGCCTTAATATGTCTTCGAGGATATCGAGATACATTTTTGTAATCTCGCGGATTGACTCCTCGTCAACACATCTTGCCAGAAGTGCCTCACGCTGGAACACCACGGCCATGTTGCGGTCTTTCTGAAATTCTGCAAGATGGAGTTCAATGAGGCTGCGGAGTTTGGACTCGGCATTGTCAGCATTGTCAACCGTCTCGCGGAACCTGTCAAAAACCAGGCGGGTCCTGTAGCTGAAAAAATTTGAAAGAATGTCTGCCTTGTTCTTGAAATACAGATATATGGTGCCGTCTGCAACCCCGGCTTCTCTTGCTACCTGGGATATGGTGGCCTGATGAAAGCCCTGCTCGGCAAAAACTTTTATTGCCGCGTTCAAGATAAGATTATATTTGATGCTGACCTGTTCCATTCTGGCTTGCCGGATGATACTCCGCCCCTTTTGTTAAGAATGAATTGAATGAATATTCATTCAATGAATGAGGCTTCATTCACTACCAGATTAAAAAACAGGTTGTCAAGGAAAAACATGGAAGAAAATTTCGGGGAAAAACCCTATTCCTTTACGCGCTCCACGTACTGGCCGGTGCGGGTATCTATCCGGATTTTCTGGCCTTCTTCCACAAAAGGGGGCACCTGTACCACCAGGCCGGTATCAACTTCCGCAGGCTTGTAGCCGCCTGTGGCAGTATCGCCCTTGACCCATGGATCGGTGCTGGTGACCCTCAGGTCAATGAAGTTGGGAAGGGATATGCCTATGGGCCTGCCCTGGAAAAGAAGAAGGCTGCAGACCGTGTTTTCCTTCAGGTACTTCACGGATTCACCCAGCTGCTTTGCTGACATGGATTCCTGGTCATAATTGCTGGTGTTCATGAAGTAATAATGATCACCGTCCGTGTAGAGGTACTCCATTGCCTGTTCTTCCAGGTCGGCCTTGTTGATTTTTTCCCCTGACCTGTAGGTCTTGTCAAACTGAGCACCGGTGATCATGTTTTTGAGCTTGCACTTGTACAGGGCCTGGCCCTTGCCCGGCTTTACGAATTCAAAATCCACTATTTCATAGGGCTCACCGTCGATTTCTATCTTAAGCCCCTTGCGCAGATCTCCGCTTTCGTACATGGTTTATATTCTCCTATCTGAAAATATTCGCAATATTTAAATTTATTCTGGCTGAACCACCTCTTCATTAAATTCGAAGCACGAAGCACGAAATCCGAAACAAATTTGAAATCCGAATGACCAAATGACAGAAACATTCAATCTGGTTTTGATTGTTATTAAATTCAATCATTTGGTATTGTTTCGAATTTCGATATTCGAATTTCGGATTTTAAAGCCAGTAACCTCTAAGAAGCTCCCATTTCCCGCCCCGCCATTCGGGTTTGCTCCACAAACTTTGCCACTTTTTGGGGATCTTTTTTAAACCGGACGTATGCCCCGGTTTCGTCTGTGGCGTTGGTCAGGGTACAGCTGTCAACTCCCGCGGGTCTGACAGTATGGATCGCCTCGCGGACATTGTCAGGCGAAAGCCCCCCTGCCAGAATCACGGGTATGGATGATTGGCTGACAATCTCCGCGGCTGTCTGCCAGTCGCAGGTCCGTCCGGTTATGCCCACGTAGCCGGTTTCAGGCTGATCTGCCACGGAACCGCCTTCCATCATCAAGGTATCGATTAGAAAATAATCGGTTAACGGCTCAAAAAGAAAGGCGGCCTCAATGACCGGCAGATGCCCGGCTTCTCCGGGCGGGGGAACCGGTATGGATCGCATTACCTCAATACCTGGAAACCGCTCCTTTACTGTCGCCTGCACAGACATCATTCGGCCGCAGGCCTGCTCCCACCCGCCGGGCGAATCAAACACCCCCTGGCAGAAATGAACTATATGAGGCCGCAGATGCTCAAGGGCCGAACTTATAAGGTCTATATCGTCTGTAAGGGGAAGCAGGCTGCTTTTTGCCCCCTTTGCTGCTGCCAGGGCCACGGTTTCACGCAGCCGGGGTTCCTCTAAGTCCTTTTTTCCCGTGAGAACGGTTCCTATATGATCGACCCCCAGGGAAATCATTTCTTCTGCCTCCCCGGGGGCCTGAATTTCATAGATCTGGATGATCAAGACCTGAATATCCCGTTTTATCAATATTTTTTAAAATTGGCGTTGACATTTTCGGCCTGCTTTAACATATTCACTTTGTTTAATCAAATGATTTGCTTGAATCTGAATCCATCAGCTGATCCTATCCATTGGCATCCGGGGAAAAACATGATCATAGTAATTGATTTCGGCTCCCAGTACAACCAGTTAATAGCCCGCCGGGTCCGCGAGCAAAAGGTCTATTGCCAGATAGAGCCGCCGGATATGGACGTGGAGCGCCTCCGGGCTGCAAAACCCGAAGGCATCATCCTGTCCGGGGGGCCTGCAAGCATATACGAAAAAGACAGCCCCAAGGCCCCTCAGGAAATATTCGAACTCGGCGTACCGGTGCTGGGAATCTGCTACGGCATGCAGTTTATGATCCATGCACTCGGCGGCACCGTTTCCGCATCCGAAAAACGGGAATACGGGTTCGCCATGCTGGAAATCAAGCACAGCGACAAGCTATTTGCGGGAATCGAAAAAAACACCAGGTGCTGGATGAGCCACGGCGATGCAATCACCGGGCTGCCCAACGGATTCGAGGTAACCGCATCCACGGACAACACCCCCATGGCTGCTGCAGCAGACCCTGAACGAGGATTTTACGGACTGCAATTCCATCCGGAAGTGGAGCATACAAATGACGGCAAGCAGATGATCAGCAACTTTCTTTTCAATATCTGCGGCTGCAGCCCGGAATGGACCATGAAAACCTTTGCCAGGGAGGCAGTGAGCGAAATCCGGGAGGCCGTGGGCGACAAGCAGGTAATATTGGGCCTCAGCGGGGGTGTGGACTCATCTGTCACTGCAAGGCTTATCCACGAAGCCATAGGCAGCCAGCTGACCTGCATTTTCGTTGACAACGGCCTTCTGCGGCAAAATGAGGGAGAAAGACTGAAAAAGCTGTTCGGGCAGCATCTTAAAATGAATATAGACTACGTTGATGCTGCAGACAGGTTTTTAGAAGGGTTAAAGGGTGTTGAGGACCCCGAGAAAAAGCGCAAGGTAATCGGCCGGATCTTCATGGACGTATTCGAGGCTGAAGCCGAAAAGATAAAAGGCGCAGAGTTCCTTGCCCAGGGCACGCTTTACCCGGACATAATCGAGTCCAGATCCGCTTTCGGGGGCCCCACCTCGATTATCAAGTCTCACCACAACGTGGGGGGGCTGCCGGAAAAGATGAAGCTCAAGCTAATCGAGCCCCTCAAGTTTTTGTTCAAAGACGAGGTCCGCAAGCTCGGCGAAACCCTTGACCTGCCCGAAGAACTTGTCTGGCGCCAGCCCTTTCCGGGCCCGGGACTTGCCATCAGGGTCATAGGAGAGGTCACGGAAAAAAGGCTGGCGGTGCTTCGCAGCGTGGATGCCATCCTGATAGAGGAAATCCGGGAGGCTGGATACTATAAAAAACTCTGGCAGTCCTTTGCAGTTCTTCTGCCCATCAAGTCAGTGGGCGTCATGGGAGACAAGCGCACTTACGAAAACATAGCAGCAATTCGCGCGGTAACAAGCGTCGACGCCATGACCGCTGACTGGGCAAAGCTGCCCCACGATCTTTTGGGCAAAATTTCAAACAGGATCATAAACGAGGTCAAGGGAGTCAACCGGGTGGTCTACGACATCAGCTCCAAGCCGCCCAGCACAATTGAGTGGGAATAAGATGGATATGGAAGAAAATGAAGGCCCAAGGGGCTTTAAAATAGATTTCAACGCGGAAGAACAGGAAACCCCGGAAAAAGAGCCCGCAGCAGCCGAAAAGCAGCCGGAAAAAAAGGCCGGCTCCGGCAGACGGGCGGCAGGCCCGGTACTTGCATGGCTTGTGTTGTTAATCGTGTTAGGAGGCCTGTTTTTGCTGGGATATCGCCACCTGCACAGCCGGATACTGGAACTGGAATCCATGAGCGAAAACGAGCTCCAGATGATTTCAGGCGATATAAACCAACGGCTCACCGGGATCTCAGAGCTGATGAAAGAACAAACCCAGCAAAACAGGGAGCTGATACGCGAGCTCGAAAACAGGGCCGAAGAAAATGACGGAGAAATTAAGGACATCAAAAACGCGCTGGCAGTTATCAGAAACAGCATCTCCGATCTTGAAAACAGCCTCACTGGCAGCCTGGACAACCTGGGCGGCCTGGAAGAAAGAATAAAAGACACTGAGTCAACCACGGACAGCCAGCAGGAAAGAATAGATGAGCTTGCCTCCTCAGTGGAAACACTCCAGGGGTTTGAATCCGATATAAATGAAGCCGGCCGGGCAATGCAGGAGGCTCAATCCCGTCTAAACTCCCTGGAAAAAAGCGTTGGAGAAATGCAGGACAACCTTGCGGATTCGGAGTCACTTGAAGAAAAAGGCGAGGAGATTAGCCGGTCTCTCAACCGGAAAGTGGAATCCGAAATGGGCGGCATGCGGGGCAGGTTAGACGATCTCGAAGACCAGGTGCAGGCCATAGAGGCGATGATAAATACCCTGGAAGACATGCAGGGTCAAAACGGCGGCTCCGAGCGGTCTTCGGATGGTTCCGGGAAAATAATCGAACAGGAACTGGACTGAGCATATAATCAATGAACACGGATACAATTAAAAAACTGCTCGAAGCCGTGGCAGACGGCAGCAAATCAGTATCTTCAGCCATGGAGAGCCTGCAGCATCTTTCCATGGAAGATATTGAATACGCCCACATAGATCATCACCGATCCCTGCGAAAGGGCTTTCCTGAAGTTATCTTCGGCGAGGGCAAGACCGCGGAGCAGATCTCCGGAATAATGGAAAAAATGGCCGCGGCCGAAGACATCATCCTGGTGACCAGAATCGACGCTGACAAGGCGGCACACGTAAAGGAGCACTTTTCCGGGGCTGAATATCACGCAGATGCTCGCGTGCTTGTTTTGGAAAAAAAACCGCCCCGGATCCGGGGAAAAGGAACCGTCCTGGTGCTCTCTGCAGGAACATCCGATATACCGGTTGCAAAGGAAGCCTCCCTGACAGCCCGGGCCATGGGCAACAGCGTGGAAACAGTCTACGATGTCGGAGTCGCGGGCATCCACAGGCTGTTTGCCCACCGGGAAGCCATTGAAAGGGCAACCGTGCTAATAGTTGCAGCAGGCATGGAAGGCGCACTTCCAAGCGTTGTTGGAGGTCTTGTCAACAGGCCTGTTATAGGCGTGCCCACGAGCATAGGCTACGGTACCAGCATGGGCGGACTCACGGCCCTTTTTGCCATGTTAAACAGCTGCAGCTCAAACGTGGCAGTGGTAAACATAGACAACGGGTTCGGGGCCGGATATCTGGCCGCAATGATAAACAGGGAGTAAAAGCCCGCCACCTAACCTAAATCCTCAGGAGGGGCTTCTGCACTCGAAGTCCGGCTCCTGCGGACGGCTTACCACCTCAGGGGCAGTGTCGCCTTCTTTTGCATTTACAAGTGCTATCAGGGTGTGTCCCGGGGAAAGATCTGCAGAGGCATCCGTGGTTACAGGGTGAACCGTGCCCGCTGCATCAATTACAAACATAGGAACATCCGATCCTCCGTAAAAATTTGAAAAATCCTCATATGTAAAGTTTTTTGTAAGCCTTACTGTCTTTATGATCCCCCTGCCGAGAAGCTGCCCGTAGAGATGGGAAAAAACAGCGTTCTTGTCAAAAAGGTAGCGCCCCCTGAGATGCCTGGGCAGGACCTCGTCGGAATGCACCTCGTCGGTTTCCGGCGGAAGCTGGTGGACTTCCATGTGATCAAATATTTTCATGTAGTGCAGCACCGCCAGAGCGTTTAACTCGTCGTTGGACGAAAGCGAAAGCAGCCTGCCTATTCCGCACAGCCGGATCTTGTCCGTGAAAATGTTGCCGTAAAAACAAGGCAGCCCCGCCATCCTGGCAGCCCGGATATTTGCCCTCTGGTTGTCTACAAGAAGAATCCTGCAGCCTGCATTGTAAAGAGCAATCCCTATTTTACGCGCCAGCAGATTAGCCCCGATGATGAGAAACCCGCTCGGCTGCGGCTCGGCAATTGCCAGCAGCCTGGCCATGGGTGAGGCAATGGCGCTGTAGAAAAACACGGTTACAATTATGACAAAGAAAGTAAGCGGCACAAGCTGCTCGGCCATTGGATAGCCGCTTTCAACAAGGCGAAGCGCAAATATCGAGGAAACCGCCGCAGCCACGATACCCCGCGGCATCATAAAGGACATGAAGATTTTCTCGCGCAGATGAAGCCTGGAGCCGACAGAAGAAAGCATAACTGAAGCCGGCCTGGCAACAAGGATAAGCATAAGGACAAAGACCGCTGCGCGCCAGTCAATCACTGCAAGATCAGAGAAATCAAGCCGTGCGGTAAGCACTATGAAAAGCAGGGATATGATCAGAACCCGCAGGTCTTCCTTGAATTCTATGATATCGCGAAGGGCTATGGACTTCTGGTTGCCCACCACTATGCCCATCACGGTGGCAGCAAGAAGTCCTGATTCTTCTGCGGCAAGATTGGAAAGGGTAAACACGGCCAGCACAAGAGCCAGCGAAAAAGGATTCTGAAGATAGTCAGGAATCCAGAACCGCCTTATCATGCGGATTAATACATACGCGCCCCCCAGGCCGAACAGCATGCCTGCTGAAAACATCCTAACCAGGCCGAAAAAGAAAATAAGCGTACCGCCTGCAGGAGACGATGCTGTTACAATGATTTCAAATACCAGCACCGCCAGGAGCGCACCCACGGGATCTATGAGGATGCTTTCCCATTCCAGCGCGGCATCAGTGTTGTGAGGAAGTCGGACATGCCGGAGAAGCGGGCCTATAACAGTAGGTCCGCTTACAACCAGTATGGCGCCCAGCAGAATAGAAAGCATCAAAGGCATGCCAAGCAGAAACCACGCGAGCGCGCTTCCTGTTACCCATGTTACTGCAACCCCTATGGTAATGAGGTTGCGAACCACATCTCCTGTGTATTTCAGCTCCTCGAGCCTGAGATTGAGGCCGCCTTCAAACAGGATAACAGCCACGCCCATGGAAACCAGCACCGGCAGCAGGTCCCCCAAAAGCTTGTCAGGGTCTATGACCCCTGACACCGGCCCGATCAGAAGGCCGAATACAAGCAGAAGCATGATGGACGGAACCTGGAGGCGCCAGGCCAGCCACTGGGCCGCGACCCCGAGAAATACGAGTATGGTAATGCCTGCTGTAAGGTCCAATGTTTCCCCCCGCGATTTAATCAGTCAGTGCGTCTCCTAAATGATAAACACGAATTAAAAAATCCGCACTAACCAATCAGTTTCGCTGCCGGGGGAGGGTCTCACCTTCTGCAGGTTCCCGCTCGGAGAGAAAGCGCCTGACAAGCAAATCCGAGCGTTTCACGCTCTGCCGGAGCCACTGGAGCCGAAGTTCCTGTTTTTCCTCGTGTGTAATTTGCCATTTTAGGCCCGAGGCCCTGAGCCTGCAGACAAGGTCGTTGAGAATAACCGCAGCGGACACGGAAATATTGAAACTCTCTGTAAAGCCGTACATTGGAATGCTTAAAAACTCATCAGCATTGTCCAGAAGGGTCTGGGAAAGCCCCTCTAGCTCAGTGCCGAAAAAAAGCGCAGCTTTTCCCTTGTGCAGGTCAAAATCCGGAAGGGATACATGGCGGCCGTGGGGGGTTGTTGCGACTATTCTGTAGCCCAGCGAACGAAGCCGCCTGATTGCGGCCATTGTGTTGTCTGCTTCCTTATTGTAACGGATCAAAGTCAGCCACTTGGAAGCCCCGAGGGCCACGTCGGGATTTACCCTGTACTGGTATTCGTTTTCAATTATGTGGGCATCCTGGATACCGAAACAATCCATGGATCGAAGAACTGCGCTGGCATTGTGAGGCTGGAATATGTTTTCCAGTCCCACGGCGATATACCGGGTCCTGTTTTCAAGAACCCGCTCGAAAACCTGAAGACGGTCCCGGGTTACGAAACCAGACAGGTACAGGATTAATTGATTTTTAAGCTTTTTATCCACAACCGTAGAGGTCCGCTAAAATTTGGAAAAATTCCTGCATAAATCCGAAGCGCGAAATCCGAAATTCGAAACAAATTCGAATTACCAAAATTCAAATGACTGAAACAGGCATTGACTAAGATCCGTTCATGTTTTGGTCATTTGTTATCAGGGTTATAAATTTGAAATCCGCGCGAAGCATCCTGCAAGGGATAAACAAACCCGCATTACCAAAATTCGAACGATAGAAACGAGCCTTGCCCGAGTCTGCTGGTGTTTTGGTCATTTGGTATTCGGATTTCGGATTTGTTTCGAATTTCGTGCTTCGGATTTCGGATTTACAACTTATATCAACAATA
>JBKHES010000097.1:0-8522 GCA_046540695.1 Desulfobacterales bacterium
ATAAGATATTGAAGTGCCGCAAAATATGTTTAACACGGCTATTTGCCGGGAGGGGAGCAAAATGGTTCATTATGAAGATAACCCGGGAGGCCATAAGGATCGCTACGAGGTTTTAACCGGAGATATCTCAGGGCAGGCCGGGAGTTTTGATGTAGAGGCCATCGGCGACCGGATCAGAAGCATCCGCGAGGAAAAGAAAATAAGCCATGAGGAAATGGCCAATCTGACCGGATTTGACGTGGATACCCTGACCAGAATCGAGGCGAATGAAATCCAGCCTCAGCTCGGCACCCTGGTGAAGTTATCCAAGGCGCTTGACAGTGCATTTTCAAGGCTGGTGTCAGGGGTTGGCAGCAGTGTGTATTCGGTTACCCGAAAGCATGAAAGAAAGCCTGTTTCGCGCTCGACATCGCCTGCCGGCAACAAGCTTTATACCTACAAGAGTCTTGCCCCGGAGGTACACGGCAGGCACATGGAGGCCCTGATAGTGGACCTGGAGGAAAATCCGGAGCAGGAAACCTCCGTGCACGAAGGCGAGGAGTTTATATTCGTGCTCGAGGGAACGGTGGTGGCAAAAATAGACAAGGATGTCTTCGAGCTCGAACCCGGAGACAGCGTTTATTATCTTTCCACCACCTCCCACATGGTGGCTGCAAAACAAGGCAGCGCAAGGATTCTTGCAGTCCTCTACGAGGGGTAAAGGGCTTTTGGCGGATTTTAACAGGCCTCTTCAGCCTGTTTTTCATAATCCGACCATTTTTTGTCCACCTCGTTTTGAAGCTCTGCGATCTGTTCCTCGTCAAGCCCCTTGAACCGGCCCTGGGTGGCAAAGTATTCTGCTACCGGTTTCCGCTTTTTTCCAAGCATTTTCTGCGAGGGGCCGGTGAGGCGGAAGTCTCCTTTTTCACGTTCGTAGAGGTCAAACAGACCCGTTTCCACGGCCATCCTGCCGATCTTTACCGTGTACCTTGCTGAAAATCCCCAGCCAGCGGGGCATGGAGTGTGCACGTGTATGTATTTGGGGCCTGAAATTGTTTTGGCCTTGCAGACCTTGTCGTAGAAATCAACAGGATATGCTGCCGAGGCGGTTGCCACGTAATCAATGCCGTGGGCCGCGATAATCGCCGGCATATCCTTTTTGTGCTGCTGCTTGCCCGAAATGGGCGTGGTGGTTGTCAGCACGTGCTGCGGGGTCGTGCCGGAGCGCTGCACCCCGGTGTTCATGTAGGCCTCGTTGTCATAGCATATGAAGATGAAGTCCTCGCCGCGCTCGCACGCTCCTGAAAGGGCCTGTATGCCGATATCGCTGGTGCCCCCGTCTCCCGCCCAGGCGGCCACCTGTGTATTTTTTTTCCTTGCCCTCAATGCTGCAAGCACTCCTGTTGCAGCCGCGGCCGTGGAGGCAAAGGTGACATTTACGCACGGGAGCTGCGTGGCGGCAATGGGGTAAAGCCCCTGAAGTACTGTAAGGCAGCTCGGGGGGACCACCAGGATGGTGTCGCGGCCGAGCGCCTTTAAGCCCATTCTGTATATTATGCTTAATCCGCAGCCTGAACACGCCCGGTTGCCCGGGTGTACGAGCTCTTCTTCCGGCAGGTTGAGCACTGTTGTTTTTTTAGCAGCCATTATATATCCTGATTGTTGAAGTCCTGTTTATATTTTCATCCCCACAAATACGGGATTGTCTTGGTGTTGAGCCGTTTTTGTGCAGGTTTTTTTAAGCACCCCGTAAATGTCGAGGGTTCTGATCTCACGGCCGCCGAGGCCGAGGATGAAGTTTGTTATTTCAGGCCTGTCTTCGCAGTTGTAGAGCGCGGCCTTGATGTCAGTGTAAAGCGGCCCCTCGTATCCGTAGCTCAGGGCTTTTTCCATGACTATTACGCCTTTTTTTCCTGATAAAAATTCAGCCACTGCCCGGTCGGGAAAGGGCCTGTGAAGACGGAGACCCGCTGCTCCCACGGCAATGCCTTCTTCTCTCAGGCTGTCTGCCACGTCCCTTATATGATAGGAAAGCGAGCCCATGGCCACTGCCACGTAGTCCGCGTCCTCGCATCTGTAGGGTTCGATAAAGGGGTGTCCTCCGCGGCCGAAGATTTCTGAAAACTCCATGTCCGTGTCTGCCACTACGCCTATGGATCGGCGCAGGTCGGTGTGCAGGTCATGCCTGATCTCCATGTAGCCGGGCGCAGTATTGCCCCGCACGTCAGGTCTTATATCAGGAAGGGTGACCGTGTTTAAATTGGCCGGGCACGCCGGGTCCAGGGCCCAGCCCGGTTCAAAGGCCGGCAGAAATCTGTGGACATCCTTTTGGTCCGGGATTTCAAACGGCATGTAAGTGTGAGACAGTATGTAGCCGTCATAGCAGACCATGACGGGGATGCGCACAGTTTCGGCTATCCTGAAGGCCTGGATCACGGTGTCTATTATCTGCTGATGGTCGCAGCAGAAAAGCTGTATCCAGCCGGTGTCGCGCTGGGATACCGCGTCCTGGTGGTCGTTCCAAACTGTCCAGGGCGCGCCTATGCCCCGGTTTACAACGCACATGACTATGGGGAGCCTGGCGCCTGCGGCCCAGTGCAGCTGTTCGTTCATGTAGAGAAGCCCGTTTGCGCTGGTGGCGGTAAAAGCCCGGGCGCCGGAGCTCGAGGCGGCAATGCAAACAGACATTGCGCTGTGCTCGCTTTCAACGGGTATATACTGGGCATCCATTTCGCCTGAGTCCACCAGTTCCGAGAGCTTTTCGGTCAGCGGCGTCTGCGGGGTTATAGGATAGGCCGCAACTACTTGCGCCCCTGCCAGTTTAACCCCCATGGCCGCGGCCACGTTGCCCGCTTCGATTATATGCATCAGCTTATTTTTCCTCCATGAGAATCAGGGTTTCCTCAACCATGGTGATGGCGTCCGCCGGGCACTCCTCGGCGCATATTTCGCATCCCTTGCAGTATTCGTAGTCAATTGTAGGCGGGACCGTCCTGGTTATCACTCCGTCGGGGCAGTAAAGCCAGCAGGAAAAACACGCGGGCTTGTTGCGCTTGGCAGGGATGCATTTGTCCAGGTCAATTACCGGACGCAGCACCCGCCATGAGCCGGTCCTTCCGCCGTCGCCCGGCCCCGGTTCGCTGTGGGAGGTGTAGCAGGCAAACGGTTTTTTTTCTTTATTGTTGTTTTCGTTGTCGTCTTTCATCAATTGCCTCCGACAATGGTATGCTCGTATGCAGCGCGGGCTGCTTCAATGTTTTTTTCCGGATGTTTCCCGGCAAATTCGGATTCGATGGCCCGGGCCAGGGTGTCGATTTCGAGCAGGCCTGCCGCCCTGGCAAATGCGCCGATTATGCCGGTGTTGACAATGCCGGCCGGCAGGCCGGCTTTTGAGGCCAGGGTTGTGACGTCAGCAGTTGCCACCTTCATGCCGTCAAATGAAAAAGCCTCCGGCGGCCTGGGCGAGTTTATTATTATCACCCCGCCAGGCTTTATTCCCGCCGCCACGTCCACTTCTTCCACCAGCAGGTGGTCGAGCACAATTACCATGTCAGGCTCGGCTATGGGGGACAGGTCGTAGATCTTGTTCCTGGAAATTTTCAGGGAGGTCAGAACCGGGGCGCCCCTTCGCTCGGTGCCGAAAGTCGGCGCCATCACAACACCTCCGTATCCGGAGGAAAAAGCGGCTTCCGCCACTATTTTTGCCGCTGTGATCGCCCCCTGGCCGCCTCTGCCGTGCCATCGGATTTCAGTTATGTCGTCTCGCATGATTTCTGCTTATCCATTGTTTTATTTTATTAAAAAACATCCGGGCAAACCCTGACTTTAACCATACTTAACGTAAAAGTAAATTATTTTTTTATGACCCTGAGGTCATCCTGCACGATGACGCGTATGGAAAAAGCGTCTCCCTGATTTTATGCCGGATAAGCAGTGCCGGGTCAGGAGCTATGATGCCTTCGGCAACCGCCTTGTACTGTGATGGCATGTACTGGCTGAGCAGGGGAAGCTCGATTCTTCCTGCCAGATTGGCAGTCATGCGTGCCAGGGCGTCTTCAACCTCCAGCCTGGCCCAGTAATAGCGTACCCGGTCAAGGTAGGAAAAAAGCACTGTCCAGTCAGACGGGGTTTCGGCCCGGTGATGGGATTTCCAGTGGCCAGGGTTTTCTTTCATTACCTTGCAGATCATTTCCCGGATCCAGGACCTCCTGATGTTCTTGTGATTGGCAAATAAATGATCTTCGATGTGGGAAAGTGCGAAAACCGCTTCTCTGAATGCATGAGTCAGGCAGGGCCCGATTTTTAACAGCGCAAAGTGGTGCTGCACCATTTCTTCCAGCGCGGTCGGTGTCTGGTAGTCTGCAGCATGAATTTCATAGGTCATGGCGCCTTCGAGCTTGTCGTGAAAAGCAGAGAGCCTGTGGGCGGTCTCCGGATCAAAGGGTTTTACCCAGTTTTCGCCAAAATCTATGCCCGGCTGCACCACCACTGCGATAACCCTGTTCCAGGCATCCTCAAGCCCGGCCTTTAAAAAGCTGCTCCTGCAGACATCTATAAACCCGGCAACTTCATCAGGACTGCTCACCGGCACGTCTTCTGCCGAGGCAAGCGATCCTCCCGGGGTGGGGACCTCGGCGCCTATAACGTAAACCGGGGCCGGGCTGTGAGGCGGCAGCTGTCTTGCTGAATCTTCAGCAGCCCTGCATAGCCTTGCGGTCCGACTGGCGGCAAGTTCGTGTGAAATCCAATCCCCGCTGTCGTCTCCCAGGGGCATGCTGGCATCCAGGTGAATCTTTGAGTACCCGGACAGAACGCATCCTGCAACCAGGTTTTCAGCCTTTTCCATGGCTTTTTCCGAGGACTCGGCACGCCACACGTGGGGACCTAGATGATCTCCGCCCAGAATGAGTTTTTCCCGGGGAAAACCAAGCCGCCTGCACATGCCCCGGATATAATCAGAAAACTCCTTTGGGGTCATGCCTGAGTAGCCGCCGAACTGGTTTACCTGGTTGCACGTGGATTCCACCAGTAGGGGGCTTTCGTCCTCTTTTGCCTGCTGCAGTACGGCTTCGAGTACAATGCGCTGCGAGGAGCACACCGAATATATTCCTGCTGCGCTGCCGGCCCGCTGTTTGGGGCCGATGGATTCAAGATGTTTTTCAGGCGCTGGCCGTATGCTCATAATAGACCTCCTAGAATGCAGGCGGCGGCATATCTTTTGGATAGGCTGCAGTAAAGGAAATTGTAAAACCTGAACTTTCGCCGGGCCCGAGCTCGGTCTGCCACTGCACTACGCCCTGTTTGCCGTCCACATCCCTTTTGTCCGGTCCCGGTTCAAATTCCACGTCTTCCACGGTTATGCGGTCTGTTTTTGAAACAGGCACGTGGTCGAATATGTTTAATTCGACCTTTCTGTCCTTTAAGTTTTCAGCCTCGATATGGTAGGTGATTTCCCTTACAACAGCGTCTCTTTCTATTTTGCCGAAAAAGGCTGTTTCCTTTCTCTTGTCTTTGACCTTGTTGCGGCTTACCGAAACCGAGCGGTCCGCCCCCAGGCCGAGCACAAATGACTGGCCCGGCTGTTTTTCCTCCAGAGACAAGGTTCCGGTATAACGGCCGTCAAAAAATGTTCTGACCCGGCCTGCAAGCAGCTGCCTGTCAGCCTCTGCCTCGCAGACAAGGTAGGCCCTGGGATCCTTTTTTGGCACTGACCGGTAGTGGAATTTTCCTTTGACGGATTTTGTAAAAACCGGGAGCAGTGTTTTTTTATCCCTGGATTCAATTGTTACAGGCTCCGGCATGCTGTATTCAAAGGAGATGGCGGTTTCGTGTTTTTCAGCTTCTGCCGCGGGGGCGCGGCGGCTTTTTCCCGGAGCCCCGGCGGCCAGTTCCTGGGTTCGCATCCGGCTGTCTTTATCGGATTTTTCCCCGTAAACTTCAGGAGTGTCAAGATGCCATGGCGAAAGCTCCGGCAGGCGCCCGCCTTTTACGGGCGTCATGGTGGACACCGTTATATCTGCATCTTTCCAGTCTTCCCCTGTCTTCTGGGAGATTTCAGCCATCATGGAAAGATCTATTTCCTGTTTTGCATCAGAGGCAGCCGCCCGGTAGACAGGCGACCAGCCTGCATCCGGGACAAAGTAGCGTGCGGTTATATCAATATCCTGGGGTTCTGCAGAGCGAAACAGGATCTCTATGACTGTCTCAGAGCTGTCCGCACGGCCCCTTAGCATGTCGAGTTCGCGTTCTATCTTTTTGATTTCTTTTGCCAGGTCCTTTTTTTTGGTTTCCGCGCTCAGTTTCTTGTCCAGAATCTCTGTATACCGGCTTCCAAGAAATTCAACCGTGCCGCCGAGTTCTTCCGCTGATGGCATACGGGTCTTTATATCCCTCGGGACCTGTGACTGGGAAAATTCCACCACCCCGTCCAGAAATGCCTCCTGTCTGCCTAAAGCCTTTATTTCGTCTTCAAGTGCACGTTTTTTTAAAGCCAGCTCATCCCTTGTTTTTTCAAGTTCCCGTATTTTTTCCTGACCGGGCTGCAAAACATGCGCCTCTG
The DNA here is from genome assembly GCA_046540695.1 of Desulfobacterales bacterium. Lineage (GTDB taxonomy): Bacteria > Desulfobacterota > Desulfobacteria > Desulfobacterales > Desulfosalsimonadaceae > Desulfosalsimonas. The sequence continues at coordinate 6,539 of JBKHES010000097.1, forward strand.
TGACCTGCACGCCGAGGAGTTCACCTTCTCCCCTGATTTCAGCGGTAACCGAGTCCCGGTCAATGGAAAAAGCCTTAACCGGGACTATGAGCCTTTGGGTGCCTGGAGCGACCTGCACGGATGCATGTCTGCCCACCCTGGCCCGGTCGAAAAACACAGTGGCTTCGGTTATCTCAGATGAAACAGTCTGCTTTGCACAGACGCCTCCGGCCGCGGCAAGCACCATTGCTGCCGCGGCAAGCCATGCACGCTTCATAGCATTCCCTCCCGCCGGATTTCGACTTTCCCGTGGAGATATTTCTTGACCGCTCCCACGGGCACTTCCCTGCGGTGGAAAATTCCCGCAGCCAGGGCCGCCTCTGCACCGGTTTGCGTGAATACCTCCAGGAAATGATCCTTGCTTCCCGCGCCTGACGAAGCAATTACAGGTATGGAAACCGCTTCTGCCACGGCGTTTATAAGCTCCGTGTCAAATCCCGAATTTGTTCCGTCGCGGTCAATGCAGTTTAGCAGGATTTCTCCCGCCCCCAGCTCGCTGCAGGCCTTTGCCAGTGTTACCGCATCAACCGGCCTGCCCTCGCGGCCGCCTTTGACAGTGCACTGAAACCAGCAGTACTTTTCCTGCTCCGGCCCAGGAAGCTCAGTGCGGATAACATGATAAGGGGAGTCCTCCGGCCGGCTTACATACACACGCCTGGGGTCGATTGAGATCATAACCGCCTGGCTGCCGTAGACCGACGAAATCTGCTCTATGGCACTGATGCCGGTCTTTTTTCCTGTCTCCAGGTAGTCTTCGGCTATATGGACAGCATCGCTGCCTATGGATATCTTGTCCGCGCCGGAGCGGAAGTATTCAGCAGCCACTTCCAGTGCTGACCAGTTCCGGCCGTTTGCGTCCGTGTAGCTCCTGATCCCTCCGCCGATGGTAAGAGGTACGAAAACGTGCCTTGATGTCTGTTTTAACACTTCGAGCATGGGCAGGTCTTCTAAGGGAAAATCCCTGAATCCGGTGATGTTTAAGAAGGTTATTTCGTCGGCGCCCTGCTCGTAATAGTCCTTTGCCAGTTCCACGGGCTTGCCGAGGTTGCGCACTTCTCCGTTTTCCCGCACATCGTAGCGGTCGCCCTTTGTAACCACAAGGTCCCCCTCGTCGTTTGCCCGCACGTCCAGGCATGCAACTATCCGCCTGGCGAGTTTTGTTTCAGGAATCTCCCGGATTTGTTCCGCGGACCCGGCCCCGGGCTCCAGGAAATTTTTCAGCACCGCCAGGCCCGCGGCGCCGCTTTTTTCAGGGTGGAACTGGGTTGCAGTGATGTTGCCCCGCCTTATGCTGCTGACAAAGGTTTCGCCGTAGTCGGTTTCCGTAAGTATCACGCCCGGGTCCCGGGGCGCCACGTAATAGGAGTGCACGAAATAGAATTTTTCATCTTCTTCAATCCCGTTAAACAGCCAGGACGGTTTTTTGACCCTTAGGCCGTTCCAGCCGATATGCGGCACTGAAAGCTTGGTTTCAAATCTTTTGACACTGCCTGCTATAAAGCCGAGCCCGTCTATCCCGGGGGCTTCCCCGCTTTTTTCAAACAGCGCCTGCAGGCCGAGGCAGATGCCCAGAAAGGGCTTGTCCGCCCTAAGGTACTCGACAAGCGGTCCTGCGTAATCCCTTTCGCGCAGTACCTGCATCATGCTGCCGAAGCTTCCGACTCCCGGGAAAACAAGTTTTTCCGCATGTCTTATATCTTCAGGGCGCGAGGCAATATGCACCCGCCATCCCAGCTTTTCAATTGCGTTTACAACGCTGCGAACGTTTCCCGCGCCGTAGTCGAGCAAAGTGATCATCATCGGTTTCCTTCCGGGTTTTGTAGATTCATAAAATTACCCGACTTTGAAAGCAAAATCAAGAACGCAACACAAAGGGGGCGTCTCCTCACTTTTCCCCCTTTTCCCATGGCGTTCGGGTTTATTTTTTGATAGGGTATAAGGGTTG
>JBKHES010000098.1:0-8473 GCA_046540695.1 Desulfobacterales bacterium
ATATAAACTCATTTTTTTTAAAAAAAGGAGAAGAAATTATGGCACAGCAGATTTCGGATCGCAGGGACATTGATTTTGTCCTGCACGAGCAGCTGAATGTCGGAGAATTCAGCAAGCATGAAAAGTATGCAGAGTTCAACAAGAAAACAGTTGACCTGATTGTCAACGAGGCCCGGAATCTCGCGGTAAAAGAGATTCTGCCCACCCGCAAGGAAGGCGACCGTCAGGGCTGCATCTTCGATAAAGGAAAAGTCACTACACCGGAGGAATTCAAGCGTCCTTTTGAGCTGCTCAAGGAAGGCGAATGGGCTGCAATGCCTGAAGATCCTGAATGGGGCGGCCAGGGAATGCCCAGAAGCGTCTCCATGGCCGCAGCCGAATACTTTAACGGCGCCAATTACTCTTTTATGATGTATGCCGGCCTCACTCACGGCGCAGGCAGGCTTGTGGAAACCTTTGGCACGGATCGTCAGAAAAACCTTTTTCTGAAAAACCTGTATACTTGCAAATGGACCGGGACGATGCTGCTGACCGAACCGGTGGCAGGCTCTGACGTGGGTCGTCTTGAAACAAAGGCCATTCCGCAAGGAGACGGGACCTATAAAATCCAGGGCCAGAAGATTTTTATTTCAAGCGGCGAGCACGACCTGGCTGAAAACATTGTCCACCCGGTGCTGGCCCGCATTGAGGGCGCTCCTGCAGGAACCAAGGGTATTTCACTGTTTCTCGTGCCAAAGTACAGGGTCAATGAAGACGGAAGCCTCGGCGAGTTCAATGATGTCAACTGCGTGGGCATCGAGGAAAAAATGGGCATTCACGGCAATGCCACCGCAACATTGAGCCTGGGCGACAAGGACCAGTGCGTGGGCGAGCTGCTGGGCGAGGAAAACAAGGGCATGCGCGCCATGTTTCTCATGATGAACGAAGCCAGGCTGCTGGTCGGCATGCAGGGATTTGCCACAGCTACCGCTTCCTACATAGAGGCGGTCAATTATGCCAAGGAGCGCCTGCAGGGCAGGCACCTGACCAAGATGATGGAAAAAGACGCCCCTGCGGTTCCGATTATCCAGCACCCTGACGTACGCCGCATGCTTTTGACAATGAAGGCATATGTTGAGGCAATGCGAAGCCTTCTTTATTACACGGCGTGGTGCGAGGACAGGGCCGAGACCACGGACGACGAGGAAGAAAAGGAAAAGCGCCACGACCTCATCGATCTGCTCATTCCCATTTCCAAGGGATACGTTACTGACAGGGCCTTTGACGTCTGCAACTTTGGCATGCAGGTATTCGGCGGATACGGATATACCAACGAGTATCCGCAGGAACAGCTGATGCGCGACTGCAGGATCACCCAGATCTACGAAGGCACCAACGGCATCCAGGCCATGGACCTTATGGGCCGCAAGCTGGGCATGAAAAAGGGCAAGCTTGTAATGGACCTGATGGGAGAGATTAACGCGACCATCGCCGGCGCCAAGGAGCAGGAAAAGGTCAAACCCCATGCAGAGGCCCTGGAGCAGGCATTAAACAAGCTGGGAGAGGCAGCCATGCATCTGGGCAAGAATGCCATGTCCGAAAAGATCATGGAGGCGTTTGCATACTCCTATCCGTTCATGGAGGTCTGCGGCGACGTGGTGATGGCGTGGATGCTGGTTTGGCGAGCCTCCATTGCTGAAAAGGCGCTGGAAAAGGCCAAGAAAAAAGATGTTGCCTTCTACGAGGGCCAGATCAAAAGCGCCCAGTTTTTCTGCAATACGGTACTGCCGACCACTCACGGCAAGATCAACGCCATTATGGCAATGGACGGAGCCGCAGTGGAAATAGATGAGGCTTCCTTTATCGGCTAGGGCTATGACCGGCTTTGCACCTGCGGGCAGCTCTTGCCTGCAGGCGCCGCAAACGGCGGGGGGCCTTGGTTTTTCAGGGCCTCCCTGTTTTTCCGGCAGGGAAATTTTTCTTGACTCGCAAATATTTATTAACTATTTATGAGGATTCGTTCATAAATATATCGAGTAGCTTATCCGGCTTGCGGGGGAGGTTGCAGTTCGGGAAATAGTAAGCAAATGCTCGAAATTAAAACACGAAAGGAGATAAGCGGTTTATCATGGAACACGCGTTGATCTCACCTGCAGCATATACAATATTCGGAATACCGACCGTGATTTTCTCGGTTCTGATTCCCATTGTTGCAGTGGCCCTTTTTGCATATATCATTGCCAAGCGGATGGTCCCGATTGTCAGGTCCAGGCCTGATTACAGGTTTGACCGGCCAGCGCAAAGGGTTTACCAGGTAATCAAGATCTGGCTGGCCCAGTGGAAGCATCCGCGCTACATGACAGCGGGCGTGATCCACATAGTGATTTTTTTCGGTTTCCTTATCCTGTCGGTCCGCTCGATTGAAATGGTGATAAAGGGAATTTCTGAGGGTTTTGTCTTTCCCGGACTCGAAACCTGGGTCGGGGATGTATATTACGCCTTAAAGGACTATGCAGCCACGGCCGTGTTCATTGCCGTGGTGGCCGCCTTTATCCGCCGTGTCTGGTTTAAGCCGGAGCGATACGCCTATCCCGAGTCCTATGGGGAGGATCACACGTGGGAGGCACTTCTGGTGCTGGGCTTTATCGCAATACTGATGTTCACGGAAAGCCTCTACGAAGGCGCTGCAGTGGCAGCCCAGATCCAGGCGGGCATTGATCCTGATTTTATCGCTCCCTTAACTCTGGGGTGGCTGTTTAAGGTTCTCATGCTCAATTCTGCTGAGAGCACCCTGCAGGGGGCTCATATCCTTTCATATTTTGTACATGACATTGTATTTTTCACGTTTCTCTGCTTCCTGCCGCTTGGCAAGCACTTCCACGTGCTGACATCCATTTTCAACGTTTATTTCATGCGCCTGGAAAAGGGCAATATCCGGCCGGTGCGCTACGGCGTGGACGAAGATTCGCTGGATGACCTGGAGTCCTTCGGGGTGAAGCGCTACGAGGATTTTACATGGAAGGATATACTGGATTTTTACACCTGCGCGGACTGCGGGCGATGTTCGGACAACTGCCCGGCCAACGCGGTGGGCCGTCCGCTTTCGCCCAGGTTTATCTCGCTTAAAGGCAGGGATTACGCATTCAGGCATTACCCCATATTCGGTGACTTCCTTAGAGCAGACGAAAACTTGATCGGTACAATCTATTCCGAAGACGAGATCTGGTCGTGCACCACCTGCGGCGCATGCGAGCAGGAGTGCCCGATTGCCATCGAATACATAAACAAGATAGTTGACCTGCGCCGTGGGATGGTGGATGAGGGCAATGTGCCCCAGTCCCTGCAGAAGCCGCTTCAGTCCCTGGAAAAAAGGGGCAATCCCTACGGCAAGGTGGAAAAGAAGCGCGCTGACTGGACAAAGGAGCTTTCAGAGGAATTTGCGGTCAAGGTGCTGGAGAAAAAGGGAACGACCGCGGAAACCCTGTATTTCGTAGACAGCGTGAGTTCCTATGACGAAAGAATGCAGTCCGTGGCACAGGCAACAGCGCGGATCCTTCACAGGGCAGGGATAGATTTCGGCGTGCTGGGCAAAAACGAAAAGGATTCAGGCAACGAGGTAAGGCGTTTCGGAGAAGAGATGCTTTACCAGGAGTTAAAGAATCACAATATAGAGGCGATTGCAAATTCAGGGGCAAAGCGGATAGTCACTGCTGACCCGCATGCATTCAACGTAATTAAAAATGATTACAACAGCAGTGATCTGCCTGAAATCGAGCATATCTGCCAGTTTCTGCAGCGCAACATCAAAAACGGCAGGATCCGGCTCGAAGGCCTTGACGAAGAAAGCAGGAAAAAGGTCTATACCTATCATGATCCTTGCTACCTCGGCCGGCACAACGATGTATACGAGCAGCCGCGGGACGTGCTAGATGCCATAGGCGGCCTGAACCGCGTGGAAATGACAAGAAGCCGCGACAGATCCTTTTGCTGCAGCGGGGGCGGGCTTATGCTTTTCTACGAGCCCGAGGAAGATGAGCGCATGGGCGTTCGCAGGGTAAAAATGGCAAAGGAGGCCGGAGCAAACGTAATTGTCACGGCCTGCCCGTTCTGCCTGACCAACATAGAAGATGCCATCAAGGTCGCAGGCCTGGAAGGCGAGATGGAAGCCATAGACCTTTGCGAGCTTGTGGCCCGGCATATTGGAAGTTAACAAACAGGTAAGTGGGAGGAACATATGGAAATTCTGGTATGTGTCAAACGGGTTCCCGATACCGCGGAAAACGAGATCGAGATCAATTCCGAGGGCAATGACATTGAAAGAGATGATCTGGTTTACTCGGTAAATGAGTGGGACAACTACGCTGTGGAAGAGGCCATTCAGATGGTGGACAAGCACGGCGGCTCAGTGACCGTAATTACTGTCGGCGATGAGGAGTCCGAAGAGGTTCTGCGCCGGGAGATGGCAATGGGTGCTGAAAAAGGCATTCTTCTTTCGGATGATGCCTTTGAAGGCTCGGACGCAAAGGGCTCTGCCCTGGCTCTCAAGGCGGCCGTAGAAAAGGGTAATTACGACCTTATCCTCACGGGTGCGCAGGCAGACGAGGGCTATGCAGCCGTGGGCGGAATGCTTGCCGCCATGCTGGATTACCCCTACGCCTCCCTGGTAAACAAAATCGAGGTCGGAGACGGCAAACTGACGGTCGGCCGGGAGATTGAAGGCGGAAACATTGAGCTGAATGAAATCGAGACCCCTTGCGTGCTGTCCATCCAGACGGGTATCAATGAGCCGCGCTATGTTGGAATCCGGGGCATCCGCAAGGTTGCTTCCGTGGAGATACCCACAATGGGCGCTTCTGATTTGGGCATCGATGCCGGCTCCGTTGGCGCGGATGCGGCCAGGGTCAAGCGGATCGACTACTTCGTGCCCGAGATGGGCGAAGGCGCTGAGATGCTTGAAGGCAGCACCGACGAGATCATCGATAAACTCATTGAACTCTTAAAGTCCAAAGGAGGGATAAAGTAATGGCCCAGATCTTTGCATATATACTGCACTCAAACGGTGAGCTCGATGATTCGGCCCTGGAACTGCTTACAGCAGCCCGGAAAATAGCCCCTGACGCCGATGTGACCGCGATTGTCACAGGCAGCGCAATAGACGATGTCTGCAAAAAAGCGGCCGAATCCTACAAGACCGTGTGGAAAATCGACAATGAAGCACTTTCCTATCCAAACGCAGAGGTGGTGAGAAAGGCTCTTTTAAATATCCTGCCTGCTGACGGCATACTGCTTATGCCTCACGACCATTTCGGAATGGACATGGGTCCCGGGCTTTCCATAAAGATGGACTCAGCCTTTGTCTCCGACGTGGTAGACATTGAAGGCGTTGAGGGAAGCACCCTGAAGGTGATCCGCCAGGAATTCACCGGCCAGGTAAACACCCATGTGCATTGCGACATTTCCTCGGGAGCTGTTATAAACATGCGTCCCGGTGTCTATCAGCCCGGCCAGGGTCAGGCAGGCGAAGTGGTGGACAAGTCCGGCGAGGCAGGCGACCTTTCAGCCAAACGCAAATTCATTGAAATCCAGGAGGCAGAGGCAGGCGAAGTCGACATCACCAAGTCCGAGGTGCTGGTCTCCGTGGGCCGCGGCATAGAGGACGAAGATAACCTGGAAATGGCATTTGAACTCGCGGAAGCCATGGGCGCCGACGTATCCTGCTCCCGTCCCATCGTTGACGCCAAGTGGCTGGAGAAAGCCCGCCAGGTTGGTACTTCCGGCAAGACAGTAAAGCCGAAGGTCTACATGGCAATGGGCATCAGCGGTTCCTTCCAGCATATGGGCGGAGTCAAGGGAAATCCCTTTATAGTGGCAGTGAACAAAAATCCCAAGGCCCCGATCTTCCAGGTTGCGGACGTGGGCGTTGAAGCAGACATCCTGGAGTTCATCCCGGAGCTCACGGAAAAGATAAAAGAGCTTTAAGAAATTTCTCTAACAGAGGTGATTTCAGGGGCGGGCATCCGGGTCCGCCCCTTTTTTACTTTACATGTGAGTAAAATTTTGAAATGTATTGCCTTACCATCCTGCGGGCTGAAAACTGCGGCCCGCAGCTTTTTATGGCCTCTTTCATAACTCTGACCCACTGGTGCGGGACCCCGTCTTCATCCGCATTGTAGTACTTGGGAATTATTTCTTCTTCCAGCAGGCTGTAGAGCTGGTCTGCATCCTCTTTGTCGCGCTCCTGTTTTTCTGACTCGCTGCCGAAGCTCCATCCGTTTTTCCCGTTGAAGCCTTCAATCCACCATCCGTCAGGGATGCTCAAATGGGGCACACCGTTTAAGGCCGCCTTCATGCCGCTTGTGCCGCTTGCCTCCATGGGAGGCACGGGGTTGTTTAACCACACATCCACCCCGTGGACCAGGTATTGTGACAGCTGTTCGTTGTAGTCTTCAACAAAGGCGACCCTGCCGCCGAGTTCGGGGTTTCGGGCGAACTCGAAAATCCTGTGTATCAGCTCATGGCCTTTTGCGTCGTCGGGATGGGATTTGCCGGCAAAAATTATCTGTATCGGCCTCCAGGAATGGTTGAGCAATTTTTTAAGCCTCTCAAGGTCGGTAAAGATAAGGTCCGGCCTTTTGTATGTGGTAAAACGTCTTGCAAATCCCAGGGTAAGCACACTTGAATCCAGCATGGTTCCCATGCCGGCGATTTGTGAAGGGTCAGTATCCAGGGAATTCCATCGGCTTCTGGCCTTGTGGCGGATGTAGTCTATGAGCTTGAGTTTTAACCAGTAGTGGGTCTGCCAAAGCTCCCGGTCAGGAATTTCTTCTATGAACTCCCAGATTTCCGGTTTATCATGGGCGCTATACCAGCCTTCACCGAAGTATTTGTTGCATAAAAGCCGCATCTTGGGCTCAAGCCAGCTTGCAGCATGCACGCCGTTGGTTACATGATCTATGGGAACCTGTTTTTCTGACTTATCCGGCCACAGGGACTGCCACATGTTTCTTGTAACTTCTGCGTGCTTTTTGCTCACTGAATTTGCTTTCCCTGAAAGTTTCAATGAAAGCACTGTCATGTTAAAGCCTTCATCCGGCCGGTCCGGGTGGCGGCCCAGATCCAGGAAGCCTTCCCTGTCAAGTCCCAGCTGCGGCCAGTAGGTCCGGAAATATTTTTCGATCAGTTCGAACGGAAAAACGTCATGACCTGCAGGCACCGGCGTATGGGTTGTAAAAAGGCTCATATCCCTTATTTTCTGCTTTGCCCGGTCGAAATCATCACCCTGTTCAACAAATTCTCTCATTTTTTCCAGAAGCGCGAATGCCGCGTGACCTTCGTTTAAGTGCAGCATGCCGCATTGTTCGCCCATGGCCTCCAGGACGCCGGAGCCCCCGATACCGAGAACAATTTCCTGCAAAAGCCGTTTTTCCTGGTTACCGGTGTAAAGCTGCTGTGAAATGGATCTGAATTCCGGTTGGTTTTCTTCAATATCCGTGTCCATAAGAAGCAGGCTTACCCTGCCAACTGCCACCTTCCAGATTCCTGCCTTCACGGGCGTGTGATTTATGTAGGGTACCGCCACCTTCACCTGCCGGCCTTTTTTGTCCATAACCCGGTTTATGGAAGCAGCCTCCCTGTCCAGGCTCTGGGTATGGTTTTCCTGCCATCCGTCCCTGTTGATTATCTGCCGGAGGTATCCTGCAGGGTACATAAATCCTATGCCCACGATGGGAAGGTTCAGATCGCTGCATTCCTTGAGGTGGTCTCCTGCGAGAAATCCCAGGCCTCCCGCGTAAAGCGGCAGGGAATGGTGAAGCCCGAACTCCGCTGAAAAATAGGCAATCGTGCCTGGTTCCCCTTTGCCCGCATCTGTTTGCAGCGGCGGCCGGGTGAGGCACTGGTTGAAGTGATACATGACCAGGTTGTAATGGCGCATGTAATTGCGGTCAGCAGCAGCGTTTTCAAGAATTTCCGCCGGCATGCGCCTCAGCATAAGGTCGGGGTTGTGGCGGCTTTCTTTCCATGCCTGCCGGTCGAGCATCTTAAACAGCATCCTGCCCTGGGGGTTCCAGCTCCACCAGAGATTTTCCGCCAGGTCCTCAAGCCCGCTTAACTCTTCGGGCAGATGAGAGAAATTGCCGTTTCTTGCGTTGTTTTTTCCCACTGGCAACTCCTTTAAAAAAGCTAAAGTTTTTCAGGTTCACACAGATAATCAGCGCTGTTTGCCGCGCGCCCGCAGTTTTTGCAGATATACTGCGGGTCTTTTACATACTGCTTGTAGCTTTCAAGGTTTGTTTTCACAAACCCGATTGCACTGGCCACGCAAAGGTGTGATTCGTGGCCGTAATGAAGATCAGGGATTTCAAAGGGCAGCGGAAAAATGTCTTTTGCCATGGTTTTTCTCCTTTTTTGGACAATCAGCTTTGACAAGCCTGTAAAAAGCTTTTTTACAGGCAGTGTTAAGTTTTAAGTGATTAAGTGTTAAGTAAAATCAATA
>JBKHES010000099.1:0-7925 GCA_046540695.1 Desulfobacterales bacterium
CTCCGGATTCCCGCAGGACGGCAAACTACATACTCTTACACGGGCAGCCTCCTATGGACAAGGTTCTCATCGCAGAAAATGACAGGGAAAGCTTAAACAGAGTGAGGGAAGGCTTCCGGGACCTGCACCATTTTGACCTGATCACGGCAACGAACGTCAAGTCTGCAAAAGACAAGCTAAAAGGCACGCGGGTTTCTGTTGTGGCTACTTCAATTCACCTGCCGCAAAAAGACGGCCTGGATCTGATAGCCTTCATGTCCGCCAATTACCCTTCCGTACCCTGCATAATACTGCTGGAGGAAAACGACCCCAAGCCCTGGTTCACCGACCGGACCGGGCATACAGGGGTTCTGTATTTTCTGAAGAAACCTTTTTCCTTCGGCAGGCTGGCTTCGGCCATTTTCGTAGGACTCAACCTGCGCGACGAGGGCCAGACAAGGTACGGTATACACATCAAGAATTTTCTTCCCCTCATCGCAATTGCAAAAAAGACCTGCCGCCTGGAAATCCGCTCAGGCTCCAGGAAAAAGGGATACATGTACTTCCTGGAAGGCGAACTGCTCAATGCCCGCGTTGAAAACCTTGAAGGAGATGAGGCGGCAAAACACATTGCTGCCTGGCAGGGCGTAAGGCTGGCCTTTTCTGAACTGAAACCGGAAAACAGGAAGAAACGCGTCAATACAGACCTTTTGACACTGGCAAGGGCTGACTGGGAAAAAGGACCCCGGCCCGGAAAAAAGGCAAAAAAAATGGAGCCGGCTGAATCAATCCTGCAAAACCGGTCAAAAAACAGACTGGAAGAGGCCCTGGACAAGCAGGGAGGCATTATCAGAACCGCAAGGGGCTACAAGGGCATGGCCGTGATAAACGGCGAGGGACAGGTCCTGGCAAACGACACCGCAAACGGAACAAATATTGATTTTACCAGCACAGCCCAGGCATTAAGCGGCATGTATACGGAATGCTCCAGGCAGGCCGGCCGCAAGGGACTTGGCAGATGCAGGGCGCTGAGCCTTCATACCGACCAGGGTATAATCATAATGCAGACCACGGATATCTACACGGGCGGAAACTACCGATTCCTGGTTCTGATGGAAGAAGGGGGAAACACTTATTTCGTCCACACCCAATTAAAAACCTTGATACCAAGGATTCTTTCCCAGCTCTCCTGAAACCGCAAGACCAGTGCGGAGACGGATGTTTAGCACCGGCATCCGTTCCCCGGGCCGCGCGCTCAAAAAAGTGCTTGACTGCACCCATGATACTTGCTAACGATGTGAATCTTTGAAGGGACGTTGTAATCATGGCGCCCAAAAAGTTTTTCGATTTCAAGGGAAACAGGCCCTGGGCCCAGCACCTGCAGATCGTTGTACAGCTCGGCCTTACAATGGCAGGCTCAATCGTTTTCTGCATGTTTGTGGGGCTGATGTTAGACCGGTGGATGGGCACTGGCGGGATCTTGACAGTTATATTCATCCTTCTCGGAATTGTCGGCGGAGGAGTAGTGGTCTACCGGCAAATCATGGAAGTAGTCGAACCGGGTTCAGATAAAGAAAAAAACGACCACGGGGAATAACAACAACTTTGAAACCGTATGAACAAATACGGAAAGTCGAAAAAAAATACTGCTCTACCGCTTTAATACTCGCGGTATGTGCTGCCCTTATCCTTATTGCCGCAGACATGAAGCCCGCCGGCAAAGGGCTTATTCTTGGAACGATTTTTTCCGCAGCCAATTTCATAGTCATGGGTGAGACCCTTCCCGGAAGGATCTCCGGCTCACGGAGACGAGCCAGCATCTTTTCCGGAATGCTGCTTTTAATCAGATACGCCATGCTCGCCGTGCCCCTTGTATTTGCCGTCAAACTCGAAACCCTGAGCCTGACGGCAACAATTATAGGCCTTTTCATGATACAAGCCATGATACTGGCCGAACAGGGCATCAACGCAACAACCCGAAAAAAACTGGACTATTGATGCGATATGGAAGATTTAGGAAAAATACACCAGCTAATCGTTAATCTGTCCGGCTACGAAATGACATTCAACCTCGATATCCTTGTCATGACATGGATCGTCATCATAGGGGTTCTGATCTTCGGTCGTTACGCGGCAAAGAACAGGCATTTGATACCGGGGCCGCTGCAGACAATCGGCGAGACTTTTGTATTCCAGTTCTACTCACTGACCGAGGACGCCCTGGGCGAGGATATGGCAAAAACCTACGGGCCCATGATCATAGCGCTGTTCATTTTTCTTTTGTCATGCAACCTCATCGGCATGATCCCGCACATGTATGAGCCGACAAATGATTTGAACACCCCTTTGAGCCTTGGAATCATGGGGTTTTTCATCGCCCATTACGCGGGGATCAGGCAAAAGGGGCTCAAAAAGTATTTAAAAACCTATGTTGAGCCGATCTTTTTCATGGCGCCTTTAAACATTATCGGCGAGCTTTCAAAAGTAATTTCAATCTCTTTCCGCTTGTTCGGAAACATAATGGGAGGCACAATCATTGTCCTGGTGGTTTCCCACCTTGTTTTCAGCCTTGTGCTGCCTCCTTTCCTGACGGCGTTTTTCGTAATATTCATCGGAGCTATACAGGCATTCGTTTTTACAATGCTCACCCTGGTCTATATTGCAGTACAGGTAAATTAAGCTATGTCGATAGAAATTGAAGCCTGGGTAACAATGGCGGCTTTTGCCGGAGCGGGATTCTCCATGGGTTTCGGGGCCATCGGCGCTGCAATCGGTGAAGGATACGCGGCCGCAAAAGCAAATCAAGCAATATCCGAAAATCCCACTTATTCCGGTGACATCGTTAAGATGATGCTGGTGGGCCAGGCGATAGCGGAAACCGCCGCAATATTCGCACTGGTTATCGCAGTCCTGCTTTTGTTCGCAGCAGGAGGCGAGATTTCCATGATCACGGCAGCAGGACTGTTAGCGGCCGGTTTGTCCATGGGACTCGGGGCCATAGGCTCGGGAGTGGGTTCAGGGTTCCCCGCTGGCCAGGCCTGCGCCGGGCTTGCACGGCAGCCCGCGCTTAGCCGTAATCTTACCACCACTATGCTGATAGGAGCCGCGGTAAGCCAGACACCAGCCATCTTTGCAATGGTGATAGCCTTCATGCTCATGTTTATTAATTTTGCAGGCGGCACCATGCACATGGTTGCGGCTCTTATGGGCGCCGGGCTGTGCATGGGATTCGGTGCGATCGGTTCGGGCATCGGCTCGGGCTTTCCCGCAGGCACTGCATGCGAGGGACTGGCAAGACAGCCTGCAATGGGGGGAAGGCTTACAACCAATATGCTCATCGGGGCCGCTGTGAGCCAGACTCCAGCTATTTTTGCAATGGTTGTGGCCTTCATGCTCATGTTTCTCAATTTTTCGGATCTGCCCCTGCACCCGACATCCGCGGCCCTGCTTGGCGCCGGGCTTGCAACCGGGCTTGCTGCCATAGGCTCGGGCGTAGGAAGCGGGCTGGCAGCCGGTGCCGGATGCGAGGGATGGGCAAGGCAGCCTTTTACCACCGGCAACGTCCTTGTTATCATGCTGGTTGGACAGGCAGTATCGCAGACACCCTCAATTTTCGGACTTCTGATCAGTTTTGTACTCATGTTCAAGACATATCCCTCCACCGAGCTTTTTGCTCTTTCCACTGCGGTGTTTTCAGCAGGCATATGCACCGGACTGGGAGGCATAGGCTCCGGGGTGGGCAACGGCATGGCCGCCCAGAGCGCTGTCACATGGGTTGCAAGAAACGTTGAGCAGGAGGCTGTCCTCATGAGGACAATGCTTGTTGGTCAGGCCGTTTCGCAGTCAACCGCCATTTATGCAATGGTGATTTCACTTGCACTGATATTTCTGGTATAATCAGGAATCAAAAACCATAAACATTTAACTGGAGGTAATCATGGCAATAGAAGGTGCAGAACTTATTAAGGCTTCCGCATTTCTAGGAGCAGGTCTGGCAATGGGACTCGGCGCCATCGGCCCGGGACTCGGCGAAGGAATGGTTGGAGCAAAGGCATGTGAGGCCATCGGCAAAAATCCCGGAGAAGCAGGGCTGCTTACCCGGACCATGCTTGTCGGACAGGCGGTTTCAGAGTCCACAGGTATCTATTCCCTGGTTATTGCACTGCTGCTTCTGTTTGTCGTATAACCGGTCAACGGATTATTAAAGGATTTCTACAGGAAGGCCAGCATGGAAATCATAGAATCCATGGCGCTGATAAGCCTGAATGAAACACTGGTTGCACAGCTGGTGTCATTTCTCATATTTCTGTTTCTCATAAACCGGATCATGATCCGGCCGCTGCAGGAAACAATGAGAAACCGGCGGGACTACATCAGCGATATGGAAAACAAAATAAAGGAATCCAGCGGAGTGCTCCAGGAACTGAGCCGCGAGCTGGAGGAAAATGAAAGAACACTTATCCGGGAGGCCAACTCTGAGAAAGACAAGTTAAAGGAAGAGGGTTCCAGGGAGGCCCAAGGAATACTCGACGAAGCCCGCCGGGAAATCCACGACCTGCGGGATGAAAACCAGCAGGTCATAGACCGGGAAGTTTCTAAAGCTCGAAAGTCCATTGAAAGCGAAGCCGAGAAACTGGCTGTAACAATAATGGAAACAATATTGAATCGGGGGGTATCGCGTGGTTAAAAGCGGCACGGCAAAAACCGTCTGCAGCATACTGGTTTTGAGCACTGTACTGCTTCACCTCACCGGCGTCTGCGCCCTTGCCCAGGACGCCGCCGGCTCCGAAGCAGAATGGCGGCCTGTATATGACACTATCATGCTGTGGGTGAATTTCGGGATCCTGGTCTTTCTTCTTTACCGCTACGGGCGTGAACCCTTTAAAAATTTCCTGCACAGCCAGTCCGCCCAGATTTCTGAGGAAATCAATAAAGTAGAGAACAAGAAAAACGAGATACAGGAAAAAATTGACGAAACCAGGCAGCAGATGGAAAAAAGCGACGAGCGCTACGAGCAGATAAAGGCCCGGATCATAAAAGACGGAGAAAAACTGCGGCAGTCAATCGTTGACGACGCCCGGGAGCAGGCAAGGCTCATGATTGAGCGCGAGCGCAAAAACGCACAGCGCAGGATGGCGCAGGCACGAAAACAGCTTTTGGTTGAACTCGCAGACTCGGCCACGGACCGGGCAGAGCAGAAACTCCCGCAGGAGATAAACCAAGACGACCAGTCAAAAATGATAGACTTCTACCTGGACAACGTAGACCGTATGTACGCATAACCCCTCCTTGTTATACAACCGTCACACAGAAAAAGAGCCCGCGGACTTTAAAAGCCCCGGGCTCTTTTTCTGTGTTTTCAACTTCTTATTTCTCTTTTACAGCTCCATGTATATAACCTGGCGGGTTCTCGGGTAGTTTTCCAGCTTGCCCAGCACCTCTTTGGACAGCGGAGTATCAGTGCGCAGGAAAACGATGTTGCGTTGACCATCCGGCTCTTCCTGCCCAACCGTCATGCGGGCGATATTAACCTTGTTTTCGCCGAGAATCGTTCCTATGCTGCCGATCTCGCCGGGGATATCCATGTTGTGGATAAGGGCGAGATAACCTTCCGGCCGCATTTCCAGGCGGAAATCGTTTATTCGCACAATTCTGGGATCGCTCTTTCCGAAAAGCGTCCCTGAGACCACGTTTGTCTCTTTATCCGTCCTGACGGTCACGGTGATAAGGTTGATAAATTCCTGGGCGTCGTCGCTGGAAGACTCCAGGATCTTTATCCCCTTTTCCTTTGCCAGGTAGGGAGCATTGACTGCGTTTACGTCATCGAGCACCAAAGGTTCCAGCAGCCCGCAGACCACTGCTGTACGCACGGGCGACATGTCATGATCTCCGAAATCGCCGTCATAATCTATCTCCACTGACTTGATATACCCGTGGGAAAGCTGGGCAACCATCCTGCCCATGCGATCTGCCATTTTAATAAACGGATCAAGCTCCTCAAGCACCTTTCCTGAAACAGAAGGTACGTTGACCGCGTTTTTTATGGTATCATTTTTCAAGTACCCTATGAGCTGATGGGCTATATCAACTGCCACGTTTGTCTGGGCTTCGGCTGTGGAGGCCCCGAGGTGAGGCGTGCAGATAACGTTGTCGAACTCAAAAATCTTAAAACCCTCCGGAGGCGGTTCCTCTGTGAACACGTCCAGGGCCGCGCCCCCGAGTTTGCCCATTTTTAAGGCCTCATAAAGAGCATCCTCGTCTACAATCCCGCCCCTTGCACAGTGGACAAGCATGACCCCGTCTTTCATTTTGGAAAACGCATCCTTGTCTATCATGCCCGTGGTCTTTTTTATCTTAGGGACGTGAATGCTGATATAATCCGAGCGTTCATAGAGTTCGTCAAGGGTTACAGGCTCGCACTTGGCCTTTTTAATGTTTTCAGGGGTCACCACCGGATCGTAGACAACCACGTTCATCTTGAGCCCGCGGGCGCGGTTTGCAACGATTGACCCGATTTTTCCGAATCCGATCACTCCCAGGGTCTTGTTCATTACCTCCCTGCCCTGCAGCTTTTTCTTTTCCCAGCGGCCGGCCTTAAGTGAAGAGGTACCCTGGGGAATGTTTCTTGTCAAAGACATCATCATTGCGATTGCATGCTCGGCAGTGGTGACAACGTTTCCGCCCGGCGTGTTCATGACGATTATGCCCCTGCGGGTTGCTTCGTCAACGTCTATGTTGTCAACTCCTATCCCCGCCCTGCCGATGGCTTTGAGGTTGTCTGCCGCCTCGAGCAGCTCCTTTGTAACCTTGGTGGCGCTCCGCACCGCAAGGGCGTCGTATTCCCCGATTATCTCCTTGAGCTGATCTGCTGACAGGTCGGTCTTCACATCCACCTCAACATCTTCTTCCTGCTCAAAAAGGTTTACACCGGCCTCGCCCATTTTATCACTAACCAGTACCTTGTAAGTCATTATAGTTCCTCCTGTGTTATATTCGGGAATCTGTGCCTTATAAGACAGACTCCCCGCCTTTCTGGCAAAGAATTAACAATCCTGCCGGAAATCAAAAATCATATTCCGGGCCTTTAACCTTAAAGCACAAGCTTTCCTTCCCTGTAGGCCATAAGATAATTGCTGCAGTACTCATCCCTTCCCGCCAGGGTTTCAGCGGCATGGATATTGGCAACCATTCGCTTGTCAAGCGGGTTGATGATTGCCCCGTCAAGACCCTTGCAGATTGCCATTACAACAAAGGTCTGGTTGAGCAGCTTTCTTTCCGGCAGACCGTAGGAAATATTGGAAAGCCCGCAGATCGTGTGAACCCCTGGGAATTCGCCCATTATTGCCTCCACAGCGTTCATGAACTCGATTCCGTAGCTGTCGTTCGTGGAAATGGGTTGCACCAGGGGGTCAACGTATATGTTTTCCACCGGTACATTGTTTTTGACCAGTCCGTTTATCAGGTCCGAGGCAATGGAAAGCCTGTCGTCTTTTGTCTCAGGCATGCCTGAATCGCTCATGCAAAGGGCCACCACCTTTAAATCCGAGCCCTTGACAACAGGCAGCAGCGCATCCCAGCGCTCCTTTTCCAGGGATATGGAATTTACCATGGGCGTGCCCTTGTGCAGCTCCAGGGCAGCCTCAACCACCCTGGGATCAGGGCTGTCAATGCAGCAGGGTGCATCCACCGCCTGCTGCACCGTGGAAATCAGCCACTTCATGTACTTATCTTCTTTTCCCACGTAAGTGCCTGCATTTACGTCAATATAGTCAGCTCCGTTTTCATGCTGGTCTTTTGCTATCTTTTGGATTTCCCCTGCATCTTCGGCATCTATTGCCGTCTTGATGGGCTTTCTGCTTGAATTGATCAATTCTCCTACGATTAGCATGTTTAACCTCCTTGATTGTTTATATAATTTTTAAATTTTTTCTCACAGCTGATCTGCA
>JBKHES010000100.1:0-7814 GCA_046540695.1 Desulfobacterales bacterium
AAGAGCGAAGGCAGTACTCTGATAACATCATGTCAGAAGCCCACGGAAACCTTGAGGACAATGAAGTTTACCAACATCTTGTAACCGCTGCAACAGGACCTCTTGCATTTGATGACATGAAGCTCAAACAGGACAGTCCCTCCGGCGAAACAGATGCGGACTCCTGCCTGTTCTGCCACGGCACCCGCCTGGAGGTGGAAAAAACCGAGGAGCGCGAAACATCAATGGGCCCGATGGATTTTCCGGTCATCCGGGGATGGCCCAACCAGGGAGTGGGACGGATCAATCCCGACAAAAGCAAGGGCAGCTGCGCTTCCTGCCACCCGCGCCACAAGTTTGCCATTGAAACCGCAAGAAAGCCCGAAACATGCTCCCAGTGCCACAAGGGCCCGGACGTGCCTGCATACAAGGTCTACAAAGTGAGCAAACACGGAAATATATACAGTGCTCAGAAAAACTCGGGCGAATGGGACTTTTCAGCCGTGCCGTGGACTCCGGGAAAAGACCTTGAGGCACCCACATGCGCCACCTGCCACGTGAGCCTGCTTGCATCGGAAGACGGCCAGGTGATCTCGGAAAGGACCCACAGGATGAATGACAGGCTCGCATGGCGAATCTTCGGCCTGCCCTATGCCCATGCACATCCCGAATCCGCTGATACCACAAAAATAGAAAGCAAAGACGGCCTGCCGCTGCCCACTGCGCTTGACGGAACTCCCGCCTCGGATTTTCTCATATCAGAGGAAACCATGGACGAGCGCAACCGGACAATGCAGCAGGCATGCAGGGAATGCCACAGCAGCGGATGGGTAAAGGGACATTTCAACCGCCTTGAGCACACCATAGAGGAAACCAACGCCCAGACCCTTGCCGCCACCCAGATTCTACAGGAGGCCTGGGAAAGAGGCATAGCAGACGGGCCTTTTCAGGACGGCAGCCCGTTTGACGAAACAATAGAGCGGATGTGGACTGAAAACTGGCTTTTCTACGCCAACTCAACCAGATTCGCCTCTGCAATGGGCGGGGCTGATTACGGAGTATTTGCCCAGGGCAGGTGGTATCTCACCCGGAATATCCATGAAATGGCGGATCTGCTTGAATTAAAGACAGACGCTGAGTAACAAAGTCAGGCAGCATGCAGCTCCTGTCAAGTCCAAAGATCCGCCCCTTTTAGGATTCTGCAGTTCGATTAAAACAGACAAGTTAATCGAGGGAACTCGTATGACACAAAACACCGAAAACCATGGATAACCCTCCGGAAATAAATAAATAAATTGGTTGACAATCCTGCATTACTGCATTATTGTTAGATTAATTGTTTGCAGACTTAAGCTAAAAATTTCAATTCTAATTTAAGATTTGCAGGGATTTGAGTTCCGGCAAATCATAGAAGAAAAGGGAAAAAGCCATGGAAAGGGAAAAAAAGACAAACAGCGGGTTCATCATCGACGCCCTGCTTACGGGCCAGGAAATGAGGTCGCCTGAAATAACCCAGAAGGTTGCCGACGATTCAGGCAAAAACATTAAAATCCAGGATATTGCAAGCATCCTTGCCAAGCTGAGCAACAGCGAAAAATGCGATCTCGGATTTTTTATACGCAAGAAAAGAACCAACAAGGGCTACACCTACAGCCTGGTGCCGGAAGCCACGGCCCTGCCGCCTGAAGCATTATACGACCTCACCCGCAAAACCGGCAAGAACAGGTATACCCTCGAACAAATAGTCGCAGACCACCCGGAAGTAAAAAAATACGTAAAGGCAGCGCGCCTTAAGAACCAGGCCACCAAACAGCCCTCAAAGCGGGGGCGCAAGCCTGCGCCTGCAACCCGCACAGTGAAAAAATCGTCATCCGCAGGAAGCTCGGCGAAATCCGAAGAAAACCTAGAGGCAGTGGTAGGCAGACTTGTTGACGAAGTATCCGCGCAGGGAGGGATCAATATAAACATAAACCTGACCGTGCGATTTGCCGGAATCACCGGCGGGGAATAAATCCGCGCCCCCATCTGCAGGGACCTTAAACAAACAGATTGACACGGGTATTCAGCAGATTTTAAGGGTTAGGATGATTTGTTAAAAAAAGGCCAACAAAGGAGCTGGAACCATGCGCATTGAAGACTACCGCTTCGGCAGCATGCGCATTGACGGCACTACATACAGACAGGATTTAAAAATAATAAACAACGAGGTAAAACCTGACTGGCGGCGGAGAAGCGGACATACAGTCGCCATCGAAGACCTGGCTGACATCGCGGAGGCCGGGCCCGAAATCCTTGTGCTCGGCCAGGGCAGCCCGGGCCAGATGAAACCGGAGCCGCAGGTAAAAAATGAACTGGAAAAAAAGGGCATACAACTGATAGTAAAGCCCACTGAAGAGGCTGCAAAGGAATTCAACCGCCTCGGGCGGGAAGGCAAAAAAGTTGCTGCGGGTTTTCACCTGACCTGCTGAACACCCATTTAACAGATGATAACACAAACAGAAAGCAGGATTGCGGTAATACCTGAAAAACAGGGTGCCTGCGAATACATAAAAATAAGCTGCCCCATGCGCTACGGCGTTTACGGGGAAATCCGCACCCCGGCCCATATTTTCGGATTCAACAGAAACGGCGAAATCAAGACCATACAGGGCCGCAGGGGGGACTGGCTTACTTCCGCGGAATGGTTAAAACGCACCGCAGGCGGAGACTGGCAGTATTTTTCAGCAGGAGGATATGCCGGTGCATTCAACTATACCGGTGAATACTATATCCCCTGCCTGCCCTATCAGACAAACGCGGTTTTCGGGGAAAACGCCTTTCAAAGAAACGAGGTGAAAGAAGCATTTACCGCGTGGCACAGCCTGCTGCGTCAGATAGAAGACATTGACCCCTCAGGGCTTTCAGAGGCGGAGCAGTGCTTTCTCGCCAGGGTCCGGGAAATGACGCCCGAAAAACTCGGGCAGCGCGGAAGGCGCCTGCACGAGATCATCGGAGGAATGGTGACAGTGCTCCCTCCTGACGCCAGGCACGTGGAATACGACGTAATTCCCGTGACAATTGCAGACGGGTGCCTTTACAACTGCGGTTTCTGCCGGGTTAAAACAGGCAGGGGTTTTTCAGCGCGCTCCCGCAAAAGCGTGACGGATCAGCTCGAGTCACTGAAACAGTTTTACGACAGGGACCTGATCAATTACAATTCCGTTTTTCTCGGCCAGCACGACGCCCTGCACGCGGGCAGGGAAATGATAAGCTTTGCAGCCAGCAAAGCATGGGAGATCCTTGAGATCGGAAAATCCTTTATGAAAGGGCCGCGGCTTTTTTTCTTCGGGAGCGCGGATTCAATGCTGGCAGCAGAAGAAAGCCTTTTTGAGGAGCTAAACAGGCTTCCGTTTTCAACATTTATAAACCTGGGACTGGAATCCGGTGATTCAAATACGCTTTCATTCCTTGGAAAACCCCTGAGCGCGGAAAAAGTGGCCGATGCATTCGACAGGATGCTGGAAGTAAACCGCAGATACGAAAATGTTGAGATAACCGCCAACTTCGTCATAGGCGAGGGCCTGCCTGACGCCCACCTGCCCTCGATCCTTGAGCTGACCCGCAACAGGCTGGCGCGCTTTTATCCAAAAGGCGCGGCGTATCTTTCCCCTCTCGAGGAAATCGGGGATAAAAACCGGATGCTGACGCGTTTTAACGAGTTTAAAACCCTCTGCAGGCTGCCCGCTTATATCTACCTTATCCAGCGCCTATAGCCTTCCTGAGCGAAAAACCGTCACCGGCAACCCCTCCTGTTGTACCTGAAATGCGCTGCACAGGCTCCCTCGCTTGATACCATGCACGGGCCCACCGGATCGGAAGGCGTACAGGAAGTCCCGTACAGGGGGCATTCAAAAGGGGCCCTTTTGCCGGTCAGTATGTCGCCGCACGCGCACCCCTGAGGCATCCCGCCGCCTGAAACAGGCAGTGTGAAACTCTTTGCCGCATCCACATGCGAATACTCCTTCCGAAACCGCAGCCCGCTTTTTTCAATCAATCCAAGCCCCCGCCATTCTGCATCGCAGGGCTCAAACACGGTGTCCATGACTTTTCTGGCAGCGGGATTGCCCTGCCGGGTCACGGCGCGGCCGTAGCAGTTTTCCAGGGCGGGACTGCCTGTTTCCTTCATTTCTGCCAGACGCATAACTCCCTGCAGTATGTCTGCAGGTTCAAATCCTGCCACCGCGCACGGGATTCGGTGGGAGGAAAAAAAACCTTCATAAGCACTGGTTCCTATAATAACAGAAACATGGCCCGGCAGAAGAAAAGCATCCATATCCACGCCCTCGATGCGCATAAGAGCCCCGAGTGCCGGGGGCACAAGCTTGTGCATGCAAAGCACGGAAAAATTTTCAACCCCTTCTGCCGAGGCTGACAGAACAGCCGCTGCCACGGTCGGGGCAGTGGTTTCAAAGCCCACGCCCAGAAACACAACATTCTTGTCAGGATTGCGGCCGGCTATCTCTACTGCATCAGAGGCGGAATAAACCATCCTCACATCATTTCCGGCCGCCTTTTCCTGCTGCAGCGAGGAATTTGTGCCAGGTACGCGCATCATATCCCCGAATGTGGCCACGATTGTATCCTTGCGTCCTGCAAGATCGACCGCCGCGTCTATTTCTCCCTGCGACGTGACGCACACCGGGCACCCGGGCCCTGAAACCAGGGAAATGTTTTCCGGCAGAAAAGAGCGTATGCCGTTTTTAAAAACAGACACCGTGTGGGTGCCGCAGACCTCCATTATACGCATCCGGGTTTTGGAAATGGCTGCTATGTGTCCGGCTATACTCCGGCAAAGCCGGGAGTCGCGGTATTCTGAAACATGGAGCATACCTTATAAACCTTTCGAATCCTGATCAGGGCAGGCGTCGCCGCTGATCCTTGCT
This sequence comes from Desulfobacterales bacterium, assembly GCA_046540695.1. Classification (GTDB taxonomy): domain Bacteria; phylum Desulfobacterota; class Desulfobacteria; order Desulfobacterales; family Desulfosalsimonadaceae; genus Desulfosalsimonas. The sequence continues at coordinate 4,902 of JBKHES010000100.1, forward strand.
GCGGCAGAAACTGCCTGTCCCAGGCTTATGCCTCCGTCATTTGCGGGAACCCGGCGGTTTACAAACACTGAAAAACCTCTTTCTCTCAGTGACTCACGCATCCCTTCCAGCAAAACAGGATTCTGGAAAACCCCGCCGCTCAATACAACCCGCTTGAGGCCGGTTTCCCGGCTTATACGGTCGCAGACATCTGAAAACAGGAAAATAATGGTCGTGTGAAATTTTTTACTCACTATCCCGGGAAAGACCCCTTTTAGCAGATCATCCACGATTCCGCGGATTATGGGTGCTGGCGGAATACTGATAATTTCGCCGCCTGTCTCACGGATTTCATATTCATAACAGCAGGTTTTATCCAGGGGCAAAACACTGCCGGCAGCCTGCATCTCCAGTTTTATTGCAGCCTGTGCCTCGAAATCCACCCTGCTGCAAAGCCCTGCAATTGCGGAAACACTGTCAAAAAGCCTTCCCATGCTCGAAGTCAGCGGGGAATTTATCCTCCTGCTTATCATTTCCGAAACCACCCTGAGGCTTTCCGGGCTTATTTTTCTTAAAAACTTAAGCTCCAGGTTCTGCCAGTCTGCTCCGAAGGCGTCGATCAGATAGCTGAGTCCCATGCGCCAGGGCTCCTTAACCGCGGCATCCCCGCCCGGCATTGCAGCATACGACAGGTGCGCCATCCTTTTAAATCCCGCCCTTTGGGCCACCATAACCTCCCCGCCCCAGACCGTTTCATCAGTGCCGTAACCGGTTCCGTCAAATGCCAGACCTATGACACTGCCATTAAGATGATGCTCAGCCATGCATGAAACCAAATGGGCGTGATGGTGCTGGACCGGAATGCATGTCAGGTGGTTTTGTTTTTTCGCGTACCTGGTGGCAAAATAGTCCGGATGCATGTCACATGCAATAAAGCCTGGTTGAGTATCGGTTATGCGCTTTATGTGCTCGATTGTTTTCTCGAAAAAATCAAGGGTTCCGGGACTTTTCAAATCTCCTGTGTGCTGGCTTACAAATGCTTGTTTTCCTCTTGTCAAACAAACCGTGTTTTTAAGCTCAGCTCCACAGGCAAGAATTGCAGAAACCCGGCAGTCCAGAAATACCGGCGAGGGCGCATACCCCCTGGAGCGGCGAAGAACAACCGGCCCGCCCGCGGCCCTGCGCACGATGGAGTCATCGCAACGCACATGTATGCCCCGGTCATGTAAAAGGAAAAAATCAGCTATCCCTGAAAGACGCTCTTCAGCCTCATGGTTTTCAGCCACAAGGGGGTCGCCTGACAGATTGCCGCTGGTCATGACCAGTGCCCCGAACCCGCGGGAGAAAAGCAGGCTGTGAAGCGGGGTATAAGCAAGCATCACCCCGAAATACGCGTTGTCAGGAGATACGTTTTCGGCAATCCGTACCCCGGATTTTTTTTCGAGAAGCACTATCGGGCTCCCCGGGGATTCAAGCAGGGCCTTTTCTTTTTCGTCCATGACCGCAAATGCATCAACTGCGGCAGCATCAGCAGCCATTACGGCAAACGGCTTTGCCGGCCTGTTCTTGCGATTCCTTAAAAGCTCCACAGCTGCTCTGTCATGGGCATCTGCGGCAAGGTGAAATCCTCCGAGGCCTTTTACCGCAACAATAAAACCCTGTTTTAAAAGACGCGCCGCCTTTTCTATCGGGTCTTTGCACAAAACCCGGGTCCCTTTTGAATCAACCAGCCACGCACCGGGGCCGCAGGCCGGACAGGCATTTGCCTGGGCGTGAAACCTCCTGCTTTCAGGGTTTTTGTATTCCGCAAGGCAGTCGGCACACATTTCAAAATTCTTCATTGAGGTTTTGGGACGATCGTATGGAATATCCTCCACGATCGTGTACCTGGGCCCGCAGTTTGTGCAGTTTATAAACGGGTAGGCAAAGCGGCGGTCATCAGGGTCATAAAGCTCGGCAAGGCAGTCGCTGCAAACCGCCACATCCGGGGAAATCAGTGCTGTACGCTTATGCCCTGACGTGCTGGCAACGATGGAAAAATCGCTGAAACCGTGGTATGCGGCATGAATCTTATTGATACCGGTTATCTGCGATAAAGGCGGGGCTTGCGTACGCAGCCGGACTGCAAAATCCTCCAGGTCGCGCGGCCGGCCCTCAGCGTGGATGTGCACGCCTGTTGCGGTGTTTGCCACGGTGCCTTTCAGCCCCATGCTGGCTGCAAGCTGGTAGACAAAAGGCCTGAACCCCACGCCCTGGACGATGCCGTTTACGGTAACGCTCAGGGCTGTGCAGTTCGCTGGTGCTGATTTGAAAGCCTGGGTACGGGTTTCACTGCTGGTCATTTACATCGCCGGGTAAAAATACTTCCCGCATAAGTTGCAGGGTAGACAGGGCTTCAGCTTCATCTATTACCTGGATTGCATATCCCGCATGCACGATAACATAGTCGCCCACCTGTGCGCCTTCCACAAGCATCAGGCTGGCTTTGCGCTGCACCCCGTCAACGTCTATGGTTGCGGTTTCCGAATCGATATCAACTATCCTGGACGGAATGGCAAGACACATGGGCATACCTCAAAACGGGTTTCCGGAGACTCAGAAAGCTGTCTCAGTTTATGATTCCTGGTTTTCAAGCCTACGACATCTTAAAAATTTTTCCAAGGAATTTCATTGCTCAATTATGGCATATAATTTGCTATAACTTTTGCAGGTTGAGTAGTCCTCCTGAATTGTCAACCTCCCTTAATCAGCAGGCGCACCCGGAATTGCCGGGTCGCCTGCTGATTTATTTTTGGCCGGCGGCGCCAGGGCGTTACCTTAACGCTATAATCGTTACTTATAACGTTGATTTTTTAAAGCCCCCCAGGCTTGATAAGCCTGTAAAAAGCTTCTCACATAGTCCCATGTTTTTGAAGGAAGGAAGCCCTGCGGCCG
>JBKHES010000101.1:0-7578 GCA_046540695.1 Desulfobacterales bacterium
TACTGTAAACCAGAGTAAAGGAAAGCACTTATGCCAGTTTTCCAGTCCGGAATCAATCCGCAGTCAGAAGAATTCAGGGCCAACAGCAAGCACATGGAAGCGGGCGTTCAGGAGGTGCGCGACATTGAACAGCGCGTCCTGGACACCGCCGAGGCCAAGATCCCGCGCTACAGGAAAAGGGGCTACATAAGCCCCAGGGAGCGATTAAACCTTCTGCTCGACCCGGGCGCGCCCTTCCTGGAACTTTACTCGCTTGCAGGCTACATGCAGGGAAACGACACTGACGGCTCTGCCGCGGGCGGCACCTGTATTGCAGGCATAGGCTACGTCCAGGGCACCAGGTGCGCCGTTTACGTGGATGACTTTTTAACCAAGGGAGGCAGCATCTCGCGGTTCGGAGCAGAAAAGCGGATGAACATGCAGCAGCTTGCGCTAAACAAGAAAATGCCCCTGATCGTGCTGGCCCAGAGCGCAGGAGGCGACCTGCGGGAGGCGGGCGACATGTTCGGCTATTCCGGCGCGTTTTTTGCAAACCAGGCCCGCCTTTCAGCAGCCGGGATTCCCCAGATCACGGTTGTGCACGGAAGCGCCACTGCAGGCGGGGCATACCAGCCGGGCCTTTCGGACTACATCGTAATGATCCGGCGTCAGTCAACGGTTTATCTTGCAGGCCCTCCGCTTTTAAAGGCTGCAACAGGCGAGATTGCAACTGACGAGGAAATCGGGGGAGCTGAACTGCACTGTGAAATTTCCGGGGTATCAGACTATCTTGCGGAAAACGATGCTGACGGCATTCGAATTGCAAGGGAGATAGTTGCCAGGCTTCACTGGAACAAGGACATGCCTGAAATCGAGACAGGTGATTTCCGGGCGCCCCTTTACCCACCGGAAGAACTCATCGGCGTGGTGCCTGTGGATCCCAGGACCCCTTATGACTGCCGCGAGATTATAGCCCGTATTGCAGACGGCTCGGACATCCTTGATTTCAAGCCGGAATACGACAGCGGCACGGTGTGTGCATTTATCGAGCTGCACGGCCATGCCTGCGGCGTGCTTGGAAACAACGCCCCGATAACCTCGGACGGGGCTGCCAAGGCTGCTCAGTTCATGCAGCTTTGCGAGCAGTCGGACACGCCGCTTATCTTTCTGCACAACACAACCGGATTCCTTGTGGGAACCGACCCTGAGCGCAGGGGTATTATCAAGCACGGTTCCAAGATGATCCAGGCAGTTACAAACTGCACGGTTCCGAAGATTTCCGTGATAGTGGGCGGCTCCTACGGGGCAGGCAATTATGCCATGTGCGGCAGGGGCATGGGGCCGGATTTCGTCTTTGCCTGGCCCCGCAGTGTGGTCTCGATCATGGGGCCGGCACAGGCGGGAAGCGTGCTGCGCCAGGTGGCTCACGCACGCATGGAAAAAATGGGCCAGGTGGATGAAAACTTCCTGGACCAGATAGAGGCTGATACCAGGAAGGCCTTAGAGGAGCGCTCCCACGCCCTTGCCAACACTGCCAGGCTCTGGGACGACGGGCTGATAGATCCGCGCGACACGCGCCGCATACTTGCCTTCGTGCTGGGTATCTGCAGGGAGGCTGAAATCCGAAGGGTCAGACCCAATACATTCGGGATTGCAAGGATGTGAAAAGATTTAAAGCATAAAAAAACTAATCGGTATCAGGATCCCGATCCCGATCCCGATCCCGATACCGATACCGATTGTTAAAAAGGCGGACACTATAAAAGCTTGTACAACACAACCGGAGACGTATCATGATCAATAAAATTCTGATTGCAAACCGCGGTGAAATCGCCCTGCGGATCATTAGTACCGCAAGAGCCCTGGGTTACAGAACAGTGGCGGTCTACAGCGAGCCTGACGCCGAAGCCCTGCATGTTGTGTCCGCAGATGAGGCGGTCTGCATAGGGCCGGCAGCAGCAGGAATGTCTTATCTGGCAAAGGAAAATATAATACAGGCTGCAGGGCTTACAGGTGCTGATGCGGTTCACCCCGGATACGGGTTTCTGGCTGAAAATTCGGGATTCGCAAGGGACTGCAGGGAAGCCGGGCTAGTGTTTATCGGCCCCGGGCCTGAGGCAATGGAGATCATGGGAAGCAAGCGGGTTTCCAAGGAAACCCTGGTTGCAGCAGGCGTACCCTGCATCCCGGGATATCACGGCACTGACCAGTCTGATGCCACACTTCTGGCAGAGGCTGAAAAAATAGGAATGCCGGTGATGGTAAAGGCGTCGGCCGGAGGAGGCGGACGGGGAATGAGGCTGGTAAAAGATAAAAACCACCTGTCGGAAAGCATAAAAAATGCGCGCGCAGAAGCACTGAGCACATTTGGCAGTGATGAACTAATACTTGAAAAGGCCATAGTGAATCCGCGTCACATAGAAATCCAGGTTTTTGCGGATTCCCACGGAAACGCCGTGCATCTGGGCGAGCGGGACTGCTCGGTTCAGCGCAGGCACCAGAAGGTGGTGGAAGAGGCCCCGTCTCCTTTCGCGGATGAGGCGCTTCGCAGTCAGATGGGCGAGGCTGCGGTGAACGCGGCGAAAGCCTGCGGCTACCTGGGCGCAGGAACCGTGGAGTTCATGGTGGATGCTGACAAAAATTTCTATTTCCTGGAGATGAACACCCGGCTGCAGGTGGAGCACCCTGTGACTGAAATGATTACCGGACAGGATCTTGTTGCCTGGCAGATCCGCATTGCAGACGGGGGAGCGCTGCCGCTTTCACAGGAAGAAATCCGGATCTCGGGCCACGCAATCGAGGCCCGTGTTTATGCGGAAGACGCCAGGCGCGGATTTCTGCCCCAGACTGGTAAAATTCTTGCCTGGCAGGTGCCGGAGCGCGAGGGTGTTAGGGTGGATACGGGCGTTGAGAGGGGCAGGGAGGTCAGCCCCCATTACGACCCCATTATTGCCAAGGTGATCTGCAGCGGGACGAACCGGGACGAGGCCCGCCGCAGGCTTGCCTCTGCATTGTCTGACACTGTTTTACTCGGGCTAAACAACAACAAGCTGTTTTTAGAGCGCATAATAAAACATCCCGTTTTTGCGGAGGGACAGGCAACAACCGCCTTTATAGAGCAGCATTTCAGTGAAGACATAAGCATGGCAGAAGACGCACTTTCTGCAAAAACACTGGCCCTGGCTGCGATGCTTACCTACCAGAGCAAGTCTCCCCCGGCTCCTGACACTGACTGGCACACCCCGGCGCCCTACAGGTACAGCTTTAAACTCGGCTGCGATGAAAAAGATTACCAGCTCGGGCTTGTAAAAAAGGGAGGGATGTTTACGGTCACGATGCCTGATCAGGACGAGGTGGTACTTGAATGGGTGAGCGCAGAGGGAAACAGCCTTGCCTATATTGACAATGGCGTCCGGCGTCGGGCGTGGTTTGCTTTTCTTGAAGACCGGCTGTATTTAGACGACGGCTCCGGGCACTTCATGTTTGAAAACCGCACACTGGAGATCGCTGCAGCAGCAGGTGAAAAAGCTTCGGGTGATATCCACTCGGCGATGAACGGGGTGGTGGTGGATGTCCAGGCGGCAGGCGGAGAGGATGTCCGCGAAGGCCAGACCCTTGTGGTGGTGGAGTCCATGAAGATGCAGCACCAGATCGCGGCTCCCAGAGGCGGCACCGTGGAATCGGTCATGGTGTCTGCGGGCGACCAGGTCAAGCCGGGACAGCTTCTGGTCAAGCTGGCAAAGGAAGAAAAAGAATAACAAACTCAAGGAGCAGGTGTATGAATCCGTCTACAGCAAATAACAGGCTTATTGTCGCAAACTGCAGCGGTTTTTTCGGAGACAGGTTTTCGGCTGCCAGGGAAATGGTTGAAGGAGGCCCCGTTGATGTACTTACAGGCGACTACCTGGCTGAACTTACCATGGCGATTCTGCTCAAAGACAAGTTCAAGGACCCTGACCGCGGTTATGCAAAAACTTTTCTTTCTCAGATGGAAGAAATCATGGGGCAGTGCATGGACAGAAAGATCCGCGTGGTGTCCAATGCCGGGGGCCTGAATCCCGGGGCCCTGACACGGAAACTGCAGGAAACAGCAAATCAACTGGGGCTTTATCCGAAAATAGCCTGCATTACCGGGGACGATCTCATGGGGCGGCTCGAGGAACTCCAGGGTCTGGGCGAGGACTTCATCCACATGGACAAGGGCGTCGGATTAAAGGAGGCCGGGGCGGTGCCGATTACTGCAAACGCCTACCTGGGCGGCTGGGGCATTGCAGCCGCCCTTGAAAAAGGCGCTGACATAGTGATCTGCGGCAGGGTTGCAGACGCCGCGCTCACTGCCGGGCCTGCTGCATGGCATTTCAAATGGGAGAAAAACGACTGGGACAGCCTGGCAGGTGCATATGCAGCAGGACATATAATTGAATGCGGGGCCCAGGCCACGGGAGGAAATTATTCCTTCATCCAGGAAGTGCCTTCATTTAAAAAGGTTGGTTTCCCAATAGCAGAAATAGAGCCTGACGGCTCATTTGTGATCACCAAGCACCCGGACACGGGCGGCCTGGTCTCGGAAGGGACAGTAACCGCCCAGGTGCTTTATGAAATCAGCAGCCCTGCATACCTGACCCCTGACGTGGTCGTGCGTTTTGACACGCTGGAACTGGAGCAGGAAGGACCGGACCGTGTAAGGGGAACAGGAGTAAGGGGGGAGCCGCCGCCGGAGACCACCAAGGTTTGCATCAACACCCTGGGCGGGCACAGGAATTCCATGACCATTGTTCTGACAGGCCTCGACATAGAAAAAAAGGCGGAAATAGTCGAGAATACCCTGTTTGAAAATATCGGCGGCAGGGATCAGTTCGAAGTGGCTGAGGTGAGCCTGATCCGCTCGGAAAAACCTGATCCCCCCACAAACGAGGAGGCATTTGCCTATCTGCGGTTTACCGTGATTGACCAGGACGCAAAAAAGGTTGCCCGCCTGTCTTCCGGGCTTGTGGAGCTGGCACTGTCAAACATTCCCGGATTTACAGCCACTGCCCCGCCTTCAAAAGGGACTCAGGCGGTGGTGCACTGGCCGAGCCTGGTCCACGGCAGGCATATCAGGCAGACAGTTTCCCTGCCTGACGAAGAAATAACAGTGGAATCATTAACAGACACAGAAGGAAAAATTGAAATCACCCCGCCGGCTTTTGACCTGCCGGACGCACCGAAGGGGCCCGTCGTCCGGGCGCCGCTGGGACGCGCATTTGCCGCGCGTTCCGGGGACAAGGGGGGAAACGCCAACCTGGGGGTCTGGGCAAAAACACCGGAAGGATATGCTTTTTTAAATAAATTTTTGACAAAGGAAAAACTAAAGCAGCTTCTTCCCGACTGCGCGCCTTATGCCATAGACCGTTATGAATTGCCCAACCTGCTGGCCTTGAATTTCGATATCCACGGCATCCTGGGCGACGGGGTGGCCGCCTCCACAAGACCCGATCCCCAGGCAAAGACCCTGGGGGAATACCTCAGGGCCAGGGTTGTTGAAATGCCCGGGATCATCATGGAAAAAGAATAAAAAGCCGGCACGGATTTGTTTTTTGTTGTTTAAAAAAGTCAAAAAACAGGGGATGATAAAATGAGCAGCGAACTTTTATACGAGGTAAAGGGCCGGGTTGCCTGGATTACCATAAACCGTGAAGAAAGGCGTAATTCCATCAGCCCGCAGGTGGTTGAACTGTTCAGAAAGCACCTTGATGCTGTTGAAGCAGATGAAAATGTCCGGGTTGTCTGCATAACAGGCTCAGGGGCCAGGGCCTTCTGCTCCGGTGCGGACCTGGGGGGCGCTGGCGCTGGAACCACGGAGAACCCGGAACAGGCATACGCTGACCTGTTAAAGCGGATTGCAGGTTTTCCCAAGCCCACGGTGGCGAGGGTTAACGGGTACTGCCTGGCAGGGGGCACAGGGTTCATGCTGGCCTGCGATATAGTGGTAGCATCTGATAATGCAAAATTCGGAACCCCTGAGGTGAATGTGGGGCTTTGGCCCATGATGATAGGCGCCCTGATTTTCAGAAATGTGCTGGAAAAAAAGGCAATGGAAATGATCCTGCTCGGACAGCGCCTGAGCGCACAAAAGGCCCTGGAAGCGGGACTGGTCACAAGGGTTGTGGAGCCGGAAAAACTCGATGAAGAGGTAAACGGGATACTCGGGGACCTGAGCGGAAAAAGTCCTTCGGGCATGAAGATAGGCAAGCAGGCCTTTTACAAAATGAGGGACATGGAGTTTGAGCAGGCCCTTGATTTTCTGGCTGCCAAAATAAAGGAAGTTTCAGCCACAGAGGACGCAAAAGAGGGCATCACTGCTTTTATGGAAAAAAGAAAGCCGGAATTCAAAGGGAGGTGATGCCGCGCGCGCGGCTGGGTGAGCTTTTCAGGCCCCGGCAGCAGACAACGGAGGAAAGCCCCATGGAAACAATATGCAATGATCTCAAAGCCGAGCACCAGGAACTCGAAGGCGTGGTCAGGGACCTGGATGATGATCAGTGGGAGATGAAAACCCCTTTTTTGGACTGGCGCATCAAGGATGAAATAAGGCACCTGGCCTATTTTGACGACAGGGCGGCCCTGGCTGCAACCGATCCGGCGGCTTTCAACCAGCATCTTGGCGAAGTGGTAAATGACTTAGAGGCGTTTGAAAAAACACTCGAGGAGGTGGGCCTTGAAATGTCGCCGGCTGAGTTGATGCAATGGTGGCGAGAGAAGCGCGAAATCATGCTGGAGGCGCTTGCCGGATGCAGCCCCAAAGACCGCCTGCCCTGGTACGGCCCGCCCATGGGCGCGCTTTCCTTTGCCACTGCGCGGCTTATGGAGACCTGGGCGCACGGCCAGGATATTTTCGACACCCTGCGTATACGGCGCACGCCCACGGACCGGCTTCGCCACATAGCCTACCTTGGTGTCAGGACATTTAACTGGACATATGAAAACCGGGGCCTGAAAGTGCCGGAAAAGCCCGTAAGGGTGGAAGTCACCGGCCCGTCGGGCGATGTATGGGCATGGGGACCCGAGGATGCTGAAAACAAGGTCAGGGGATCGGCGGAGGAATTCTGCCTGGTGGTGGTCCAGCGCAGGCACGTGGATGATACAGCCCTTGAAGTGAAAGGAGATGTTGCCAGGGACTGGATGGAAAAAGCCCAGTGCTTTGCCGGTCCCCCTGTGGACGGCCCCCGGCCCGGCCAGCGCGTTGTTAAATGAGGGTTTCTTCTGCCCCCTTATTGAGTAATTCCGGAATTATCATTGACTTGCAGCCTCATCCGTCATAAGAAAAGACCATGGGAAGGCAGGAAATCTTTTCAGACCTCAGATTTCCTGCTTTCAATTTTTTTCGTGAACCGAATCCGGCTGGAAGCGTATGCAATATTCCGGAAATTTCCTGGAAAAAACCTCCGCAAGAATCCTCGCCATCGCCCTTGGCATAATACTTTTGTTCCTGATCTTCCTTTTTGCCTTTATCTTCCCGGTTGTCCAGGATGCCTTGTTCGACTCCCGCAAAATGGCCTCCAAAAACCTCGTGGACTCGGTATGCAGCATGCTCGAGGATTACCGCCTGCGGGTTGAGAA
>JBKHES010000102.1:0-7539 GCA_046540695.1 Desulfobacterales bacterium
TTACAAAAGTTGCATTTGCCGCAGCCTGCCTGCTGATAATCCCCGCCGGGGCCAACGGTGGCGATGAGGCGTATGTGCGCATAGACGAGCAGGGAGCGTATCATTTCACGGACGCGCCCTCTTCAGGGGAGTACGTGCGCGATCCCGGCCCTTCGGGCCACGGATCCGAGCCAAAGGCAGCAGACCGGTATGAAGATATTATCAGGGATACTTCCCGGAAAACCGGGGTCAGGCCCGAACTGGTAAAAGCGGTTATAAGGGTGGAATCAGCCTTTAACCCGGCCGCGGTTTCACCAAAGGGCGCCCGCGGACTGATGCAGCTGATGCCCGTGCAATCAAGGGCCTACGACATAAGGGACCCCTTTGACCCGGAAGAAAACATCTCGGCAGGGACCAGGCACCTTGAAAAGCTTATAAGACGCTACGACGGCAACCTCAACCTGTCGCTGGCCGCATACAATGCAGGCGCCCGGGCAGTAGACCATTACAACGGAATCCCCCCGTACATGGAAACAAGACAGTACGTGCAGAAGGTGCTTTTGCACTACAAAAAATACAGGAAAAAAAGTGAATAAACAAGAACGCGCCATGGAAACCCGGCAAAATGCAGATATAAGCCCCCTTGAGGCCTTATCGGAAATATACCGCCTGTATGACGACTACACGGAAACTTTTTCCCTGGCCTGCCGCAAATACTGCTCTGACTGCTGCACCGCTGATGTAACACTTACCAGCCTTGAAGCGGAAATGATTTACAGGTCCCTGGATCGCGAAAATCAGCGGAAAGTGTTTGAAAAAGTGGCTGCCTGCTCTGATGCCCCCCGATTCAGGCCGTCCATGACCACCAACAGTCACGCCAGGATCTGCAGCGAGCACAGGGAACCGCCTAAAGAAACATTTCCCGAACAACCCGGTGTCTGCCCCTTGCTTGAAGGTGATGCCTGCACAATTTACCCGGTCAGGCCTTTCGGATGCAGGTGCATGATCTCGTCCAAGCCCTGCCGCAGAACCGGCAGCGCACAGATCGACGACATCACCCTTACGGTTAACACCATGTTTCTCCAGATTATAGAGCACGCGGACCGCCAGGGATTTTCAGGCAACCTCACTGACGTGCTCACCCGGCTCGGCCCGGGAGGGGAAAAAACCGACGCAGCAGGGCCCACCGTGTCCAACGAGCCTGTCACGGTTCTCATGGTCCCCCCGGAGCACCACAGCAGGGTTATTCCCCTTTTAAACACCCTTAACCACATACTGGGCAGGGTTCCTGCTTTTTCTTGACTTGACCCGGAAAAATTCCTACAAATTAAAATTTTATCCGTTCCGACTTTCATTCAAGGATAACAGATAAGAATGGTCAAACAACGCGTACAACAACTGCTGCTCGACGCGGCCCGTGCCGCATTCGAGGCGGGCGAGCTTACCTCTTTGGATTTTCCGGACGCAGGCCTGGAAGAACCAAAAGCCGAAGCCCACGGGGACCTGGCCACCAATTTCGCCATGGCCGGGGCGGCGGCCCAGAAAATGCAGCCGCGCAAAATCGCCGAGGCAATAGTGCGCCACCTGCCGGACCCCGAGGGCCTGATAGAAAAAACTGAGATTGCAGGCCCCGGATTTATAAATTTTTTCATCCGGCCCGCAGCCTGGCTGCCGGTTCTTTCTGAAATCCACGAAAAAGACGGCTCCTTCGGCTCCTCGGATCTCGGAGGCGGCACAAGGGTGCAGGTGGAATTCGTAAGCGCCAATCCCACGGGCCCTCTTCACATAGGACACGGCAGGGGAGCGGTCGTGGGAGACACAATTGCCTCGCTTCTTTGTTTCTGCGGATACAGCGCAGATCGCGAATACTACATAAACGACGCCGGCACCCAGATTCAAACCCTCGGAAAATCGGTATTTCTCAGGTGCCTGGAGTTAGAAGGCAGGACCGTTGATTTTCCGCAAGACGCATACCAGGGCGGCTACATCTATGAAATCGCAAAGTCCGCGCTTGCACAAAAAGGCGACCAGATCAGGCAGGCAGGCGAAAATGAGGCCATAGAAATCTGCGCCGGGATCGCCGCAGCACAAATCATAGAGGAGATCAAAAACGACCTTGAAAACCTCGGGGTCTGTTTTGACAACTGGTACAGCGAGCAGGGCCTGTATGACACCGGAAAGGTGAAGCAGGCACTTGAATGGCTTGAAAGCCAGGGGCTGGTGTATGAAAAAGACGGGGCCAGGTGGTTTGCCTCTTCGGAATACGGGGATGAAAAAGACCGCGTGGTGGTGCGCAAAAACGGCCGGACCACCTATTTTGCCTCAGACATTGCCTATCACCTGGAAAAATACCAGCGGGGATATGAAAAGATCATAGATGTCTGGGGGGCGGATCACCACGGATACGTGCCGCGCCTGAGCGCTGCCATAAAAGCGATGGGCAATAAGCCGGAGCAGTTCAGGGTAATTTTAACCCAGCTGGTAAACCTGCTTCGCAGCGGAAAACCCGTATCCATGTCCACCCGTGCAGGCAGGTTTGAAACCCTGAAAGACGTGACGCAAGAAGTAGGCAGGGATGCAGCAAGGTTCATCTTCCTGACCCGCCACCACGAAAGCCCGCTTGATTTCGACCTGGAGGTGGCAAAGGCCAGGACCAATGACAACCCTGTTTATTACGTGCAATACGTCCATGCCCGCATATCAAGCATATACAAAAAGGGACGGGATGAAAAAGGCATAAACGCACCAGGGCCGGGAAATCTTGAGCTTCTCAGCCGGCCCGGCGAAATCCGGCTGCTAAAGCAGCTTGCCCGATACCCCGAAACCGTGGCAGGGGCCGCGGAACTAATGGAGCCGCACCGGATAGCCTATTACCTCATGGACCTTGCAGCATTGTTTCACGCCTACTATAATAAGCACAGGGTTTTAACCGATGATCCGGACTTGATCCAGCCCCGGCTCTACATGGTCCTTGCGGTGCAGAAAGTCATCCGCAACGGACTGAACCTGCTCGGGGTTTCGGCCCCGGAATCCATGTAGGATATTAAATGGGAGTCCCGCAGGAAAAAACCGGCAGCAGGGGCCCCGGCGGCATATTCGGCCGCCTGCTTTTGTTTTTTTTCACCTCCGCGTGCATGTTCGTGGTCGGCGTACTGGTGGGCCGCAACACCGCGCCGGTCAACTTTGACATGAAAAACCTGGACAGCAAGCTCTCGGAACTCGAGGCAAGCGTGCTCGCAGACAACAAAGACCGGGAAAAAGAGCAGGAAAAAATTCCCGAGGAGATTTCATTTGAATTCTATGATAAACTCAAGGAAAAAGACGAGATAGACGAACACGCTGCCGGTCGGCCGAGAGTTCTGGCCCCGAAATATGAAAGGCCCGATCCCTCGGAAATCCAGCTGGAAAAAACCGCGTCTGAAAAGCCGGACAGCCCCGAGCGGCAGTTGCAAATGCAGGAGGTACGGCCTTCCGAGGACCCGGAGGAACAATACGCCATCCAGGTCGCATCCATGCGGGATCCTGAAAAGGCGGAAAAGATCCGGGAAAAATTTTCAGACAAGGGTTATCCCTCATTTACCAAAATAGCCGTTGTTGAGGGAAAGGGCAAATGGTGCAGGGTGCGCCTGGGGCCTTACAAAGGCCGCAAACAGGCGGAAGACGACTTAAAAAGCCTCGAGAAGGCGGGCGTGGATGCCATGATTATATTAAACGACTAACCGGTGGAAGGTCACAGCCATGAAAATTTCCAGACAGCAGGTACAGCACGTGGCGGAACTGGCCCGGCTTGACATCCGGGAAAAAGATCTTGACAGGTTCGCGCGGGATCTGGGCGACATCCTGGAGCACGCAGAAAGCCTGGGAAGGGTTGACACCACTGACGTGCCCCCTACATCCCATGCAGTACAGATCTGCAACGCATTCCGCGAGGATACTGTCGCCGGGCACCTCGACGCCGAAGACGCCCTTGAAAACGCCCCTGAATCAGAAAACGGCAGCTTTGCGGTACCCAGGGTAATTGAATAAGGAGCAGTGTGCTATGAAACAATCCGATCTCTGCGGGCTTTCCATACACGAGGCGCAGAAGCTTCTACGCGACAGGGAGATTTCAGCCGCGCAGCTCACTGAAGCAGTACTTGAACAAATCCGCGCAAGAGAAGACGACATCGGTGCATTTATAACGGTCACCGGGGAAATTGCCCGCAGGCAGGCGCAACAGGCAGACGAGGCCCTGGAATCAGGCAATGCAGGACCGCTTGCCGGCATTCCCATCGCGGTAAAAGACCTTATATGCACAAAGGGCGTGACCACCACCTGTGCCTCCAGGATGCTTGCAGATTTTGTCCCGCCATATGACGCTACTGTAATGGAGAAGCTAAACTCCTCAGGCGCGGTTATGGTAGGAAAGTTAAACATGGACGAGTTTGCCATGGGCTCATCAACCGAAAACTCGGCTTTCAAGCCCACCCGCAACCCCTGGGACACCTCGCGCATCCCGGGAGGATCAAGCGGGGGCAGCGCCGCAGCGGTGGCAGCAGACATGTGCCTGGGAGCCCTGGGTTCCGACACGGGCGGGTCCATACGCCAGCCTGCATCGCACTGCGGGGTGGTGGGAGTTAAACCCACCTACGGCAGGGTTTCGCGCTTCGGCCTGGTGGCGTTTGCATCGTCTCTTGACCAGATAGGACCGCTTGCCGGCGACGTGGAGGACGCGGCAATAATGCTTTCGGTGATAGCAGGCCACGATCCCAGGGATTCAACCTCTGCAGACAGGCCGGTGCAGGATTACCATTCATGCCTTTCCGGTGACATAACCGGCATGACCTTCGGGATTCCGGCCGAATATCTCGGCGCAGAAGGAATGGATTCCGGGGTGCGCGAGGCGTTTGAAAAGGCCGCAAAGGCCCTCGCAGCAGCCGGAGCAAAATGCGTTGAAATCTCGCTTCCCCACACCGACCAGGCCCTGGCTGCCTATTACCTGATCGCCCCTGCAGAGGCCAGCTCAAACCTTGCCAGATACGACGGGGTCAAGTACGGATTCAGGAACCGGGAGGCCCGCGGGCTCAAGGAGATGTACAACAGCACCCGATCCGAAGGCTTCGGCCCCGAGGTTAAGCGGAGGATACTGCTCGGCACCTATGCGCTGTCCGCAGGATATTACGATGCCTACTACAAGAAGGCCTCCCAGATAAGGACATTGATCCAGCGGGATTTCGCAGCCGCGTTTGAAACATGCGACATAGTCCTTTCCCCAACCGCCCCGACCCCGGCTTTTGAAATCGGCGAAAAAATAGATGATCCTGTGCAGATGTATCTGTCCGATATTTTCACCCTGTCTGCAAACCTTGCCGGAATACCCGGAATTTCGGTGCCTTGCGGATTCACGGAAAACAACCTGCCCGTTGGCCTGCAGATGATGGCAAACCATTACGCAGAAGACACACTTTTCAAGGCGGCTTACGCCTACGAGCAGGCAGCCGGCATGAAAGGCAGAAAGCCCGGCCCGGGCAACGGCCGGGGCTTATAACCGCCAAGCAGCAAAGGAGGATTTTTATGTCTGTTCAGCCGAAAAAAGAAGACCTGCGGAAAGCCGTCAAATGGATCAGCGAGGTGAAAAAGTACGAAAAACCTGATGCCCCGCACCAGGAGCTTGTAAACGAGGCCGCGCTTAAATTCGATCTTTCCCCCACAGACACCGAGTTCCTCTACAGGTTTCTCAGGGGCGAGGTGGAGGCGCCGGACAAATAACCGGTTTCAAGGCGGCTGCCGATGGCATCAATTCACATTCTTCCAGAAATTCTTTCCAACCAGATCGCAGCAGGCGAGGTTGTGGAGCGCCCGGCCTCCGTGGTCAAGGAGCTCCTGGAAAACGCCATTGACGCGGGAAGCGACCGGATTTACACGGAAATAGAAAAGGGGGGAAGATCCCTCATCCGGGTGTCTGACAACGGCGCCGGCATGAGCCATGACGATGCGCTCCTTGCAATTGAGCGCTACGCAACAAGCAAGATTTCGGCTGAATCGGATCTTGCGGCAATCCGCAGCCTGGGATTTCGGGGCGAGGCTCTTCCCAGCATTGCCGCGGTATCAAGGTTCTGCCTTATCAGCCGGGATGCGGCATCTGAGGCAGCAACAGAAATCAGGGTGGACGGCGGCAGAATCAAGGCTGTCAACCAGACCGGCGCGCCGGTTGGCACCATGGTTTCAGCAGGGGACCTGTTTTACAACACGCCTGCAAGGCGCAAGTTTTTAAAAACCGTTAACACGGAAATGGGTCACATAACAGAGACCATTGCCTGTATAGCCCTTTCCCGCCCCCACATACACTTCCGGCTTGATCACAACAAAAAAACAGTAAAGAACTGGCCAAAGGCGGCAGACGCAATTGAACGAACCGCTGATGTGCTGGGAAATGAACTGCAGGACCTGCTTTATCCTCTTAAACATTCAAACACTGCGGCAGGCGTCTCGGGCCTGATTGCCGACCCCTCGGTTACAAGAAGCGGAACCTCGAAGATATACGTTTTTGTCAACGGACGATTTGTAAGGGACCGCGGGATAATATACGCGCTTTGCGAAGGATTGCGGGGAAGGCTCATGAAGGGGCGGTTTCCTGTTGCCGCGGTGTTTCTGGACGTGCCCGCGGCCGAAGTTGATGTAAACGTGCATCCTGCCAAACAGGAAGTAAGGTTTTTAAAGCAAAAACAGGTCATAGAGGCGGTGCGCGCAGCCGCGGAAAAAGCCCTGTCCGCCGGGCAAACAGCGGCCGTGAAAAAACCCGGCTGCCAAAGCATCCGGCCGCCGTGGGAAGACGAGGTCCTTGAAGACCAGCAGCAGAGCGCGGCTGCCATGGTATCTGAACCTTCTGCCGGGTACGGGGACCGCCAGAACCCTGCGGTTAATAAAGATTCCCGGTCTGATTTCCAATCTGCAAAAAAACAGGATCCGCAGGTCCAGGAAGAGCTTTTTGCACCGGTTTTTTTCTCCGGGGCGGTTATCATAGGCCAGTTTCAAAACACCTACATAGTATGCGAGAAATCCGGGGAGCTCGTTCTGGTTGACCAGCACGCGGCCCACGAGCGCATAGTCTATGAACGGCTCCAAAAAATCAGAAAAGGCGGAAATCCCCGGTCCGCCCAGCGCCTTTTAATGCCCGAGACAGTTGAGCTCGGCTACAGGCAGGCCCCGGCAATGCAGGAGCTTCTGCCTGAGTTAAACTCAATGGGATTTGAAATCGAGCACTTCGGCGGAGAGACGTTTGCCGTCAAGTCCGTGCCTGCAGAGCTTGCGGAAAGGCAGGTGGCGCCCTTGATCGCCGATATTGCAGAGGCGGCGGAAAGCACCGGCGGCGCCGCCGGGATGCCTGACCCCATAGAGCAGTGCATAATTGTCATGGCATGCCACGGGGCAATCCGTGCCAACCAGTCTCTGAGCCAACAGGAAATGAGCTCGCTTTTAAAGCAGCTCGATGCGTGCGAAAACCCGTTTAACTGCCCCCACGGCAGGCCGACCATGGTACGCTGGTCCGTCGGTTTTCTTGAAAAAAGCTTTAAACGGACC
>JBKHES010000103.1:0-7051 GCA_046540695.1 Desulfobacterales bacterium
TTCTGCCGTCCTGTCTGTTCTGGTTGTGAAAATGATAAGCCACGCTTGCCATGGATCCCTTATGGAATTCTCTTGGGCCGTACACGTTAAAATATCTCAGGCCTACCACCTGATTTTTTATCCGGGAGAAAAGGCTTCTTACGTACTGGTCGAACAAGAGCTTGGAGTAGCCGTATATGTTCAAGGGGTTTTCAAATTCGGGATTTTCGGCAAAATTTTCCGACCCCCCGTAAGTGGCTGCAGAAGATGCATAGATAAAGGGAATCCCATGTTCTGCACAGGCATGGAGGAGCTTTTTTGAATACGTGAAATTGTTGCGCATCATGTATCTGCCGTTCCATTCCGTGGTGTCCGAGCATGCCCCCAGGTGAAAAACGGCTTCCGTGTCAGCCAGTGAAAAGCAACCTTTCTCCGCTGCAGCCAGGAATTCTTCCTTGTCCAGGTAATCACGGATCCGGAGATCAGCAAGGTTTCTGAATTTGATTCCGTTCTCCAGGTTGTCCACAACCGTTATATCCGTTCTGCCTCTTTTATTTAAGGTTTCGATAAGGTTGCTTCCTATGAAACCCGCGCCGCCTGTTACAATTATCATTTTGGTGCCTTTATACAGGTTATAATCGCTAATTTTTCATTGTAGTGTTTAAAAATCCGGATGCCCGGGGCCGGTCAGTGCCGCCCACCGACTACTGTTTACTGCCTTGGCTGCTTATTTTCAATGGTTTTTTAAGTGCGGACGTCAAAGGGTCATGCTTAAGGTTGTTCTGAGTGCAGGCCCGCAGTTGATAACTCTTGACACTTGCGGCATAATCGGAGAAATTAAAGGATTGTGTGCAGTGAATGATTTCAGGGAAAGGAGATAAGGAACTTTTGGTCATGAATCCCATTGCAGAACAGCTAAACGAGGTTATTTCAGGGGAGAATCAGCATCTGACGGAGATGCTTTCAGATGTGGGCAAAAACCTGTTTTTTCCGAAAGGGATACTTTCACAGAGCGCAGAGGCCAAGGAAAAGGCCACAAGGTTAAACGCCACCATCGGAATTGCAAAACAAGAGGGCAGGGCCATGGTGCTGCCTTCAGTGATGAGAAGTGTTTGCGGGATGGAAGCGGAGAACTCTGTTACGTACGCCCCTTCTTTCGGCATACCGGAGCTGCGCAGGCAGTGGCGCGAGGCAGTTTATGAAAAAAATCCATCCCTTGCCGGCAAGGAGATCAGCCTTCCTGTTGCGGTAAACGGAATAACCCATGCCATAAGCATATTCGCCGATATCTGGACGGATCCGGGCGACGTGGTAGTCGTCCCTGACATGATGTGGGGCAACTACAACATGATTTTCAATGTGCGCAACAAGGTTCGGCTGAGCCGCTATCCCATCTTCACCCCCGAGGGCGGCTACAACGTGGATGCCCTGGCTGAATGTGTCAAAAAAGAGGCTGAGAATAACGAAAAAGTCATAGTTCTGCTTAACTTCCCTCACAATCCCACGGGATACAGTGTCACAGAGTCAGAGGCCGACAGGATAGTGGAGGCGCTTGCCGCGGTGGCAGAAGCCGGAACCAATGTTATAGTAGCATGTGATGATGCTTATTTCGGGCTTTTTTACGAGCAAGAGGTGCTTTGCGAGTCCGTGTTTGCAAAATTGTGCGGGGCCCATCCCAGGCTGCTGGCTGTCAAGCTCGACGGGGCAACAAAGGAGAACTACGTGTGGGGCCTTCGGGTGGGGTTTGTCACATACGGGGCCTTGGCAGAAAGCGACCCGGGCCGGCTTTATGACGCCCTGGAGCGAAAGACGGCGGGCTGCGTGCGCGGCAATATATCCAACTCCTCGCACTTGAGCCAGTCAATTGTTTTGCGTTCAATGCGGGATGAAAACTTTCAGGCTGAAAAGCAGGCCAAGTTTGAACTTTTAAAATCAAGGGCGAAAAAGGTCAAATCAGTGCTGGCCGATCCCGGGTACGCTTCAGCCTGGGATGTTTACCCGTTTAACTCGGGCTATTTCATGTGCATCAGGCTCAAGTCTGTAAACGCGGAAAAACTAAGGGTTCACCTGCTGGATAACTACGGGGTGGGCCTGATCGCGCTGGGCGAGCACGATTTGAGAGTGGCATTTTCCTGTCTTGAGGAAAGCGAGATCCGTACCCTGTTTGATATCGTATACCAGGGAGTGCAGGATCTGAGTTGAGAGGGGATTTTCCCTTGGACACTTGCCGGGGTTTTGCTGCCCCGGCCGTAACTCCGGGAAGAATATAAATTGGCGCAAAAGGACCGAATCAGGCAGCTGCGGGAATCCCTGAAACAGAAATTCCGTACGGTCAATGTCGCCCGGGCTGGCAAATGGAGTCTTTTTTTCGTTCTCATAGGCGTTATCGCGGGCACGGGTTCTATAATATTCCAATATTTGTGCCAGCTTGGCTCCCACGTGTTCATGGACTGGATGGCAGGATACCGGCCCCCCGTGCCTGCCGGAGAACAGCACGTACTTCCCCCCACCGCAACAGTGTTCAACCGCTGGATTCTTCTTTTCCTGCCTGCAGCGGGCGGGCTTTTAAGCGGATGGATCGTCTACAGGTTCGCCCCTGAAGCCGAAGGCCACGGCACTGATGCCGCCATTGAATCGTATCACGAAAAAGGCGGTTTCATGCGCTCAAGGGTGCCGGTGGTAAAAACAATTGCTTCTGCCATAACCCTTACAACCGGCGGTTCAGGTGGAAGGGAAGGACCTATCGCCCAGATCGGGGCCGGGTTCGGCTCGTTTCTGGCCACAAAGCTCAAGCTGTCTGAAAGAGAGCGCCGGATAATGCTGGCAGCAGGCATAGGCGCGGGAGTGGGCAGTATCTTCAGGGCCCCACTGGCAGGCGCGTTGTTTGCATCTGAGGTTTTATACAGTGATCCTGATTTTGAATCGGAAGTGATCATCCCTGCAGGCATTTCTTCCGTGGTTGCATACTGTCTTTTCAGCATTGTCTACGGCTGGGGAACGCTGTTTGACTCCCCCGAGTTCAGGTTCCAGAATCCGCTCGAACTCGGCCCCTACATAGTGCTGGCCCTTGTATTGGCCGGCCTGAGCTATTTTTACGTAAAATCGTTTTACGGCGTGGGAGAGATTTTCCGGGCAATAAAAATCCCCAATCATTTCAAGCCTGCCATCGGCGGCATGCTCACCGGCATGGTGGGATTTTATATTCCCAGCACCCTGGCTTTCGGATACGGCTACGCCCAGCAGGCCATTTTCAACGAGGTGGCAATACCCGCACTGCTGGCGCTGGCGCTTGGAAAGATACTTACCACCTCCTTTACCATAAGTTCTGGCGGCAGCGGCGGAGTATTCGGGCCTTCAGTTGTTATCGGCGGCGCCATGGGCGGAGTTGTGGGAAAACTTTTCCACGGAATTATGCCGGGAATTGTAACCAATCCAGGGGCCTTTGTCGTGGTGGGAATGGCAGGCTTTTTCACCGCGGTGTCCAACGCCCCCATATCCACTATCATTTTCGTAAGTGAAATGACAAACTCCTATGAACTGCTCCTGCCCAGCCTGTTTGTCTGTTCCATCTGTTATGTGACTGCAAAGCGGTGGGGGATTTATCAAAAGCAGGTTAAAAACCGGGTGGGCTCACCCGCGCATGCAGGCGAATTCATGGTGGACGTGCTACAGTTGATAAAGGTTCGCGACCTTATGCCCCTTGTGCACAAGGTGGAGTCCATACCGGAGCACATGCCTTTCCAGGATTTCAAGAAGTTTTTTTCCCGGACCAAGCAGCACTATTTTCCCGTGATGGATGAAAACGACAGGATGGTGGGGATTTTCTCCAGCACTGATGTAAGAAGCGTGCTTTTTGCCCCCGAGATAGAGCACCTCGTGGTCATGCGCGACATTGCAACCACTGACGTGATTTCCACCACTGCGTCCGAGGACTTGAACTCAGTGCTGCAGAAAATGACCGTAAAAAACATTGACAGCCTTCCGGTGGTCTCTGAGGATGACTCCCGGGTGCTCCTGGGCATGCTGCACAGGCGCGATCTCATAGAGTTCTACAACCGCCAGGTTCAGCGCCTTCGGGCGGGCGAGCTCGGGGCCAGGTCTTCTGTCTGATGAAATTCAATAGGTCACGGAAACCAGGAAAAGCCCGTGAGGAGGGGCTGTGGCAGCGGCGCGGGTGCGGTCTAAGGAATCCCTTATGCAAGCGAATTCTTCATGCGTGATTTTTGACAGGCCTACCTGAACAAGACTGCCAGCTATGTTTCTTACCATGTAGCGGAGAAATCCGTTTGCGGTGATTTCAAAGCAAAGGTGCCCGCTGTCTGATGACAGGCTGAGCCCGGCTGAATAAACGTGCCTTACGGAATCCGACCTTGGGCTTCCGGTGTTTTCAAATGCTGAAAAATCGTGGGTGCCTTCTATCATTTCAGCCGCCTTCTGCATGGAATCGGCGTCAAGCGGTTTTTTGATGTGCCAGGCATACTGCCTGCCCACCGCGGCGGGCAGGGGGCGGTTTAAGATGTAGTAGCGGTAGGTTTTTTTCACGGCTTTGTATCTTGCATGGAACTCATCCGGAGCTGTCTGGCAACCGTGAATTACTATATCCGCCGGCAGCAGGCTGTTTAGCCCCGAGAAAAAATCCTTTGCCTCAAGCCTGGTCTCACATCTGAAATGCGCGGTCTGGCCCAGGGCGTGCACTCCCGCGTCAGTGCGGCCCGAACCGGTGATCCTTACGTTCTGCCTGGTCATCACATACAGGGCGGCTTCTATTTCGCCCTGTATCGTGCGTCCGGTTTTCTGGACCTGCCAGCCGTTGAAATCCGTGCCGTCATATTCTATGGTGAGCTTGAAGTTTTTCATTGTTTGTTGTTTAATCAGTTTTTAGGGTAAACACGGCTGGAAAGAGTTTTTTCACTCCTGATATCTTTTTGTATTTTTGTTGATTTCAGTAATCAGGATTTGTTTCGGTATTCGTGTTTCGGATTTATTCCAGTAAAGGAGATATAGCGCAAATGCCACAGGGATTCAAGGTTTCTGCAGTATCAGCGGGGCTCAAGAAAAACGGCAAAAAGGATCTCGCACTTATAGTATCAGAAGCGCCTGCATCGGTTGCCGGGGTGTTTACCAGAAACCGGGTTCAGGCCGCCCCCGTGGTGCTCGACCGTCAGCGCCTGCAGCAGGGCGTGTGCAGGGCGATTGTTGCAAACAGCGGCAACGCAAACTGCTGTACCGGGAAAAAGGGAATGGAGGATGCGGTTTCCATGACAGGGGCGGTATCGGATGCCCTCGGAATTGAGCCGGAACACGTCATGGCCGCATCCACCGGCGTGATAGGAGAGCCGCTTAAAATCGGGGCAGTACTTGCTGCCGTGCCGGAGCTGATAGGCGGCCTTTCTTATGACTGCTTTGAAGGGGCGGCACAGGCAATAATGACAACAGATACCCGGCCCAAGCTCGTCACCCGGCAGGGTGAAATCAACGGGGAGGCCTACACCGTTACCGCAGTTGCCAAGGGCGCCGGCATGATAAGGCCGGACATGGCCACGATGCTTTGTTTTATCTGCACTGACCTGGGAATTGACGCAAAGGATCTTCAAGGGGCCCTGCATTATGCAAACGAGCGCTCCTTTAACCGCATCACCATAGACGGCGATACCAGCACCAATGACACGGTGCTTGCCATGGCAAACTCATGTTCGGGCGCCCGGGTGACCACCCGTGATCACCGGCAAGCCTTTGCCGGGCTTCTTGCAGAAATGCTTGAATCGCTTGCAAAAATGATAGTCGCTGACGGGGAGGGCGCCACCAAGTGCGTTGAGGTCAGGGTTAAAAATGCCGCAACTGAAAAGGATGCAAGGCGGATCGCGGATACGGTTGCAAACTCCAACCTTGTCAAGACGGCCTTTTTCGGCCAAGACGCCAACTGGGGGCGCATAATCGCTGCCGCGGGCCGGTCCGGGGCGGAGTTTGATCCGGAAAGAACAGATATATGGTTTGACAGCGTCAGGATGGTAAAAAACGGCGCAGGCTGCGGTGCGGACGCGGAAGCCGCGGCAACCGGGGTCCTGAAACAGGGTGAATTTTGTGTTACAATCGATGCGAAGCAGGGCTCAGGCGTAGCCTCTGTATTGACCTGCGATTTTTCCGTGGATTACGTTAAAATAAACGCGGACTACAGGTCCTGATAATGGAAAATAAGCCGGAAAACCGGATAAGGCTTCAAAAGTACCTGGCAGAGGCAGGGGTTTGCTCCCGCCGTAAGGGGGAGGATTATATCCGCGCCGGCCTTGTACGGGTAAACGGCGAGGTCGTCACACGGATGGGCACCACCGTGGATCCTGACCTGGACCGGGTGGAAGTGTCCGGAAAACAATTGCAGACCGGCAAAAACGATGTGTATATAATGCTTAACAAGCCCGCGGGATATATTTCAAGCTGCAGCCAGCCCGGAAGGAAAATAGTTCTGGATCTTGTGGACACTGACCGGCGCGTGTTTCCCGTGGGCAGGCTGGACAGGGAATCAACGGGCCTTTTGCTTTTAACCAGCGACGGGCGGATACATCACCGCCTGGCCCACCCATCTTTTGACCATGCAAAAAAGTACACGGTTGTAACCGACCTCCCGGTTGCAGACCGAGATCTTGAACGCCTTGAAAAGGGAGTTCAGCTTTCAGACGGTATGACCCGTCCTGCAAAGGTTTCCCGCAAATCAAAAAACAGGTTTTCAATTACACTTCAGGAGGGCCGCAACCGTCAGATACGCAGGATGGCGGAAAAACTAGGGTATAGGGTCATAAAACTTCACCGGACGCAAATGGGCCCGCTTTATCTCAAGGACCTGCCGCCCGGCAAATGGCGCCACCTGACCGATGCCGAACGCCGCGAGCTGTTAAAATCCTGCAACCTCTAGTCAGTGGTAAGCGCGCCTTTGGCAGAATTTCTTGATCTACCGGCTCCCGGGAAAGGAAGCCTTAAGCCTTCCGTCCTCCGACCACATATCACATATAACTTACCACTAAACTTGCTGGTGCTTGATATTCACCCCTTCGACGATGAATGTGACCTGTTCACCGAT
>JBKHES010000104.1:0-6944 GCA_046540695.1 Desulfobacterales bacterium
TGAAACAAACCGAGGGCAAGGGGATCAACGTATATACCCACGGCGAGATGCTTCCCTGCCACGGCTACCCCGAGCTCAAGAAATACCCCCATTTCTACGGCCACTACGGCACCGCCTGGCAGAATCAGAAAAAGGAGTTTGCAGAGTTTCCCGGCTCAATCGTCATGACCACCAACTGCATTCAGAAGCCCCAGGAGGTATACCAGGACAACATCTTTACCACCGGCCTGGTGGGCTGGCCCGGGGTGACCCACATCGCAGACAAGGATTTCACCCCCGCCATTGAAAAGGCGCTTTCCCTGCCCGGATACGAGGCTGATACGGACCGGGGCTCGGTCATGGTGGGATTCGGTCACAACGCGGTGCTCGGAGTTGCAGACAAGGTGATAGAAGGCGTGAAAAACAAGGATATCAGGCATTTCTTCGTAGTTGCGGGATGCGACGGCGCAAAGCCGGGCAGAAACTATTATACCGAGTTCGTGGAAAAGGTTCCGGAAGACAGCATCGTTATGACCTTTGCCTGCGGCAAGTTCCGCTTCTTTGACAAGAAGCTGGGCGATATCGGCGGCATCCCGAGGCTGCTGGATATCGGGCAGTGCAATGACGCTTACTCCGCGGTCAAGATAGCATCGGCACTGGCTGACGCCTTTGACTGCGGTGTCAATGATCTGCCTCTTTCCATTATATGCTCCTGGTATGAGCAGAAGGCAGTGGCAATACTGCTGACGCTTCTTTACCTGGGAATCCAGGACATAAGGCTCGGCCCCAGCCTGCCGGCCTTTGTTTCGTCCAACGTGCTCAACGTGCTCGTGGACAAGTTCGACATCAAGCCCATAAGCACCCCTGATGAAGATCTTCAGGCCATACTGGGCTAAGATGCAGAAACTTTTTTGTCTCTTGTGATGCGATACGGGCGCGGGATTCAGGCCGCGTCCGTATCTTTGAATCCAAATGAACGCAAAAATATAGCAGTACCCGAAAGAGGTTGAAATGCTGAAAAAAATTGAAGTATTCAAGGAAAACGATTTTTCCGAAGAGCAGTTCAGGATGTTTCTGGTGCATGATTCGCCGTATTTCAAGGTGATAAATTTCAATTTCAGGGCGGGCCAGGAACTGCCGGTGCATTCCCACGATATCGAGGGGCAGCTCAATATCGCGGTGCTCGAGGGCACAGGCCAGTTTCTCGGCAAAGACGACTCGGTAATACCCGCGGCTCAGGGCGATGTCCTGGTCTCTGATATAAGCGAACCCCACGGCGTCCGGGCGGAAACCGACATGCGGGTGCTGGTAACAATCGCACCGCCGATATGAAATGAAAAGCGGCCTTTATGTATAACGGCATGGTGAGGACCGGGGCTGTTTTGAAAAATGTTGATATTTTCAGGTCAGCATTTATGATAAGGGGTTATGGAACAAACCCGGTTCTGAAATTTATTATATCCAGGAGAAAACCATGTGGGAGTATACTGACAAGGTCAAGGAACATTTTTTAAACCCTCGAAACGTGGGCGAAATCGAGGATGCCGACGGAGTGGGCGAAGTCGGCTCCATGGCATGCGGCGATGCGCTTAAGCTGGCCTTCAAGCTCGATGAAAACGGGAAGATCGAGGATGTGAGGTTCCAGACTTTCGGATGTGCAAGCGCAATAGCCTCATCATCAGCCTTAACTGAAATGCTCAAGGGCAAGAGCCTTGACGAGGCAGAGGAAATAACAAACGAGGACATAGCCGGCTACCTGGGCGGCCTGCCAAGGCAGAAAATGCATTGCTCGGTGCTGGGACGCGACGCCCTTAAAAAGGCTATACTGAACTACCGCGGCCAAGAAGAAGCAGAACCCGAAGGCAACCTTGTCTGTGAGTGCTTCGGGGTCACGGACAAGCAGATTGAAGATGCTGTCAGGGAAAACAACCTGAAGTCCATAGAGGACGTAACCAGCTACATCAAGGCGGGCGGCGGTTGCGGCAACTGCCACGAGGATATTCAGAAAATCATCAACGAGGTGTATCAAAAAGCCGGCGGAGAGCAGCCAAAGCCCAAAAAGCTTACAAATATTGAAAAGATAAAGCTGGTGGAAGAAACACTGGAGCGCGAAATAAAGCCGGCGTTGAGAAAAGACGGCGGCAATATCGAGCTCGTGGATGTTGACGGAAACACTGTCTACGTAAAGCTCATCGGCACATGTGCCAACTGCAGCGCCTCGGAACTGACCCTGAAAAACTACGTGGAGCAGAAGCTGAAGGAATTCGTGACTCCGGAGCTGTCAGTGGAGGAGGTCAGGCAATGAACGACATAATTTACATGGACAACAACGCCACCACCAGGGTCGCCCCTGAAGTGGTCGAGGAAATGACGCCCTTTTTCTCGCAGTATTACGGCAATCCCTCCTCAATGCATGCATTTGGCGGTATGGTGGGCAGAAAGCTCTCGGAGGCAAGGGAAAAGCTTGCAGCACTAATCAACGCATCCCCGGAGGAGATAACTTTTACCTCCTGCGGCACTGAAAGCGACAGCACCGCAATCTGGGGCGCCTTAAAAGCCAACCCTGACAAAAGGCACATAGTAACAACCCGTGTGGAACACCCTGCGATCAAAAATCTTTGCGAGCACCTGGAAAAAACTGGTTATCGTGTCACCTGGGTGCCTGTTGACCGCGAGGGGCGTCTTGACATAGATTATCTTTATGAAAGCCTTACAGACGACACTGCAATTGTAAGCGTAATGTGGGCAAACAACGAGACAGGGGTGATTTTCCCGGTGGAGCAGATTGCAAGAGCCGCCGCGGAGCGCGGGATCTGCTTTCACACGGATGGGGTGCAGGCAATCGGCAAGCTGCCCGTGGACGTCAAATCCTTTCCTGTAAACATGCTCTCCCTTGCCGGGCACAAGTTCCACGCCCCCAAAGGAGTGGGGGCCCTTTACCTGAAAAAGGGGACCAAGTTTTCGCCGTTTTTAATAGGCGGGCATCAGGAAGGCGGCCGCCGCGGAGGCACGGAAAACACCGCTTCCATAATAGGCATGGGCAGGGCTGCCGAACTTGCATCCCAGCACCTGGAATCCGGAATAGACAGGGTTCGCGGCCTGCGCGACAGGCTGGAGTCAGGTATAATGTCAAAAATACCCAACACCCTTTTAAACGGGGCAAAAGACAGGCGTCTGCCCAATACCGTGAGCGTCAGCTTTGAATACGTGGAAGGCGAGGCCATACTTTTGATGCTCGACCAGTTGGGCATCTGCGCTTCCTCGGGTTCCGCCTGCACCTCGGGCACCCTGGAGCCCTCCCACGTGCTGCGGGCCATGGGCGTGCCGTTTACAGCCGCGCACGGTTCCATACGCCTGAGTTTAAGCAGGTACACCGCGGAGGATGAAGTGGATTCAGTGGTAAGCCGGATTCCCGGCATAATAGATAGGCTGCGGCAGATGTCGCCTTTCTGGAAAGCAGGTTCCTGCGAGGTTCAGTAAGGAAATTATAAATGACCTCTAAAGAGCAAAATACAGATCCTTTAACATGCAGGCACGAGGCGGATAATTATTCCGGCTACAGAGAAAAGCTAACCGATGTTGTGGAAAATATACTCGCCGGGTGCGGCCAGGAGCAGTGCTACACACATATCGACTACGAGCCGATTCCCTCTGAGGCAGACGTTGCTGATATTCTCGACCAGCTCAGGGCCATACTGTTTCCGGGCTTTTTCAGCAGCGAGAGAATCGACCCGGTGAATCTCAAATACAGCATGGGAAGCCAGGTCTCCAGGCTTTATGACACTTTGTCAGAGCAGATCACGCGCGCCATCCGCTATGAATGCTTTAAGTTCGACCAGGCCTGCACTGACTGCAGGGACAGGGGCTACGAAACCGCCCTTGCGTTTCTGGAATCAGTGCCGTCGCTTCAGCAGAAGCTTGCCATGGATGTGATAGCAGCATACAAGGGCGATCCAGCAGCCAAGAGTTATGACGAGATCATTTTCAGCTACCCCGGAATGTTTGCCATAACCGCCTACAGGATAGCCCACAGGCTGCACGCCCTTTCAGTCCCGCTGATCCCGCGTATGATGACTGAGCGTTCCCACAGAACCACGGGTATCGACATTCATCCGGGCGCGGCCATAGGAGACAGCTTTACCATTGACCACGGCACCGGCGTGGTGGTAGGCGAGACCGCGGAAATAGGCGACAACGTGCGCATCTATCAGGGCGTTACAATAGGCGCGCTTTCGGTGCCGTCGGCCAGGGCTGACCAGATGCGGGATACCAAGCGGCATCCCACAATCGAGGACGACGTGGTGATTTATTCCGGGGCCACCATACTTGGCGGCAATACAGTGATCGGCGCCCGCTCGGTAATCGGCGGCAACGTGTGGCTCACCGAGTCGGTTCAGCCCGATACCACAGTGCTTATGGAGGCCCCCAGGCTGATTTACAAAAAAAACGGAATGAATGTATAAAAGCACCCGGAGCTTCGGCCATGAAACTTTATACCGACATTATGCAGACCACGGGCAAAACCCCGCTGGTGCGCTTAAACAGGATTGCACAGCAGGCGTCGGCGGAACAAGACGGCGCGGAGGTCTACGGCAAGCTTGAGTTTTTCAATCCCCTGTCAAGCATTAAGGACCGCATCGGGGTTTCCATGATAGAGGCGGCAGAGCGGCAGGGTCTGATTGAGCCGGGAGGCTTGATAGTGGAGCCCACCAGCGGAAATACCGGCATAGCACTGGCATTTGTGTGCGCAGCCCGCGGATACCGGTTGTGCCTTACAATGCCGGATACCATGAGCATGGAGCGCCGCAGGCTGCTCGCCCATCTCGGCGCGGAACTCGTGCTAACCCAGGGCGAATACGGGATGAAAGGCGCTGTACAGACGGCCGGGGAAATGGTTGCCACTTATGACAACGCCTTTATGCCGGATCAGTTTTCAAATCCCGCCAACCCCGAGGTCCATCGCAGGACCACTGCGGAGGAAATATGGAGCGATACGGGCGGTAACGTGGATATTTTTGTTTCAGGCGTGGGAACCGGGGGTACAATAACAGGCGTGGCCCGGGCGTTGAAGGCCCGCAACCCTGATTTTAAGGCCATTGCAGTGGAGCCGGCCGACTCACCGGTGCTTTCCGGCGGGCAGCCGGGGCCTCACAAGATCCAGGGAATAGGGGCGGGGTTTATCCCTGACAACCTGGATCAGTCCGTTATTGACGAGGTCATTTCCGTGACAAACGAGCAGGCCATTGACACCGCGCGCCTGCTTGCAAAACAGGAGGGCCTGCTTTGCGGCATATCCTCGGGAGCGTCTGTATGGGCGGCCCTGGAAGTGGCAAAAAGGCCTGAATCCGCCGGAAAACGCATCGTAACCATTCTGGCGAGCACCGGAGAGCGCTACATAAGCACGGAACTTTTTGAATAGACAACAAACAGGACGGTGGTTATGTCTGAAAAGCACAAGCTGGAAACCAGATGCCTTCACGCGGGCCAGTTCCCGGATCCAGGCACCTGCGCCCGGGCCGTGCCGGTGCACCGGACAACATCATACGTGTTTAAGGACTCTGATCACGCGGCCAGGCTTTTTTCCTACCAGGAGCCGGGCAACATATACACCAGGATGATGAATCCCACCAGCGAGGTCATGGAAAAGCGCATGGCCTCGATGGAGGGAGGAGGCGCGGCCCTGGCCCTGTCATCCGGTACTTCTGCGATTTTTAACTCGGTTATAAACATCTGTTCCGCAGGCGAGGAAATCGTTTCAGCAAGCAACCTCTACGGCGGCACTTATACAATGTTTGACAGCATCCTGCCGCAGTTCAACATCCGCACCAGGTTCGTGGATCCCCGCAATCCCGGAAATTTTGAATCCGCGATAAACGAAAACACGCGCGCCCTTTTCGCCGAAACCATAGGAAATCCGTCACTGGATGTCACTGACATTGAAGCAGTGGCAAAAATCGCGCAAAAGCATCATCTCCCGCTGATCATCGACGGCACGTTTACCACTCCGTATCTGCTGCGCCCCTTTGAGCACGGGGCAAACATAGTGGTCAACTCGGCAACAAAGTGGATAGGAGGCCACGGCACCGGCATAGGCGGCATAGTTATAGACGGGGCGAATTTTGACTGGACAGACCCGAAATTCAAGCTGTTTAACACCCCGGATTCGAGCAATTTCAACATTCGGTTTTCAACAGACCTGGGGGAAAACAACCCTGTTGCATTTGTCATGCGTATGCGCATGGTGGCTTTGAGGAATCTCGGGGCCTGCATTTCGCCGGACAACGCCTGGATCTTTCTGCAGGGCATGGAGACTCTGCCGCTTCGCATGGAGCGCCACTGTGAAAACGCCATGGCAGTGGCCCGGTATTTAAAACAGCATCCGGGGGTAAGCTGGGTTCGATATCCCGGGCTGGAAGACGACCCTTCATACCCGACCGCATCCCGCTATCTTGAAAAAGGCTTCGGCGCAATGGTGGTATTCGGCATTGAAGGCGGCCGGGATGCCGGCAGGAAGTTTATAGACAGCCTGGAGCTGTTTTCACATCTTGCAAACGTTGGAGATGCAAAGAGTCTTGCGCTTCACCCTGCAAGCACCACTCATTCTCAGCTCTCTGAGGACCAGCAGGTCGCGGCCGGGGTCAGCCCGGACATGGTAAGGCTGTCAATAGGCATCGAGCATATAGACGACATTATCGAGGACCTGGACCGGGCATTGAAAAAATGACCGCAAGTTTCCCCGGACGCCTGCAGGCCGCGTGAAACCGGCAAGGCGGTGGTCATTGCTGAAAAACAACACCTGAGTCCCCGGGGCTGCCATGGAAAGCAGGGCACATGAAAACAGGGCGCGGGTCCTTCCCCCTGTCACCCGCATGGTTCTGGGGGCTTTGTTTTTCTGTTTTTTAACAGGGCTGATCGCCGCCGCGGCATCTCTTCCCTTTTTATTTGAATCAGCCTCCATGCTTTAT
>JBKHES010000105.1:0-6845 GCA_046540695.1 Desulfobacterales bacterium
CTTCCTTTGCAGGCTCGGCCTTCTTTTCTTCCTTTGCGGGCTCGGCCTTCTTTTCCTCCTTCTTCGGAGCGGCCTTCTTTGCCGCAGCCTTGGGCTTTTCCTCTTCGATGGTCAGATCCGGTTCAGGCGACATGGAAGCAAAATCAATGTCCACGTCTGCGAGCTGCTTGGAAATCGGCGCAATGTCTTCGGCTGAGCCGCCTTCCATGATAAGGTCAATAAAGCTTTTTACCATCCGGATGGATTCAGGATGCCGCATGATAAGGATATCAGAGCCCGCCATAAGGTATGAAACAGCTCCCACTGTTTCCATGAGTATGCCCCGTTTTTCGGGATCGCCCAGCTCAGGGGCCTCGTCTGCGCCCTGGTTGGCTTCCTTGCAGCGCCAGACCTCGTTGCCCAGGTTATTTATGATGGGATACTGCAGCTTGTCGTCGCCCTGGAGAAGCGCGGCCATCTTGATTCTTTCCATGACCGAGTAGGAATATTCCATGCCGTATCCGAGGCCGCCCGTGGTGGGGTCAATCAGAATGCGATCATTGGGGACGCCGAGATTTTCCAGAAGTATATTGACCTGCTTTGCCAGGTTTACGTCAATGGGCGATGATGCGATCACTGTATGTCCGAAAGCCATTGCGCTTGCGCCTATGCCCTTGTGGTTGTCGTCTTCCACCGGACCCAGTATAAGGTTTTCACCCTCGCAGGACTCGGAGACCTTTTTCAATACCTCCTCGTCTTTCTGCACATTTGTTGTTCCCCAAAGGATCAGGGGCACATCAATGGCGGCCAGCACTTTCTTTACATTGTCAACGACTTCGTCCGGGCTTGCATCATTTCCGTTCGGGTCGGCGCTTTTGAGCTGAAGCACGATCATTTCGGCGCCGTATTCTTCAACGCATTTTTTGGCCCACGCGGCGGGATCAGACAGGACGTCCTCAAAGGGCTTTTTGGCCACCTCTGACCAGTCCGTCGGTTCCATGTCCCAGATTTCCATTGCTATTCTGGGCTTATTGGGCATCTCCCCTTCGAACGTGTAAAGCGGGAGACAGCCTTCTCCGCCGACCGTAACGGCTTTGTCACCTTTGCCGAGGGTGATCGGCCTGATGCTGCCTGCATAGGTTTCCTTGTAGATTTCGAAGCCCAATGTTACCTCCTTATTATTATGGGATTTCGGTTGATGCGGTATCCTGACGCGATATCCTTAAAAACGGCACACCCCGCCTATATAAATGTATAGATATAAAAGGTAATTTTATTACCAAAAAAAAATGATTTGTCAATAATTATACAAACAGTTTTTCGGCCGCCGGTGCATATACAGGAAAAACTAATGTTGCTGCCCCATCTGCCGGTTTCTTTCTTCGAGCCGCGCCTTTAGTTTCGGAAACAGGTTCTGCTCTGTATGGGGCAGGAAAAGGGCTGCAACATAATTGTCCATGAAGGACTGTGTCTCGGAGAGCTCGAAGTTTGTCATCTTTTTTAGGGTCGCGACCACGTCCCTCCTGATGCTGTTTGTAAGAGCGCTCATCCTTGCCCCCATCAGGGAGCCGTTTCCGATGAATGTAACCTTTTCAGCGTCAATTTCCGGCAGCAGGCCTATGGTCATGGTTTTTTCCAGATCGATGTAGCTTCCGAAACCGCCTGCCATTATTATCCGGTCCAGGTCGTGGATGGAAAGGCCCACCTCGGATAGAAGGGTCATGCAGCCGCTGTAGATAGCCCCCTTGGCCCGGATGAGATTGTCTATGTCTATCTCCGAGATCACCACGTCCCGGTCCACGCCTGCAACATCCTTCCATGCCAGCACGAACTCATAAACACCATCAACCTCCCTGAGACGGGGTGTGTCCAGATCCCGGTTGAACTTACCCCGGTTGTCTATGATACCCATCTCAAACATCACGGCCACGGTTGTAATCAGTCCGCTTCCGCAGATTCCGCGGGGGCGTACATTTCCGATGGTTACATTCATGGGTTCCAGCGTGCCTGGGTCAATGGAAAAATCCTCGATGGCGCCTTCCGCCGCACGCATTCCAAGTTTTATGCCTCCGCCCTCAAACGCCGGGCCGGCGGAACAGGCAGCGCAAACCAGCCAGTCCTTGTTGCCTATCACCACCTCAGCGTTGGTGCCGATATCCATGTAAAGCGTCACCTCTTCATCCTGGTACATGCCTGATCCCATGACTCCTGCGACTATATCTCCGCCCACGTAGCTGGACACCTGGGGGTAAACCAGGGCGGTCACGTGTTCAGGCAGTTCCAGGCCGATTTCCATGGCCTTGAATGGGGGGTAGGTATTTGCTGCGGGCACATATGGCGAACGCCTTATGTATCTGGGATTCACGTTTAAAAACAGCTGGGTCATGGTGGTGTTGCCGGAAAATGTGATGGTGGATATCTCGTCGCTGTTTACGCCTGATTTCCTGATTATCTTTTTAATCACGGAGTTGATCGTGGAAACAGCCAGTGAATGGAGTTTTTCCAGCCCGCCTTTTTTTTCCGCGTAAACTATGCGGCTGATGATATCCTCGCCGTAGCTAATCTGTCCGTTGAAATCCCCGTACTGAGCAAGAACCTCTCCCGAAATCAGGTCTATGACCTGGCCATATATGGTTGTGGTGCCGATGTCCACGGCAATGGCAAAGTTGCGGGCGGTGGTGTCCCCGGGCTGTACGTTTATGACACGGTTTCTGCCGTCTTCCCGCACCGGCCTGGCAATATTGGCGGTCACCTTGAAGTCCGCCTCCCGGAAAACGTCCGGGACCTTGCGGACCACCGTAAGATCGAATTCAAGACGATGTTCGTTGTGATCCCGGCGCAGCGCACCCACAAGTCGGGTTACATCAGCTTCGTTGTCCATGCTGTCCGGAACGGGCATTTCCACGTAGAGTTCTTCCACCGGCGGCAGAAAAAGACCCTTTTCCTTTAAATCCTCGAGGTTTAACTGCTTGATCCTTGCGGTTTTCCTGGGCGTGCCCTGCAGGTTGAGGAATTTGGCGTCAATAAAGGATTCCGTGGGTATTCGCACCGTGAGATCGCTTTTGACCTTTGAAAGGCATGCCAGGCGATAACCCTTTTCAATATCTTCACTGCTTAACTGCTCGGAGACGCCATCTTCTACTTCCCCGCTTTCAATTAAAACACGGCACTTGCCGCAGACCCCTTCGCCGCCGCATGAGGCGTTGATATGCACCCCTGCATCCATGGCCGCCCTGATCAGGTGTTCGCCTTCTTCTACTTCTATCTGTTTTTCATGCGGCAGAAATGATACCTTATAATGCGTCATAACCGTCTCCAATCCAACCGGCGGTTTGTATTCGTTTCTGGTTTTTCCGGTTTCATATATTCATACCCCATTGGCATGCATATAAGCAAGAATTTTGAGCTTTATCTCAAAAAAACTGACCAGCCCTGTATACTGCAAAAGCCGCAAGCCAGGCCACTGAAGTAGTATAACCCACGCTCAGAAGTGCCCACCTTACAGAGCCGGTTTCCCTGGCAATTGCGGTTACGGCCGCAAGGCAGGGAATGTAGAGAAGCACGAACACCATCATTGCAAGGGCCGCTGCAGGCGTCATGCCGGAATTTCGCAGAGCCCTTCTGAGAGCATCCGATTCGGTGTCTCCTTCGACAGCATACAGCACACCCATGGTACTTACAACCACTTCCTTGGCCACGAAACCCGTCAGGATGGCAACGCTTCCCCGCCAGTCAATGCCTATGGGTTCGAATACAGGGGATACCACCATGCCGATTCTTCCCAGGTATGATTTCTCAGCATGCTCCACGCTCCTGGCCCGGGCGAGTTCAGCAATCTGCTCTGAGCGCTTTTGCGCAATCTCTTCGGCTTCCCCCTGCGGAGCCGAAGCCTTTTCTTCGGCGGAATTCCGCATGATGGTATCGATCCGGGCATCATAATCAACCGAATAATCAATATCTTTGGGATAGGCAGACAGCACCCATATAACTATGGAGCCCACCAGTATAACACCTCCCATCTTTTTTAAAAACATCTTGGCCCTGTCCCACATGTGAATCAAAAGGCTTTTAACCATAGGGACCCGGTATGGCGGAAGCTCCATTACAAACGGGGCGTCTTCACCCTTTAAAAGAAAGCTCCGAAACAGCCTGCCGGTGACTATAGCAGCTGCAATTCCCCCGAGGTAGAGCATGAAGATCACGGTTCCCGCATGTGCGGCAAAAAAGGTGCCTGCAAGAACTATGTAGACAGGCAATCTGGCGGAACAGGACATAAACGGGGTTATAAGCACCGTAAGTATCCGGTCCTTTTTGCTCTCCAGTGTGCGTGCTGCCATTATGGCCGGGACATTGCAGCCGAAGCCCATGAGCATGGGGATGAAGGATTTTCCGTGAAGACCGATGAGATGCATTATCCTGTCCATGAGAAAGGCCGCCCGGGCCATGTAGCCGGTATCCTCAAACAGGGCAATGCAGAAAAAAAGCAGCAGTATGTTGGGCAGAAAAACAATGACACTGCCCACGCCTGCAATTACACCGTCAAGGAGAAACTCCTTGAGAATCCCGGCGGGGAGCAATACGTCGAGTCCGGAAGAAAGCCATGCTATGCCTGATTCAAGCCAGGCCATGGGGTAGGCCCCCAGCGTGAAGGTGAGCTGAAACATCGCCCATATAAAGAAAATAAATATTGGAAACCCCAGAAACCGGTTTGTGAGAACAAGATCGATGTTTCTGGAAATGTCGGCCCGCCTGCGCCTTGAAGTTGAAACCACCTCCTTTATTATACCTGCAATAAACCCGTAGCGCTCATCTGTCATAACTATCTCGGGTTCTTCGTTAAACAGGTCAGCCAGCCTTGCCCGGAGCTTTCCGGCCCTTTCGAGCAGATCATTGCAATGGCCTTCTCCCAGTATCTGCGCCAGCCGCTGCCTGATAATGGAGTCGTCTTCAAGCAGTTTAACCGCGGTCCACCTGGGGTTATAAGGAAAATCCGGGCCGCTTTTCTCCTCTATTGCCGAGCGCAGATCGGATATGGCCTGTTCAATATCCTTGCTGTAGCGCACCTTTCTTGACTCGGGTATTCCCTGCCCGGATTCAGCATGTTCTATGGCCGCGGCCAGCAGATCCTCTATGCCCCTGCCCTTGTTTCCGACGGTGAAAACCACAGGCACGCCGAGCAGCTCTGAGAGTTTCTCCCTGTCGATTCTGTAGCCCCTGGATTCCGCGAGGTCTGCCATGTTCAAGGCAAAGATCACCTTGCAGTCCAGTTCGCGCAGCTGATTGGCAAGATAAAGGCTGCGCTCCAGGTTGGAGGCGTCAATGATGTCTATTACCACGTCAGGGTTTTCTTCCAGTATAAAGTCCCTGGCCACTATTTCTTCGATTGAAAAGGGAGTCAGGCTGTAGGTGCCCGGCAGGTCGATGATTTTGAGGTGACGTCCGAATTTTTCAATATCGCCTTCTTTTTTTTCCACTGTCACCCCCGGCCAGTTGCCCACTTTCTGGCGGGTGCCGGTAAGATGATTGAAAACCGTGGTCTTGCCGGAATTGGGGTTTCCCGTAAGAGCTATCCTGAGGCGCTTTTTATCCATGCAGTCGCTCCAGGGGTTGTACTGTAATTGCTTCTGCCTCGCTGACCCTCAAAGACACGTGCATCCCCCTCACTGTCAGTTCAAGCGGATCCCGCAGGGGTGCGTATTTTTCAATATAAAACTCCGAGCCGGTGGTAATGCCCATTTCAAGTATACGGCGCCTCAGCCGCATATCGCCTCCCACGGAAATAATTCGGCCCGACTGGCCTTCTTTCATGTGGCTCAAGCGAATGCCTGCATGTTTTTCCATCGCCTATACGGGCTCCACGATTATTTTCTGGGCAAGCCCTCTTCCGAGAACATAGCGCTGATTTCCCGCTGCCACCACCATCTGACCCTTGCCGTAATTGGTGATTATCTCCACTTCGTCTCCCACCCGCAGGCCCATGCTCATAAGCCTCAGCCTGGAGCTCGTGCCCCCGGAAAGCTCCCTGATAACAACCCGTTCAGCGGTTTTGGCCGAGACAAGCGGCATCCTGTGCATCCGCTCGCTTAAGCACCGGTCGCATATTCCGTAGATCTCCATTTTGTGCTGGAGCATGTGAAAGCCGTGACCTCGGGCAACTTCCATCTGCAAATCCTCGAGCCGGCTGTCTTCGAACTCGATTATCCTGCCGCACTTGGTGCAGATCATGTGATCGTGGTGCTGGCCCAGGTGCCTGTGCTCATAAAGAGGGAGGCCGTTTTTGAATCGGTTTTTCTGGGCAAAGCCGTATCTGCACATCAACTCCAGGGTTTCCTCGATAAAATCAGGGCTGAAGCTGTGGCCCTGTTCTATCAGCAGCGAGTGGAGGTGCTGTACGCTCACGTGCTGCTCTGTCTGGAGAAAAGCATCCAGCACGGTCACCCTCTGCTCCAGAAAATCTATCTGCTCCTGGCGGAAAAGTGATTCAAATTGCTGACGCTCATGTGAATGTATATTTCCCATTAGGGTTCTTCCTCGGATATCGAATTAAAAATGTTATTGTTTAATACAGCCTGCCCGGCATGTCAACAACGACGCCTTATTTTCAGCAATTGCCGGCGAAGGATTGTCAGGTTGTTGTTATGCTGTTTCAGTCTTCTCGGGATCGGGATCAGAGTCGATTTCGATCCCGATTTCGATCAAACCACGAAAAAAATCAGAAAAGGAACTTAATATATGCCGATTGCCGCGACTTGAAAAAATCCGTGATATTCATTATTTTTAATCAGGCTTGAAAATTCATCAAACCGGCAGTATATAATGTTTTTAAAAAATGTGAGAGCAACTTCACTGTTCATTAAAAAAAGCAC
>JBKHES010000106.1:0-6825 GCA_046540695.1 Desulfobacterales bacterium
AACCTATGGTTGGCAGAAAAACAGGTTAGCAGAAAAACCGGGCAAACTTTATGCTGTCAAAGAAAAAAAATAATGCTATCATAATAAAGTGAAACCGTATTTGCCTGAAATTTCATCTTATCAATGAAAAGTCATTGCTTTTTTCCGGAGGAACCATGCAAGCAGACCTGGTGGGCGGCATCGAAGAGCTGCCGGAAATACCGCAGCAAAGCGTAAAAGCCTATAGGGACCGGATGGGTGAGCTTGTTGAAAAGGTGAACTTCGTCATGGCCTCCAGGGCTGACATCAGCATGCTCACCGGCGGCAACCCTGCAGGCATGATGTTTGAAAATCATAAAAACCACGCGCTTTTTATGCACAACGTATTCGCCCTCAACGCCTGGGGGCTTCTGGCGAAAACCGTGCCATGGGTGTACCGGACATATCACAATCACGGGTTTGATTATGAGTATTTTCCCGTTCACCTGCAGTCCTGGGTCCGGGTCCTGGGTGAATTTCTGCATCCTGATGAAGCAGCACCCCTGATAAGGGTTTATGAATGGATGCTTGACAGGCACGAAGATTTTATAAGGGCTGCCGGGGATTATTCACCTGTTTTGCCGGAGCCCTCCTCAGAGTGGAAAGATACCTTTGATACATTTGTCCGGGGCCTTCTCAATGCAGACCGCCAGGAATGCACAAGGGTTGCGGCTCGGTCCGTGAACTCCTCTGCCGAACTTGCGGATTTCTACCTGAACGTAATCCAGCCGGCCATGTATTCAGTGGGCAGAAAGTGGGAGGAAGGCGAGATCAGCGTGGCTGCCGAACACATTGCCTCCGCAATCGTAAACCGCATCATGTCAATGCAGTACCTTGAATTCATGGAACAAATTGGCGAGGCCAGGGGTAAGGCCGCGGTCACTGCAGGGGTAAACGAGTTCCACGAAATCGGGACCACCATGGTGGCCAATGTCCTGGAGGCCGACGGCTGGGAGGTTGTCTACTTCGGGGCAAACACCCCTGCGCAGGACTTCCTGGAATCCATATCCGCCGGGGATTTTGATATTGCGGCAATTTCGGTAACCATGGTATTTAACCTTGAATACATAAGAGGTATTATACGGCAAATACGCTCCTGGCCGGCCCACAGCCAGCCGTGGATAATGGTGGGAGGCCTTGTTTTCAACGATTGCCCTGAGCTTGCCCAAAAACTGGGAGCAGACGGCTGCGCCGCGGACTGCAGGGAGGCGGCGCTTCTTGCAGACAGGTGGATGAAGAAAAAAAGCAAATGAAACTTTTTGATGCAGTAAGAAATAATCCGGAAATTATATCAGCATTTTTTGAGGCTTCAGGTACTGCCCTTGTCGTGGCAACGGATGAAAACTATATAATTTCTGCCTGCAACGAAAACCTGACAAGAACTCTGCATGCCCCGGAAAAACCCCTTGGCCGCTATCTCGGAGATATCCTGTGCGAGCTGGAGGATGATGGGCAGTTTTCTCTTCTTGTCTCCAGGGAATACGGCGGCCTGACCCCTCAGATGCTGAAGGTTTGCTATACTGAAATTCTTTATAAATGCTATGCCTTCGAAGTCGAAGGGGGTTTTCTGGTGCTGGGCGACAGAATGGGGGGGACTGACAACGAGGTCCTGGAAACCATGTCGCTTTTAAACAATGAATTGTCGGCTCTCACCCGTGAGCTCGTGAGAAAGAACAGGGATCTTGAAAAGGCCCACGCAAAAATAACCGAGCTCTCCAGGACAGATCCGTTGACTGGCCTTGCAAACAGGCGGTATTTCAAGGAAAGATACGAAGAGGAGTTCTCCCTTGCTCAAAGGCGGGGCTTTGCGCTTTCCGTGGCAATGATGGACCTGGATCATTTCAAGCGGGTCAATGATACACTGGGCCATGATGCGGGAGACGAGGTGTTAAAGGTGTTTGCCTGGGTTCTCAAGCAGAACTGCCGGCTTGAGGATTTTCCTGCCCGCTTCGGGGGCGAGGAGTTCATAGTGTTTCTGCCGCACACAGCCATGGACAGGGCTTTGGCTTTCGGAGACAGGCTAAGACAGGTCCTGTCCGGCGTGGATGTATTGGAAGACAGGGGGTATAAGATCACCGTAAGCGTAGGCATAGCTGAGTTAAAGACGGAGGATGTACCGGAGAGCCTTATAAAAAGGGCTGACGAGGCGCTCTACGAGGCCAAGGCACAGGGACGCGACAGATGTGCAGCGAAATAGACGAGCAGAAATACCGCCTTTATCTCCGGGTCAAAGGAGGTATGTCCCGAACACTGCTTCATCCAGAAGCCCTTTTCCCGCCGCACTCTTTCAGAAAAGCTCCGCAGGGTGATAGAGGATTCCTGATTTATCATT
The DNA here is from genome assembly GCA_046540695.1 of Desulfobacterales bacterium. GTDB lineage: Bacteria > Desulfobacterota > Desulfobacteria > Desulfobacterales > Desulfosalsimonadaceae > Desulfosalsimonas. Next base: position 2,351 of record JBKHES010000106.1, read on the forward strand.
CCTGCTCAAAAAGCTTCATGTATAGCCCGTAGCCCTCTTTTTCCAGGTTTTCTGCATGAACGAACCTCAGGGCGGCGGAGTTGATACAGTATCTTTTGCCCGCAGGAGGCGGGCCGTCGTCAAAAACATGGCCCAGGTGAGAGTCCGCATGCCTGCTGCGCACCTCTGTTCTGGTGGTAAAAAAGCCCTTGTCAGTCCTTTCGACCACTGCGTCCGGCTCGATGGGCCTGGTAAAGCTCGGCCAGCCCGTGCCTGAATCGAATTTGTCAACTGATGCAAACAGCGGCTCGCCTGATACTATATCCACGTAAATTCCAGGCTCCTTGTGGTCCCAGTATTCGTTTTCAAAAGCCCTTTCAGTGGCGTCTTCCTGGGTTACCCGGTATTGGAGATCCGAAAGGCGTTGCCTTAATTTTGAAAGACCGGGTTTTTCGTAATTCCGGCTGTTTCCGGACTCCCCGAAAGGGTCGGGGGCTTCAGGATTTTCCCAGTGCTTTTCAATAAATCCGTCTCTGCCGGAGTTATATCTATAGAACTTGTAGCGAAGCGGCTTTTGTTTATAATAATCCTGGTGGTACTGCTCTGCTTTGTAGAAAGTCGTAAAGGGCATGATTTCAGTGGCAACCGGTTTTTCAAACAATCCGGATTCAGAAACGGCAAGCCGGGATTGTTCCGCATGCTTTTTTTGTTCTTCATCGTGGTAAAAGATCACAGATCTGTACTGCGGCCCGCGGTCCACAAATGAGCCGCCCGAATCAGTGGGATCAATCTGCTGCCAGTACACCTCGAGCAGACGGTCATAAGAGATTGTCCCCGGGTCATATTCGATCTGAACTGCCTCCACGTGCCCGGTTTGGCCTGAAGCAACTTCTTCGTAGGAGGGGTTTTCCTCGTTTCCGCCTGCATACCCGGAAGTAACCGAAATTACCCCTTCAAGCTTTTCAAAAGGCGGCTCCATGCACCAGAAACATCCTCCTGCAAATGTGGCGACCCCGGGGTTTTGTGTGCCAGCTTCATTGTCATTCATTTTATACTGCCTTTCTTCCGGCCCTGCCGCCGTGAATGCGGCTGCAATCAGCAGAATCACCGCCGCGAGCAGTAAAACCGGATATATTTTTTTCTTTGGTTTCATTTTAACTGTCCTTTTTTCGGATATATTCCAAACATAGAATAATACCGGTTTAGTGATGCGCAATGCCCGGTCCCCCGGTTTTTCCAAAATCGCTATCGCTATTACTATCGGGATCGGGATCGGGATCGAAATCGACTCCGATGCCGATCCCGATCCCGATAAGACTGAAACAGCATAACAACAACCTGATAGTTCTTCACCGGCAATTGCTGAAAATTGCCGCGTTGATTTGACAGAATTTTAAACCGCTGTTATGTGTTTTTTAAACAAGTTCGAGCTTCAGGCTGGAATCTTGTGAACTGCACCCGAAACCGGGAAATGCCTATGAGGGGGAAAAGTCCTTACTTAAAAGCCCTTTTGCTGGTGGCAGTGGGAATAGTTATAGCATTTCCTCTCTTTTCAATGACCTATTACACCATGGTGCGGACGTCAACTCCTCAGTTCTGCGCATCATGCCACGAAATCGAACCCGCCTACAATACCTGGAAGACGTCAACGCACGTAAACAACGCCCAGGGGGTTGTTGCAGACTGCATGGACTGTCATCTGCCTGCACCCCATGACACAATAGACTTTTTCTACAAAAAGACACTTCACGGGATAAAAGACGTGGTGGTTCATTTTACCATGGATGAATACGACCGCGAAAAAAACCGGATGAAGGCCTACGAGTCATTTGACAACGCCCAGTGCCAGAAGTGTCACCGCAACATAATCCATATACCTGAAAACCGCGGTGCCATGCTGGCCCACCGCTCCGTGGTGTACGCGCTGGAAGGACGAGAGAAAAAGTGCGTGGACTGCCACCGGGACCTGGTACACAATCCCTCGGAAGTATACAATTATAAACAATATCAGGTAAATTGATTAAAACCATATTTTTTCAGGGAGGGCGGGTATGAAAAAGTCGTTTATAAGCACCGCGGCTGTAATGATTTTTCTTCTGCTGTTTTTATGCTGCGCGGCATTTTTACAGGCGCAGGAAAACACCTTAAAGGAAAAAGAATTCAGGATCGAGCGCAGCATCCCGGAAGAAGGCATTGCATGTATAAAGTGCCACAAGCAGGAAAGCCCCGGGATATTTGCAGACTGGGCAAACAGCAGGCATGCGAGCGCCAATATAACCTGCATAGACTGCCACAAGGCTGATAAGACCGACCCGGACGTGAGCAGGGATCATTACCAGCAGTATGAAAAATCGGATAACAAGTGGGGCAGAAAAGAATACAGGGTACCGGTGGCCGGCGTGGTGACTCCAAAGGACTGCTCGCGCTGCCATCCGGACGAGGCCGAGCAGTACAGCCGCAGCAAGCACGCAAACACCCTTGAGATAATCTGGGAGATCGACCCCTGGTTAAAAAAGGGTATGAACAGCGATTTCGAACGCGCCAGCGGATGTTTTTACTGCCACGGCACTGTACTTGAACAAGACGAGGAAGGAGACCTTACCTCTGAAACATGGCCCAACGTGGGAGTGGGCCGGATAAATCTCGACGGAAGCAAGGGAAGCTGCAGTTCCTGCCATACCAGGCACAGGTTTGCCGTAATGGAGGCCAGAAAGCCCCAGGCATGCGGCCAGTGCCATCTGGGTCCCGATCATCCACAGATAGAGATTTATACAGAATCCAAGCACGGCGCCATCTATGATACTTTCGGAGACGAGTACAACTGGGATTCATCGCCCGGCACCTGGTCCCCGGGAGTTGATTACAGGGCGCCCACGTGCGCGTCGTGCCACATGTCGGGTGCAGGCTCCACGCGCACCACGCACGACGTAACAGAACGTCTCTCCTGGGAAATCCAGGCGCCTCTGACGGTGCGGCCCTCAGAATTCGAGGCATTCCCTGCAGAAACCAACTGGGAGGTGGAGCGCGACAAGATGAAGGAAATCTGCCTGCAGTGTCACGGAGACAACTGGGTGGATGAGCATTACGAGACCTATGATCAGGTGGTGGAAGAATACAACGAGGTCTATTTCAAGCCGGCCAAGGAAATCTTTGACGAGCTTTATGAAAAAGACCTGCTCGATGATTCAAAGATGTTTGACGAAAAACTCGAGGTGGAGTTCTACGAGCTGTGGCATCACGAGGGCCGTCGCGCGCGCATGGGTGCGGCCATGATGGCCCCGGACTACACCTGGTGGCACGGGTTCTACGAGGTAAAACATCGCTATAACGAATTCATGAAGGAGGCCCGGCATCTCATTGAAACGGGCGAAAAGGCCCACAAGGCACCTGATTTTCCCAACGCCACGGGCAGCACGAAAAGGCCTGAGGCAATTTTCGGCAAAGAATAATCCTTAAGGGCCCCTGTCGGTCAGGGGCCTTGTTTTTTGCATAAACCCCGCCCCCGCTTTATCTTTTGGGTGAGATGAAGCGGGGGTTTTGTTTTTGGGGAAAATTTTTTTCGCATCTTGACATAAGTCAAGGCCTGCCAGCCAGCCACGGGTTAAAACAAATTCGAAACATTGAAAAAATTGTTTTTCCACAAAAAACCCGGAAAAAGCGCAAAAGTAAAAAAGGAGGCATTCCATGTTTTGTTTTCAGTGCGAACAGACCGCAAAGGGAGAAGGCTGCACAAAAATAGGCGTCTGCGGCAAGCAGCCGGACGTGGCAGAACTGCAGGACGTTCTTGTCTATGCAGTAAAGGGCCTGGCACAGGTGGCAAACGAGGGCCGCAAGGTGGGTGTCAGGGACAGTAAAATTGATCATTTTGCCTGCGAGGCCCTGTTTTCAACCCTTACCAACGTGGATTTCGATCCCGACCGGTTTGTAAAACTCATTGACCAGTGTGTTGATTACCGTGAACAGCTGAAGAAAAAAGTCGGGGCAGCAGGAGGGTGGACGGATTACACCAGCGGTCCTGCCACGTTTACCCCGGCTTCCACCAAGGAGGAGCTTGTCTCCCAGGGAGAAAATTTCGGCCCTGAAGCTGAAAGACCGGTTCTCGACCAGGATATCCATTCGCTGCGCGAGACCCTTATCTACGGCATCAAGGGTGTTGCCGCCTATGCAGACCATGCAGCAATCCTTGGCAAGACCGATGACAAGATATTTGATTTTATCTACGAGGGTCTTGCAGCCACCCTTGATGACAGCCTGGGTGTTGACGATCTTCTCGGGCTGGTTTTAAAGTGCGGCGAGATAAATCTTGCCACCATGGAACTGCTGGATTCTGCAAACACGGGCGCATACGGAAATCCCGAGCCTACAGAGGTCCCGCTGGGGGCAAAACAGGGCAAGGCACTTCTGGTCTCAGGCCACGATCTGAAAGACCTTGAGCAGATTTTGAAACAAACCGAGGGCAAGGGGATCAACGTATATACCCACGGCGAGATGCTTCC
>JBKHES010000107.1:0-6583 GCA_046540695.1 Desulfobacterales bacterium
TCCTCGTCAGATGCCCTTTCCAACTCAAGGCTGCCGTTTTTTAAAACAGGATCAATGGCGCTTGCAACCTCGTCTGACAGACCGCCGTACTGGCCGGCAAAGGAGGCAAGCCTCGAAGTGAGGCTGTATTCAAGGCGCTGCCTGGGCTCCATGGAAAGATAATCCTGGATTACCGAAAGCATCTGCTGTTTGTCCCCGGGAAGCCTGCCGTTCACCTGGAGCAGGTTAGTGGCGCTGTCGCTTAACACCTCTGTATCGATATTTATCTCTTCGATCATTTTTTTTATTTCAAGCACGACCGTATCGTCATCCGCCTCTGTAAACTCCCCGTTCCTGCGCATGACATCCAGAGGGGTCCCGTCAAAGATCTCGAGTGTCCGTATTCTCACATAATCTGGCTTTGCTTTGTTTATTACGCGGGCGGTTTCAGCCGCATGCCGCTCTGACAACTCAGTGCCCCCGAGCCCCGGCATCACGTAAAACGAGCAGGAAAGCCCGGCTTCTGCAGCCTTTAGCGCACCTTTCACATGATCATCCGGGGATGCGCCCTTGTTTACCATTTTTAACACCCCGGCGCTGCCGCTTTCCACCCCGAAGTGCACCCGATCAATGCCGGCGTTTTTAAAAGCCGCAAGCTCCTTTTCCGAACGAAGCCCTGCTGCCGTGCGCGTGCGTCCATATACTGTAAAACGTGCAATACCGGGAAAGCTCTGCCTTATATGCGACATTACGTCTTCTACGTAACCGGGCTTTAATACAAGGGCGTCGGCATCCCCCAGAAAGCAGCTGAAGGACCCTGACAGCCTCCACGACAGCAGGTGCTCGACGCAGTCGGAGATATCGGGATAGTCTATGAACCATGAGCTAAACCACCTCATGCGCGGATCCGGTGAGTCTGCAAGCGGCAGCACCCGCTGTTCCTCCCTGATGCCGGCTTCATGCTTGGCCTGCCTGATCCGGTTTACAAGAGACACGGCCCGCCGCTGGATGCTAGTGGTATCCAATGAGGCGTGAATGCCGTTTTGTGCAAGAAGGTCATCTATAATCCGTGCGTTTGTTATATCCGCCCTGACATCCTCAGCCCTGCGTTTTTTAAACTTCGCTCCAGTTTTGTAAACCGGGCAGAAAGCGCACTTGTTCCAGTAGCAGTTGCGGGTCAGCCTGAAGGTGAGGCTGTTGTTCTCAGTTGGCGGCCGGATAGAGCAGATTTCAAAGGGCCTTACTTCAGCCAGGCTTTCTGGCTTCATTTTAATCCCCCCTCAGATTCGTTTTTTGCCTGGATATATCCCGGGAGCAAGCAGCCGGGCAAAACCGGAAACAAACTCAATAAACGGTATATCCATACTATAAAATATCATGGCCGCTTTTCAACAATACAGCTAATGGAGAGCAATCCTTGGTGAAGCAAAAAAAGGCCAATGATTTATGATCTTTTGGCTTAAACCGGAAAACCGGGATCGACTTTGATACCGATTTTTCAATTTTTCAGGAATTTGTTTCATTTTGCATCTGTCCGGGATTTCAAATTTCGGTCATTGGAATTTGTGCGGGTTAAAACCTGCTTTTTTCGGCCTTGACTTAAGTCAATGTGCAATAGTGATAACTGTCCTAAAAAAGGGACAAAAGATTTACGGTTTTATAAATGATGCTTATTTTGCACCAGAAGAAAAACAGCCCACGCTAATGGGTCCATATCAGGAGGAATGAATATGAAATGCCCGGGACAGGACAGCAGATACTGGAAGCCAGGCGCGATTTTTGAAACCCGGTGCCCGGAATGCGGGAAACCGGTGGAGTTTTTCAAAGACGACACCATGCGCAGATGCGGAAACTGCGGCCACAGGTTCGTGAATCCCAACATGGATTTCGGATGCGCGGCCTACTGCAAGTTTGCAGAACAGTGCATAGGAGAACTTCCGCCCGAGCTTTTGGCCCAGCGCCAGGAACTGATGAAAGACCGCATAGCAGTTGAAATGAAAAAATACTTCGGCCGCGATTTCAAACGCATCGGCCACGCCACTCGGGTGGCCCGTCATGCCGAAGCCATTGCAGGCAAGGAAGGCGGGGATCCCGCAGTAATACTTGCGGCGGCTTATCTGCATGACATAGGTATCCACGAGGCTGAGAAAAAGCACGGCAGTACTGCAGCGAAATATCAGGAGCAGGAAGGCCCGGCAATTGCAAGGCAGATCATGGAAAAGCTTGGAGCAGACGAGGCCCTGATCGAAGAGGTCTGCGGAATCATAGGCAGGCACCATCATCCTGAAGAACACGAAACCCTGAATTTCAGGGTTCTCTATGATGCAGACCTGATCGCAAACATTGAGGACAAACGCAAGGAAAACGAGACTGACCCGGAACAGCTGAAAAAAACAATCAGCAAAAACTTTCTTACCCGGGCCGGAAAACAGCGTGCAGAAGAACTTTTTCTGCAGTAGCAAGATAAATACCGGAGGAAAAAAAATGAAAACCCTGCGCAAAATAATCGAAATAGACGAAGAACTCTGTGACGGCTGCGGCCAGTGCGTACCTGCATGCGCCGAAGGCGCCATCAAAATCATAGACGGCAAGGCCCGGGTTATCTCGGAAAACCTTTGCGACGGCCTGGGTGCATGCCTGGGCGAATGCCCCACAGGCGCATTGAAAATAGTTGAGCGCGAGGCCGAAGAATTCGACGAGCAAGCGGTGGAAAAACACCTGCAGGGCTCTGAGGAAAAAGACTTGCCGCAGCATGAAAACATGGCCGGTGCCGGATGCCCCTCGCAGCGGATCAGGATCTTTGACAGCCCGGCTGCAAAAAAAGCACGGCCTGAAACACCGACAGGACAGATGCAGTCCGCGCTTTCCCACTGGCCGGTTCAGATAAGGCTGGTACCCGCAAAAGCCGAGTTCCTGAAGGGCGCGGATCTTCTGGTTCTGGCGGACTGTGTGGCAGTTGCCTACCCTGATCTGCACAAGGAACTGCTCGAAGGCAGGGCCGTAATGATGGGATGCCCAAAATTCGATGACGCAGACTCGTATATCGCCAAATTCACGGATGTGTTCAAACAGGCGGGGATCAGGTCCGTAACCACGGTTGTTATGGAAGTGCCCTGCTGCAGCGGACTGCCGTATATAGTGAAAAAGGCAATGGAGGCCGCAGACGAATCCGTGCCGCACAGAGAAATTGTAATCAGCACAAGGGGAGAGATCCTGGAAGAAGCCCCTGCCTGAAAAAACAGTGCCGGCGGCCTTGCTAGCGGCTCCGTGCGCCTGGATTCACAGAAAGAACAGGGCACGGAGCCCTGCGAACCACCCGGTCGGTTGTAGAGCCCACAAGGAGGCTTTCGACCATACCGTGGCCGCGCACGCCAAGGGCAATCAGATCCACGTCATGGGTGTCTGCGTAGTGCACCAGCTCTGCGTAAGGTTTGCCCACCAGGACCTCGGTTTTGATGTTGCGGCACCAGTTGGCGGCATCTTCAGGTATCTTGGCTGAAAGCTTTTCCCTTACGGCCTCGTAAAGGTCGCCTGGAACCGGCTCGCCTGATTCTGCAGGAAACTGCAGGTAACCCTTGTATGCGGTGGGTTCAACCACGTGCACGAGATGCAGGTCTGATTCGAATTCCTGTGCCATGTTGATGCTGCATTCCACTGCTGCATCCGAGTCCTCTGAAAAGTCGCACCCAACCAGCACTCGCCTGAAGGGAATCTTCTGGCGGTGGGGGTTTTCCAGTTCCTCGATGGTGCGTAAAACCAGGATGGGGCAGTTGAGAATGCGCATGAGACGTGCAGTGACAGAGCCGAGAAAAAGGCGCTTGATCCCTGAACGGCCGTGGGTGGCGGCAACCACCAGGTCAATGTCGTAGTCTGCGGCAAGCCTGGTTATTTCCTCCGTGGTATGGCCGATTGTGACAAGGGGTGTGGATTCTACAGGGGCGTCCTGAAGCTCGTTTTCGATCTCACGCCGGGCGAAATCAATGAATCTCTGCTGCTGGGTGATAGGGTCGAATACCGCCTCTCCGTATACGGAGATGGTGGGCAGGTCAATCACGTGGCATACATAAAGCTCTGCGTTTAACTCTGATGCCAGATCGATTGAGTAGGGCACCACCATGCGCGATACTTCCGAAAAGTCCGTGGCGCAAAGAATGCGGCGAATCCTGGTTTTCATCTGCGGGCTCCTTTTTTATTAAGGGGCAGGCGCACAGGAAAGTACTTATTCTTTAACTCTTAATATAAAAATAACACAATCTTTAGCTCCCGGCAACACTGATTCAGGCAGGCGGAGATTTTTAACACGGCTTTACCGGTCGCCCGTGATATGGGGTTTTATGTCCAGAATCGGGGTCCGATCGATCATGTCTATGTTTTCCACGTAAATGACATTGCCGCTGACATCTGTCACGCGCAGCACTGACAGACCTATGGGATTCGGGCGGCGCGGCGAGCAGATTGAAAAGACCCCGAATGAGCGATCCTTGTGAGGCGGCTTTTGAATCAGCAGGTCAGGGGTGAACGCAGGGCTTTTGTGAAAATGAAACAGCACGGTGATCTGCTGTCCTTTTTCAACATCCCTGAGACCCTCTTTGTATTCCGGTGCTATCTCAATTTTTCCCCTTGCCTGCGAAATGCTCCAGTGCCTGGGAATATCTGTTTCCTCCGTATAAAACGTGCCGATGGCCTGCATTTCAACCTTCATTTTGAATCCCCCTTATGCCTTCTGTCCTCCGTCTTCCGTCTTCTACCCTCTGTCTTATGTCTTATTCACAAGCCTTGCCACAGCCTCTATATGAAAAGTGTGCGGAAACATGTCCACGGGCTGGATCTCCTCCACCCGGTATTGTTCCGCCAGCATTGAAAGGTCCCGCGCCAGGGTTGAAGGGTTGCAGGATACGTATACTATCCTTTCCGGCGCCAGCCCGGTTACAGCCTTTACAACGTCCTTGTGCATGCCGGCACGGGGCGGGTCAATAACCATCACTTCGGGCGTTTTTTCAATGCCTGAAATTGAGCTGCGGATATCCCCGGAAATAAAACGGCAGTTTTCAATCCCGTTTCTCCTGCAGTTTTTTTCCGCGTCAGCCACCGCCGCCTCCACAAGCTCCAGGCCTATTACCTCGCCTGCATCCCTTGCCAGCCACACCGGAATCGTTCCCGTGCCGGTATATAAATCCACCACGGTTTCCCCGCCTTCCAGGCCTGCATAACGTCTCACGGTATCATAGAGTTTTTCAGCCTGGCGGGTGTTGGTCTGGAAAAAGGAATTTGCAGAAACCTCGAATTCGAATCCGCCAAGTTTTTCAGCCAGAACCATGCGGCCGGCCACCGGCAGTTCATACTCGCCTGACGCCACCGCTGCCTTTTTTGCCGTTACATTGTTTACCACGCCCGCAATATCTTTATGTGCGTCTGTTAAATAATCCGCAAGGGATTTAAGAGCACGGTCATCGCGCGATGATGTAACCACATTTACCAGCCACCTGTCTTCGGCCACGGAGTGGCGCAGCATTAAAAAACGCCAGAAGCCCTCGTGGGTGCGAAGACCGTAGGGAGGAAGACCGGAGGATTTTATAAAATCGCGCGCGTCGTTTAAGATCCGGTTTCCCTTTTCCGGCTGGAGAAGGCAGGCGTCAATGTCTAATATCTTGTCAAAGGTTCCGGGCACGTGCAGACCCAGGGCGAAGTCTTTGGGTATATCAGGGTCGCCGAGTTCTTCAGGAAGCAGCCATCGCCTGTCTGAAAAGGAAAACTCCATCTTGTTTCTGTATCCGAAAATCCTTTCAGACGGCACCACGGGATGAACCCTGATTCCCTGGAGTCCGCCTATGTGTTCGAGGGCTTCCTGCACGTGGCTGCGCTTGTATTCAAGCTGGCGCTCGTATGCCAGAAACTGCCACTTGCATCCCCCGCACCATCCGGCATACCTGCACTGCGGCTCCACACGGTCGGCTGACGGGCTGATCACCGAAAGGGTGCGGGCCTCGGCATAATTTTTTTTCTTTTTAACTATCCTGGCCGTCACCCTGTCGCCCGGCACCGCCCCGTCCACAAACACTGTAAACCCGTCTATTTTTGCAATGCCGCGGCCTCCGAACGCTATTTTCGTGATATCAAGCTCTGTTTCCTGCTTTTTTTTAACCGGCATGGGCCCTTTCTCTTGCATTGATTTAACTTGAGCTTTATTATTGCCCCTTTACAAGGGGTTTTGAAAAACCGGCTTTACTTTTCCGGCCGCTGGTTTCTGCAAACCCTTCAAATAAGATCAACCGCAATATAAAACGCAAAAAGGCTTTTGTCATGCAGGAAACTGTGTTTTTTCGGGCAGACGGCCTCAGCCTGCACGGCACGCTGCATCTGCCGGACGCTGAAAAACCTCCCGTTGTCATAGGGGTCCACGGAATGCTGTCAAACGGGGAGTCCCCCAAGCAAAAGGCACTTGCTAAGAGATGCTGCAGCATGGGAATCGCTTATTTCCGTTTTGATCATCGCGGATGCGGCAGAAGCCAGGGGGATTTCAGCACAGTGACCACTTTTGACGGCAGGCGCAGCGATCTTGCAGCTGCTGCTGACATGCTCTCAAAGAGAACCGACCTGGCCGGCA
>JBKHES010000108.1:0-6483 GCA_046540695.1 Desulfobacterales bacterium
AAACCACGTATATCTGAAGCAGGAAGGCGTCTACGGCATAATGGCCGATGTTCTTGTCACCTACGTGATACTGTTTATCTTTTTCGGCTCCTTTCTGAAAAAATCCGGCGCCGGTCAGTTTTTCCTGGATCTTCCCATGGCCATGGCCGGAAGGACCACGGGCGGGACTGCAAAGGTATCGGTTCTGGCCTCGGGGTTTTTCGGCTCAATATCAGGCAGCGCAATTGCAAACACTGTTACCACCGGTTCATTTACAATCCCTTTAATGAAAAAAAGCGGGTTCAAGCCTCACGTTGCAGGCGCCATAGAACCGGCCGCATCAGTGGGCGGCATGTTCATGCCCCCGATAATGGGGGCAGGCGGCTTTCTGATGGCTGAAATGACCGGCACGCCGTATCTGGATATCATGAGAATCGCTATTTTTCCCGCACTTCTATATTTCCTTGCAGTAATGGTCATGGTGCATTTCGAGGCAAAGCGCCACGGGCTGTTTGGCATAGATGATCCGGAACTTCCCACGGTCAAGCAGATCCTTAAAAAAGAATGGTTCATGGCCCTTCCCCTTGTCATTATAGTCACTCTTATGATCATGAGATACAGCGCCGGTTATTCGGCTGTAATGGCCTCACTTTCCTGCATCGTGGTCTCCTGGTTTACCAAAGACAAGAAAATGGGGATATGGCAGATCTGGGAGGCACTGCTTGAAGGCGCCAGAAACACCCTTGTAATAGGGGCCACAGTGGGGGTTATCGGTATCATCGTGGGATCCATAGCCCTTACCGGAATAGGCCTGCGGTTTTCCGACCTGATTTTCAGTTTATCCGGCGGTATCCTCCCGCTTGCCATCCTTTTTGTAGGCATTGCCAGCCTGATTCTTGGCATGGGAGTGCCTGTAACCGCATCCTACCTTATCGTGGCAGTACTTGCGGTACCGGCCATGGGCAGCATGCTTGCCATGCACCATTACGACATGGAAACCATAAGACAACTCGGCACAGTGGATCCCCAGGCAGCAGCCTGGACCCTGCTTGCCTCCCACATGATCGTCTACTGGTTCAGCCAGGATTCAAATATTACACCACCCGTGTGCCTTGCGGCTTACGCCGGGTCCGCCATTGCCAACTCGGATCCCTGGAAAACAGGCTGGACATCGTTTAAATTTGCCAAAATGATCTACGTGGTGCCGTTTCTGTTCGCCTATTCCCCCCCGCTTCTGCTGAACGGATCGACAATACAAACTGTCACGACCTTTTTGACCTGCATCCTGGGCACGATCACGTTTTCCATGGTCACGATGGGCTATTTCAAATGTCCCACAAATATCCTCGAATGGGTTATTGCGGCTGCGGGCACTGTAATGCTTTTATTTCCCAGGACAGTGCCGGGAATAACAGGCCTGGAAATTCCGGTTCTGCTCATAGACGGAATTGCGATACTGTTTTTCATAGCTGTATACATGCTGCAGACCATCAGGATACGCAGAAATCCAAGCCTCACGCTTCCCCTGGAGGAAAGAAGACGGCTGAAGCGTGAGAAAAGGGCCGGTACGGCTTAAAACCAACGGCTCTTCTAATCGTTTGGTATCCGGCTGATTAACTTGAACAGATGCCTATAAGTTATTTAACAGAGGCAGGCGGAGCATTGACTTTGCCTGCCTCTGCTTTTTTGAATTTTTCAGGGGACCAAACTGCTTATGGCAAACCAGGATCAGGACGCAGCGCCGGAAGAACAGGCAGGCCATTTTCAGGAGACTGGTCAGTCTGCAGAAGACATAGTAGTTGAAGCCGAGGCCGGCCCCAGGCACCCGGTCAGCAGAATAGCCTCTGCAATAATCACGATGCTTTGCGTCTGCTGGTCAGGATATCAACTCTATATTGCATATCAACCGATAAACTCGCACATTGCCAGGGCCTGACACCTTGCATTCTTTCTGGGTCAGGGGAATAAAAAAACTGATCCCCGGATTTACCAAAAGACCCATCCGCGACTATATTCCCAGATATGACTACTTGTTTGCATTCCTGGCAACAATGGCAGCGCTGTATATCTGGTGGGAATACAGCAACCTTATCCATCGCCAGGGAATGCCCAACACCACCGACATCGTAAACGGGCAGCTCATGCCCCCGGTCATGGGCGCGGCAGCCTTTATCATGGCAGAGATAATCGGCATGCCCTATATTAATGTGGTCCGGGCAGCGCTTCTTCCTGCACTGCTTTCTTATATAACCCTTTTCTACGTGGTGCACCTGGAGGCACTGAAACTTGATCTGACCCCCATGGCCAGAAGTGAACTGCCAAGGTTTCTGAAGACATTTCTGCGGGGCTGCCACTTTATCATCCCCATAATGGTTCTGCTTTTCTACCTGGTAATTCTGAGGCGTTCCCCTGTCACCTCTGCTTTGATGGGAATAGAGGCCCTGCTGGTGGTCATGTTTATTCAAAGGCCCGCCATAGCCTTTTTGAGCCTGAAGTATCATAAAAAGGCAGGCTCCCTTGATCCGGACCTTGACCTGAAAAGCTATCTGGGCTGGGCGTTTGTGTCAGGGCTTCAGGATATATGGCAGGGCCTTATATTCGGCGCCAGGAACATGATTTCCGTGGGCGTGGCCACTGCAACCGCGGGAATAATAGTGGGCGTTGTTTCCATAACCGGCCTGGCCAGCAGATTTGTCAATCTCATAGACGCAATCTCCATGGGCAACATAAGCCTGATGCTTGTATTTACGGCCATAACCTGCCTTATCCTGGGCCTTGGCATGCCCACCACGGCAAACTACATTATCATGGCGTCCCTTACAGCCCCGGTTATAGTCCAGCTCGGGACGGACGCGGGGCTTGTGTTCCCCTTGATCGCCGCACACCTTTTTGTATTCTATTTCGGTATCCTGGCCGACGATACTCCGCCAGTGGGACTAGCCGCCTATGCAGGTGCGGCAATCGCCCGGACCGACCCCATCAAGACGGGTATTCAGGGTTTTACCTATGATTTGCGGACCGCGGTTCTGCCTTTTATCTTTCTTTTCAACACTGAACTCCTTATGATCTCTTTAGATTGAATCTGAGTTTCGCGGCAGAATCGGTGGTAAGTGTATTCAGGGAAGCCGGCAGGGTAAGCCTGGATCTTTTCAGGATAATGATCCCGATACTGATCCTGGTCAAGCTGCTGCAGGAGATGGGCTGGATCGCCTACCTTGCCCTGCCCCTTAACCCGATGATGAAAATTGTGGGACTGCCGCCGGAAATGGGACTGGTCTGGGCCACGGCACTGGTGAACAACATTTACGGAGCGGCGATTGTTTTCCTTTCCCTGTCCCCGGAGCTCAGTCTGACATCCGCCCAGGTCACGGTATTGTCAACCATGATCCTGGTGGCCCACGCCCTTCCGGTTGAAGTCAAAATTGCCCAGGAATCAGGAAACCGGTTTTTATTCCAGGCATTTATCCGAGTCGGCGGTGCGCTGCTGCTGGGTTTTATACTGCACTGGCTGTATTACCTGACAGGCTGGCTGCAACAGGAAAATGTTATATTCTGGCAGGGCGAGATAAGCAAAACCCCAGGTGTCCTAGCTGCCAGGCTGATTTTTTCCCTCCTGGTGGTTGCGGCCCTGGTACGAGGCCTCGGGCGGATGTCGGACTCCTTTGTGCACCGCTTTTTGTTCAAGCTGCCGGTTCAGACCGGAGCAGCGCCGGGTCCTGAAAAATAAAACCAGTTTTAATCAACGCTTTAAAATAATCCTGCGGGGTTCGATTACACCGGGAAGCATGGCTTGGAAAAACAGGAAAAACGCATAATAAAGCTTACCGCGGCCTCGCACTACCTGGTCCATCTTTTTGAAGGTGTCCTGCCCCCGCTGATTCCCCTACTGATCATGGAGTTTTCAACGGATTATTTCCACCTCGGTCTTGTGGTGACTGTTTTTTCCTACGCCTTTGGAATAGGATCGCTGCCCTCGGGTTATCTTGCCGACAAGGTCGGGCCCAGGAGACTTATCACTCTTTTTCTTTTCGGCGCAGGCATTCTTGCCGTAAGCGTGTGGCCCTCGAAAACCCTGATCCATTACGGCATTCTCATGGGAGGAATCGGGTTTTTCTGCAGCACGTATCATCCGGCCTCCAACACTCTTATCTCCCTTGCGATCCTGGAGAAAGGAAAAGCATTCGGTATCCACGGAATAGCCGGCAGCCTGGGTGTTGCCTCCGTGCCCCTGGTTTCGGCCTGGATAGGCTCCGCAATGGGATGGCGCGCCCCCCATGTTCTCTACGGGTTAATTGCCATACTCGCGGGTATCTATTCATTGACCCTGCCCAGATACCCCCCGCCAGGGGAAAAAACCGGTGAAGAAAAGGCACAGACACAAACCTTTTCAGTTGCCTACATGAACCTTGTCTTCTTTTTTCTGTCCGCAATGTCGCTGGGGCTTACCTATAAGGGGATCATGACATTTCTTCCGGCTTATATGGGTGAAAACTTCCAGATCGCCGGCTATGAATTCGACAAGGTGGGCCTGGGAGGCACCGTGGCAACAATAGCACTTGTTTCAGGCGCACTGGGCCAGTACATCGCGGGCCGGGGCGTGGACCGCTTCAGGGCGGAACACCTGTACCTGGGCGCAATCTCGTTGGGGGCCGTTTTTGTCTTCGCAATGGCTGCCGCCAGCAACATGCTCCTGGTGGCTGCGGCAGTGATGTATTCCTTTTTCTACTTTTCAACCCAGCCGCTTCAGAATTACCTGCTTTCAAAGTATCTTCCCCCGCACAGGCACGGCCTCGGCTACGGGATACACTTTTCAATCACCTTCGGCATAGGCTCCACTGCTGCGGCAGTTGCCGGATTCCTTGCAGACCGGTTCGGCCTGCAGTCGGTGTTTTATGCAATGGGAGGCTGCTTTGTATTTTCCTCTCTCATGGCTGCCATCCTCCTTTTCCGGGTAAACAGGATGGCCCGGCCTGGCCCTGTGAATGAATAATACCCGAAGCAACAATTCCCGGAAGTCATCCTGCCGGACCGATTTTTTCGACAACACAGCCATCCGCTCATATACTTTACCCAGAGGTCAACAATGATTGCACCGTAAAAACCTTCTTACACAGCGCTGTGTTTTTGCGGGAAGGAAGCCCTGCGGCCGGGATCAGTTTTTTCGCTCCTGACCGCAAGAGCGCTCAATGTCGCTTCAAAAACCGATCCCGGCCCTGGACTTCCTTAGAAGCAATCTACAACGCCTGTAAAAAGATTTTTTACAGGCTTATAACTCAAAACCTGTCCGGCTGTATTGCCGGAAACCACAAGGAGGCTACATGGCAGAAGACAAGCTGTTTTCTTCTTTTCAGATAAAGGGAAAAACATTTAAAAACCGCATCGGGGTGGCGCCCATGACCAGGACGTCTTCTCCGGGAGGCAGTATTCCGAGAAAAGACGTGCTCGACTTTCTAGTCAGGCGGGCGGAAAACGACGTATCACTGGTATATACCGAGGCTGTTTTAACGGATTATGAAAGCGCCCAGGGATATCCGAGACAATCGCGCATGCTGACCCAGCAGCAGATCGATGCCTGGAGGCCGGTTGTAAAAGCAATTCAGGACGCGGGATCGGTTGCTGTCATGCAGATGTTTCACTGCGGCAGGGTGGCCTGGCCCGAAGTAAACCCGGCAGAACGCATAATTGCACCCAGCCCTGTCGCCCCCAAACAAACCAACCCGCTCACTGGAGAGCCCTATCCGCGCCCGGAAGAAATGAGCCTTTTTGACATCAGCCACGTGATAAACGGCTTTGCCGAAACCGCGCGCGGCGCCGCTGCTGCCGGTTTCGACGGCATTGAAATCCACGGGGCCCACGGATATTTGATAAACGAATTCTTATCAGCCTATTCCAATCAGCGCACGGATGATTACGGGGGGCAGCCGGAAAACAGGTTTGCTTTCGCAAAAGAAATCATCCGGGCGGTAAAACAGGTAATGCCAGGCGATATGATCCTGACTTTCAGGATTTCCAACTGGGGGGTGGCTGACACCGAGGTTTCTCTTTTTGACAGCTCCGAATGGTCGCAGATGATCAATCTGCTCGATGACCAACCCATTGACGCCATATCAGTTTCAACTCTTGATTACTCTGAAAAAGCCTTTGACACGCAAATGAGAATGGCGCAGCTCACCAGGCAAAACACGGACAAGCCCCTGATTATCTGCGGAAACATATACGACAGGAAAACTGCGGATGATGCTGTCTCTGATGCGGACCTTATACTTTCCGGCAAATCGCTGCTGCTCAGTCCGCAATGGGTAAAAGACATCAGGGACAACAAGCCCTTGAGCCCCCGAACACCAAAGGATGCAGGAGTTGCCTATACTGACACCCCGATTCCTTAGTACACGCAGCCATAAATACATTGACATTACAATCCCGACAGCAGGTTCACCATTGGGATCTATAGCGACGCTGAAAAATCCGAAATTCGAAACACGAAGCACGAAACAAGCACGAATG
>JBKHES010000109.1:0-6461 GCA_046540695.1 Desulfobacterales bacterium
TATTATAAAAACCTTTACTGTAGAGTCCATCCGGAGCCGGGAAAATTTTATGCCTGTAACACGCAAAATGTTCCTGTCTGTTGCCGCGGGTGTCCTGTTGTCAGCAGCGGGATTTTATTTTGCCTTCCGCAGCGTGCCTTTTGACCTGCTGGTTGAAAGCCTGGCAGATGTCAATTATCTGTGGGTGATCCCGGGAGCTGCCATAGGGCTTGCTTCTTTTGCTGTAAGGGCCCTGCGCTGGAGGGTTATACTGGGTTCCACCCTGAAGCTGCCCTTTGGATCTGCGTTTCACTCTCTTATGATGGGTTTTATGATCAACTCCGTGCTTCCGGGCCGGGTTGGCGAACTGGCGCGGCCGGCAATAATAAAAAAACAGGACAATGTTCCTTTTTCCCTGGGACTGACCACCATAGCAGCCGAGCGCCTGCTTGACGCGGTTGCACTGATGGTGCTTTTTGCCGGGGTGCTTGCCACCGTGCACATCGACCCTGCCATGGAGATCGAGTTCAGGGGCCGTCACCTGGATGCCAAAACCCTTGACAGCCTCTCGCTGGCCCTGACCCAGGTAAGCATAATTCTGGCTGCGGCTGCAGGCGCGGTGAGTATTCCCGCTGTCCAGAGGTTTCTGAAAGCTATAATAATGAAAGCGCCTTTGCTTCTTTTTTCCAAAGGAAGCAGCCCTGAAAAAAAGGTGCGCGAAAAAATCTCCCTGCCTATGACCCGGGTTCTTGATCACGTGGTGTCCGGGCTTTCCATGTTAAGGCAGCCTGTAAACATTTTTTTATGCCTTGTGTATTCATTTGCCATCTGGCTTATGCAGGCGCTTTCCCTCTATGTCCTGACATTCGGTTTCCCCGGCCTTTACCTGGGGTTTGGCGAAATGACAACTGTTTTTATTATTATCTGCTTTTTTATCATGCTGCCCTCGGTTCCGGGTTACTGGGGGCTTTGGGAGGCAGGCGGCGTGTTTGCCATGGCCCTTTTCGGCGTGGGGGCGGAGCTTGCGGCTGGATTTTCAATTATAAGCCATATAATGCTTATTGTTCCTGTTATTGCCGTGGGGATTTTTTCTGCGGCTGTGACAGGCGTGAATATTTTCAGAATCACCCGGCAGGAACCTGTCGCAACAGCTCAGCCGCATGGTCGCTAATAAGACGGGGTTCAGAAAAGCATCTGTTCTGCCTTTTTCCTTGTAAGAGCCCGGCTGTAGAACCATCCCTGGCCGTATTCACAGCCCATATCCTGCAGGGCTTCAACCTCCTCGGTGTTTTCCAGGCCTTCTGCAACCACGTTCATTGAAAGACGGTGGGCAAGTTCTATGGTGCTGCTCACTATTGCCTGGTTGCGGGGAATTCTGTGTATGTTTTTGATAAGGGACCTGTCGATCTTGAGCGTGTCAAACGGAAACCGGTTAAGATAATTCAGGGAGCAGTACCCCTTTCCGAAATCATCCAGGGAGGTGCTCACCCTTATGCGCGCGAGTTCGTCCAGGATTTCAGCAAGCTGTTCAGAGTTGCTGATCAGGGAGGTTTCAGTTAGTTCCAGGTTTATGCGGGCAGTGCTGGCCCCTGTTTTTTCAAGCGCGCCCTGCAGTACTGAAAGAAAACCCGGGTCCGCGAACTGATGGGCTGATACATTGACGCTTATGGTAAAGTTGCGGCTCCTGCCGGTGATGTTTTCCCATTCGGCCGCCTGGCTGCAGACCTCGTATAGAACCCAGCTTCCAAGAGGGATTATAAGGCCTGTATCCTCTGCAATGGATATGAATTCCTCCGGCAGGATTATTCCCTTTTCCGGGTGCAGCCATCTTACCAGTGCTTCATATCCCGCCAGCGCTCCGTTTTTAAGCAAAACAATGGGCTGGTAATGCAACTGGAACTCTTTGTTGTTAAGAGCCCTGCGAAGATCCGGCTCTAAGGCCAGCCTGCGCATTGCCTCCTGGTGCAGGGATTCGTCGAATATCTTGAACCCTCCCCGCAGTCCGGACCTGCTTGCTGCAAGGCCTGCGTCCCTGAACATGGTTTCCGCGTCATTGTAGGGCGGCTGGTTATAGACCACCCCGACGCTGACCCTGCCTGCGATCTCATGCCCGGACAGGTTTACCGGTGTGCTCAAGGCTTCATAAATACTTATTGCATAGGCATTCCCCCTGGCTGCAGACGGAAGGTCAAAAAGAAGGACCGCAAAGTTCTGTTCCCCTGTTCTTGCAAGCATGGCATCTTCAGGAAGGACGTTTTCAATCTGCCCGGACCGTTTTAGCAGGTACTCGTTTGCAGCCTTTCTGCCCAGGGACTCAAAGATCATGCTGTACTTGCCCAGGCGCAGAGAGATTACCGCAAACAGTGCAGGGCGGCGTTTGCTGCGGTTGATCTGCTCCTGCAGCCTTCGGAGGAAATTGCGCTGGTTGGCAAGCCCGGTTAAAGGGTCATAAAGGCTGAGATATTCTTTTTCAATATCCTGCAGCCTCTTTTTTTCCAGGCTGGCAACAATCCTTGCCCTGAGCATGACCGGGTTGAAAGGTTTTGTGAGGTAGTCCTCAGCGCCTTGTTCAATGCAGGAAACCGCGCTGTCAGTGTCGTCGAGTGCCGTGATAATGATAACCGGGATTTGCCGTAAGTCAGGGTCTTTTTTCATTGTATTTAAGACCTCGTGGCCGTCCACCTCGGGCATCATGACATCGAGCAGCACCAGGTCGATCCCGGAGCTTCTGAGAAGCTCCAGGGCCTGTTTTCCGTTTTCCGCTTCGTGGACAAGCGAAAAACCCAGTTTCATAAGCATCCTGACAAGGGCGAAGCGCGTGGACTTGACATCCTCCACCACCAGGATCGAAGCATCGGTGTTCATAGATTGTTCGTCCTATTCACCCTTGAATACCGGCTGACGTTTTTCCATGAAGGCTGTAAATCCCTCTGTGGCGTCCCTGGAGGCCCCGGCTTTCTGGCTGCCCTCGCGCTCGACCTTCAGGCCCTGTTCTATGCCTTCATAAATGCCTGCGGTCATGGCGCGAAGCACGCAGCTTACAGCCACGGGCGGTCTTTCAGCCAGCCTGCCGGCAAAAGAGTTGACCTCGTCCATCAGCTTTTCCGGCGGCACGATCTGGTGGACAAGGCCCGCGTCCATGGCCTCGGCGGCGCTTAAGCGCTTTGAGAAAAGGATCATGTCCAGGGCTTTTGCCCTTCCCACCTCACGCATAAGCCGCTGTGTGCCTCCCCAGCCCGGGATTATGCCGAGATTCAGCTCGGTCAGGCCTATCTGTGCCTTTGTTGAATCGGCCATTAGCCGGAAATGGCAGCAAAGCGCCAGTTCCAGTCCCCCGCCGAAGGCATGGCCGTTTATGGCCGCTAAAACTGGCTTTTCAAACCTGTCTATCCTGCGCCACAGTTCCTGTCCCTTGGGGCCCGTCTTGTCCGAGTTGGCCGCGTCCTTTACGTCAAATCCGGCTGAAAAGCATTTTTCACCGGCACCTGTAAGGATCAGGGCCCTGATGTTTTTGTCGTTTTCAACTTTTTCGAGTTTTTCCTCGAAATCCCGGAGTGCCTCAAGGCTCCAGGCGTTGGCAGGCTCCCGGTTGAATGTGATGGTGGCAACGTGATCATTGATTTCCAGAACGTTGAGTTCGTCTGCCATAACTGCCTCCTTGAAAGGTTCAGGATTCGAATGTTTGCATTCAGGGCTTTGATTTACCCTCATACTCCGCCGAAGCCGGCGTCTTCTATTTCAATTGCGGCGCCGCAGCAGTCGCTGATGGAATCCAGCCGCCCCTGGGTCACGGGAAGCACTGTGCGGATATAGAATTCCGCGGTTTTTATCTGCCCCTGATAAAAAGCCTGATCTTTTTTCTTTACCTTGCCCGCAAGTTTTTCAGACGCGACTTGTGCCCTCCATAGAAGCATCCACCCGATCAGGACATCTCCTGTTACGTCGAGAAACGGCCAGGAATGGGCAAATGCTGTTTTTATTTTCTCCGACATTGCGGTTTTTCCAAGCTCCATTGAAACCTCGCCTAGCCTGGTGACGGCATTATCCACCTTTTTGGCCAAAGGTTCAAGAGTTTCGTTTTTCTTTGCCTCTGAAACAGTTTTCTGCATTTCCCCCAGCAGGCTGCCGAATATCTGCCCCTTTTTCTGTCCGAGCTTGCGGCCCAGCATGTCCATTGCCTGAATTCCGCTGGTTCCCTCGTAGATGGAGGCGATTTTGCAGTCCCTTGCGTACTGCTCCACGGGGTAGTCCTTGCAGTAGCCCGCGCCTCCGAATACCTGGATGGCCTGGATGCATACGTTATAGCCGTGCACAGACAGGTAGTCCTTGATCACCGGGGTGAGAAGGTCGTAGATTTCACTGCTGAATTGACGTTCTTCTTCGGTTTCCGCTATCTGCGCCTTGCTGCGGCATTTTGCGGCATAATAGAAAAGGCTTCGCATGCCGTCTACGTAGGATTTCATCCACAGCAGCATGCGGCGTACGTCCGGGTGTTTTATGATTGGAACCGACTGGGCTTCGTGATTGAAAAAGTCGCTCATGTCACGGCCCTGTATGCGCTGCCTGGCATAATTTACAGCCAGCATGTAGGCCGAAGATGCATAGGAAAGTCCCTGCAGGCCTGTTGCCATGCGGGCTCCGTTCATCATGTTAAACATTATGCGCATGCCTTTTTGCTCTTCTCCGAGAAGGTAGCCGATGCATTTTCCCTTTGAGCCAAGGGCCATGCTGCAGGTGGCATTTGCATGTATGCCGTGTTTTTCCTCTGTGCCCGTGCACACGATATCGTTTCTCTGCCCGGGTGTGCCGTCTTCATTTAGCAGGTACTTGGGCACTATAAAAATCGAAATGCCCCTGGTTCCGGGAGGGTCTCCCTCGATGCGGGCCAGTACAGGGTGTATTATGTTTTCGCACAGGTCGTGTTCACCGACCGTTATAAAGATCTTGTTTCCGGTCAGGCTGTATGTGCCGTCTTCGTTTCTTACTGCGGTTGTTTCAAGCGCGCCCACGTCAGAGCCCGCCTGGGGTTCTGTCAGAAGCATGGTGCCGCCCCATTGGCCCCTTACAAGCTTTTCCACGTAGGCTTCCCTCTGCTCGCGGGTGCCGTATTTCTGTATCATTTCAGCGGTGCCGATTCCCATGGTTGCATATACAAACAATGACCAGTTGGCGGCCATGAAGTATTCCGTCGATGCAGCAGCCACCAGCGGGGGCGCGCCCTGGCCGCCCATTTCCTGAGGGGCGCCGAGGCATCCCCATTCACCTTCTGTGATCAGTTTATGAACCCGGTGGAAGCTTTCAGGAACTTTTACTTCGCCGTTTTCAAACTTTACGCCTTCCCTGTCGCCTTCCTGCAGCGTGGGGAGCAGTTCCTTAACGGCAAGACTGCGTGCCTCTGTGATTATCATGTCGCAGGCCTTGCGGTTGAACTCGCGGTATATGTCCGCCTTGATCAATTGTTCTCCGCCCATCTGCTCCCAGATGACAAAATCGATGTCCCTTCTGTCTGCAAGCTGCTGTGCCATTGCTTTTTAAACCCCTTTCAGGCCGGAATTGTGCTGTTATAAAAAACAGTAATTGCGGAGCTTTTTTAAACAGTTGATTAAAACCCTCGTGCTTTTGAAAAAAATCGTGTAGTATGCTACACGTTATTTGACACAATACCCGCATGAAGCGGTTTGTCAACAAAAAAAGACATGGCGGCGCATTCATATGAAAATCGGCGAACTGGTTAAAAAAACAGGGGTTTCCAAGGAGACCATTCATTACTACATACGCGAGGGTGTGCTGCCGAAGCCGCCCAAGACAGGGAAAAACAAGGCGGATTACGGCTGGCACTATGTTGAGCAGATAAGGCTGATAAAGGCCCTGCGCAGAAATTATTTTCTGCCCATATCTGTCATAAAAAAGCTCATTGACAAATACAAAAACCAGACTCCAGAGGACCGGGTATCGTTTAAGTTTGTCACGGAATTTATCCGTCCGCTTGATCAGCTTTTTTCAGGCGAGGTTCGCGGGCGGGAGGCCTTTATTGAAGCCACGGGCATAAGCCGGAAATGGCTTGATAAAATGGAGCAGTGGAGAATTGTCACGGCAGAACAAAGAGACGGAGTTAGCTGTTATTCAAGAGACGACGTTATAATCGGCAAGCTTCTGGTGGACATGGAGCGCGCGGGAGTCGGGCCCAAAGACGGCTTCAACCCTGAGGAACTCAGGCAGTTGATTGACATGCTTCGTGATCTGGTGGCAAAAAACGTAAAAAGAAACGTGGAGCGGCTCACCGGCCAGGATCCTGACCAGGCTGACCTTGAGCAATTCAGCAGGCAGGGCACACAGGCAACCGAGGTCATGAGCCTTTTTTTCTACCACATATACAAAAAGATAGTGAAAGAAGAATACCAGCGCTACTTGCAGGCAGCCGGGCGCAAGCAGCAGGACGGCAGTTGATGAATCCCGTAATAGAGGCAAAAGAGGTATATAAA
>JBKHES010000110.1:0-6442 GCA_046540695.1 Desulfobacterales bacterium
TATGGACCTGAAAGCCTATTGCCCGGAAAAACTTCTGGCATCTGAAAATGCGGTAAAGAAAATAAAAAACGGAAGCCGGGTGTTTATCGGCACCGGCTGCGGCGAACCCCAGCAGCTGATCCGGTCCATGGTGGAAGATGAAAGCATACAAGACATTGTTGTCTACCAGATGCTTTCCTCGACTTTTGCCCAGTACGTTAATGAGCCTTACTTTACGAGCCGGTTCTCCCTGAAGCTTTTTTTCATCAGCCTGCACATGCGGCAGGCGGCTTTCGAGGGCAAGCTCGACTACATCCCCGCCTACCTCTCACAGATCCCGGATCTTTTCGACTCAAAGCAGATCGGACTGGACGTGGCCCTTGTGCAGGTAAGCCCCCCTGACCGCTTCGGCTATTGCAGCCTGGGGATATCTGTGGATATAACGGTATCCGGCATGAACAACGCCCCTCTCGTCATCGCCCAGGTAAATCCTCGCATGCCGCGCACCTGGGGAGACGGATTCGTCCATGTGGACGACATAGATTATATCGTGCAGCATGAAGAACCGCTTGTGGAGGCGCGGCCCGAATCCAAGAACCAGGAGATAGTAGACCGTATAGCCAAATACATAGACCAGCTCGTGGACGACGGCTCAACCCTGCAGATAGGCTTCGGCCACCTTCCCAACTACGTGCTTTTGTACCTTACCGGGAAAAAGGATCTGGGCATTCATACCCAGGTCATCACAGACGGGTTTCTGCCCCTGCTCCAGCAGGGGGTTATCACCAACAAGCAGAAAAACTACCTTCCCAACAGGGTGGTGACATCATTGTGCATGGGCTCTGAAAACCTCTACAAGTTCATGGACAACAACCCCATGTTTTATTTCCGGTCCGCGGATTTTGTAAACGACCCGAACATAATAGCAAAAAACGATCATCTCATATCAATAAGTTCGGCCCTTGAAATCGACCTGACCGGCCAGATATGCACTGACTCAAAGGGCTACATATTCTACAGCGGCATAGGCGACCAGGTGGATTTCATCCGGGGCAGCAAGATGTCAAGGGGCGGATTTTCCATAATCGCCCTGCCCTCCACCGCACAGGGCGGACAGGTATCACGCATCGTGCCCCACCTGAGCGAAGGCGCGGGAGTTGCAACCACCCGGGGCGACGTGGACATTGTTGTCACTGAATACGGTATTGCCGAGCTGCACGGCAAGGGGATTTACCAGCGGGTAATGGAGCTGGCCCAGATCGCGCATCCCAAGTTCCGCGAATGGCTCATAGAGGAGGCCAAAAAGAGGCATTACATATTCGGCGACCAGATTCCGCCCAGCAAGCAGGACCTGATGTTTCTGGAAAACTACAAGTCACACCTGGAGCTTGAAAACGGAAAAACCGTGGAGTTCAGGCCCCTTCTGCCCTCGGATGAGTTCGCCACCCGCAACTTCTATTATTCGCTTCAGGAAAGCACGGTTTTCTACAGGTTTTTCTACAGGCGCAAGGTCTTCTCGCGCGAGATGCTTCAGAAACAGTGGGCGTCTGTGGATTATCACCAGAACATGACCGTAATAGGCATGGTCCAGCGGGGAAAGCACAAGGAAATCGTGGCAATAGGCTCCTACGGCGCGGCGGAAAAAGACGTGGCAGAAGTTGCCTTCGTGGTCAAGGAAGACTACCAGGGCATGGGGATAGGCACCTACATGCTCGAGATGCTGGAAAAAATAGCAAGGGAAAACAGGTACAATGCTTTTACAGCCACTGTTTTGAGCGAAAACAAGGCAATGACGAGGGTTTTTGAAAAACGCTACCCCGACTGCACAATAAAGCGCGGATACAGCGGAGAGCTTGAAATCTTCATGCCCTTTGAAAACAGCAGCGATTCCAAAGAAACAAAACAGGAATAAAAACAGGGCATACCCCCGGGCTATTGATCGCCTCCATACAGGGACTTTATCTTTTCCCGGTCCGGTGCCCCGTCCGGCTTTTCGGGAAAATCGCTTACAATCTCCACGTAATGGGGTTTTTTATACCTGGCGATTTTCCCGCCCACGAATTCGATGAGCTCCTGCGGTTTAAGCCGGGCGCCGGACTTTAACAGGCAAACCGCCTTTATGCCCTCCTTCCATTTGGGATCTGGCACGCCGAATACAACGGTTTTTTCCACGGACGGATGCTCCAGAATCACTTTTTCCACTTCCGCGGGATAGACGTTTTCACCGCCCGGCTTGATAAGCTCTTTTTCCGGCATCCGCCCGGCGTAAAACAGATACCCGTTTTCATCAAAACTACCCATGTCGCCGGTATGATGCCAGCCGTCTCTGAATGTGTGCGCGTTGTCCCCAGGCAGGTTCCAGTAGCCCTGGAAAACCAGCGGGCCTCTCATGACGATTTCCCCTTCCTGTCCTGCTGCCAGAAATCCGCCTGACTCGGACACCGTTCTCACGTCCCCCAGAACTACCGGTTTTCCCGCGGATCCAGGTGCGTCACTGTAGCGCCCTATGGTTGCAAGCATGGAGGTCTCGGTCTGCCCGTACATGCAGTAATAGGTCCCGCCGGTCATTTTCTCGTAATTTTTTATGTCTTCTGCTGTCCCCAGGCCCACCACGCAACGCAGAGACGAGATATCACGATTCTCTTCTGCGGCAGCCTTGAGAAGCGATGACAGAATCGGGGGAAAATCAAATAACAAAGAAGCGCCGAACTCTTCCGTGAGTCCCGCGGCCCTTCCCGCGTCAAAGCTGCTCATGTTGACATTAAGCGCTCCTGCCTGGAAAGCAGAGATCGCCATGAAAAGCCCGGCCACGTGAAACAGCGGAAGAAGGTTCAGGTGAACGTCTTTTTCCGAAAGCGCGAAATAGTAGTCCAGGTGCAGCCCGGCGCACAGAACGTTTGCCTGGCTGAGAAGCGCGCCCCTGGGACGGCCGGCAACAGCCGCGGTGTGGATTATCACGAATCCGTCATCGCTGCCAGCCCCGGCTGAAGGCGCATTCTTCTCCACTTCTGAAAGCGAGGCAAGCGTCCCGAAATCGCCTTCATCAAATTTCAGGTTATAGCACTTTTGAAGAGAAGGCAGATCCATGAGGCGGTCCTTTAACATGTCCTGGAACTCGGCATCTGCAAACAGAAGCTTTGGAGAGCAGTCGTTTAGGTT
Source organism: Desulfobacterales bacterium (assembly GCA_046540695.1). Lineage (GTDB taxonomy): Bacteria > Desulfobacterota > Desulfobacteria > Desulfobacterales > Desulfosalsimonadaceae > Desulfosalsimonas. The sequence continues at coordinate 3,139 of JBKHES010000110.1, forward strand.
GTAGCAGATCTCGTCTGCGCTCAGACGCCAGTTCACAGGAAGCATAACAGCCCCCACAGCCGAAGCCGCGCCGTAGAGGAGGAAAAACTCTATACTGTTTTTGCCCAGCACTCCCATGCGGTCGCCCTTTTCAACCCCCTGGGCCTTAAGGCCGCGGGCAAGGCTTTCAACCCGGTTTTCAATATCTTTGAATGTCAGTCTCTGCCCGGTATCAACCTCGTACCATGCACTGCCGTCAGGAAATGCAGCGGCATTTCTCCTTATCTGATCATAAAATGAAAAATCATAGAGTCCCATGGGTTTTTCCCGTCCTGTACCCGAAATTTGATTGGCTTTTCCGAAACCAGAGCCCCCGTTTCCCGGCCTCTGCCCACTTACCACTTACCACTGACCACTTAACACTTACCACTTACTTGACAGTGGTCACCGGGCATGGCGCCTTAAGTATTATAAACTGGGCCGTGGAGCCGAGGATAATTTTCTGGGTCCTGGATTTTTTCTTGATGCCCACGAATATAAGATCAATTTCCTTTTCCCCGGCAAAACGGACGAGATCTTCTCCCGGCTCCATTCCCCGGGCAAGCTGATGGGTCTCGTATTCCACTCCCTTTTCCTGCATTACGCGCCCGGCCTCATTTAAACTTTCCTCCACTTCCTGGATTTCCTTTACAGTCTCGCTTCTTCCGCCCTCCATGGAGGTCATTATAAATACCCTGGCATTGAAAAACCGGGCGTGATCCCCTGCCAAGGACAGCGCTGCCCTGGCGGCAGCGGTTTCATTGTATCCGACCAGTATTTTCATCACACTTTTTCCTTTTTCTACATCCATCGTTTTCTTCGCTTATAGGATTTGACCTCCTTGAATGACTTGCGGCCGCCTGTCTTTGTCAGCCCCATGTAGAACTCCTTTACATCGGGGTTGTTTCTCAGTTCCTCCGCAGACCCCTCGAGCACGATTTTGCCGGTTTCCATGATGTATGCATACCGAGCTATCTCCAGGGCGACCTTGGCATTCTGCTCCACGAGCAGGATCGTAGTGTTAAGTTCCCTGTTTATGTTTTCAATGTTTTCAAAGATCTCTTTTACCAGGAGCGGAGCCAGCCCAAGCGAGGGTTCATCGAGCATGAGCACCTTGGGGGCCGCCATCAGGGCCCTTGCAATGACGATCATCTGCTGCTCGCCGCCGGAGCAGTATCCGGCAAGCCTGTTGGGTATATTGGCCAGCCTCGGGAAATGCCTGTACATCAGCTCATGGTCTTCGCGGATTTTCCGGGTGCCGTCTTTGCGGGTGATCGAGCCCGCCCAGATATTTTCATCAACAGTCAGGTGCTTGAAAACCCTGCGCTCCTCCGGCACCATAACCGCACCGAGTTTTACCACCTGGGTTCCCAGCACGTTGGTGATATCCTGGCCCCGGAACTTGATGTAGCCGTCGCGGATATATCCGTTTTCCGGCTTGAGCAGCCCGCTGATCGCGCGCAGGGTGGTGGTTTTGCCCGCGCCGTTGGTTCCAAGCAGCGAAACAATGCTGCCTTCGGGAACCTTAAGACTGACCCCCCTTAATACCTGGACAATATCGTGATACACGACCTCGATATTGTTTACTTCCAGCAGATTCCCGTTGCCTTTTATGTCCATGAGTTTTAAGACCTGCGTTCGGTGATTTTTTATGCGCCCCCCTTCGGCCCGGTAAGGGCGGTGTTGATGCAAAGGGGGGCAGCAAACAATTGGAAGCCCTTATTTCATTATATCCCTCATTACCATTTCCCCGTATTCCGAGATAAACGGCTTGCCGACAGCCCGGAACTCACCGTCTTCAACCCTGTAGAGCTGCTGGGTGTCAACGCCCTGGTGGTCATCTTCAGAATAAGTCACGGGGCCCACTGCCATGGCCGAGTAAAAGGCGTTCATGCCGTTCATATCAAGAAGTTCCTGGTAAAGATTTTCCTTGTTGATTTCCTTTCCCCTGGCCTTGGCCCGCTTGATCACCTCCGTGGTAATCTCGGCGACAATTATACCTGCTGCATAGTTATGGGAATTGGCGGTCTTTTCACTCCTCCCGTATTTTTCCGCAAGTTCAAGCTGCATGTCTGCGCCCGCGCTGGGCTCGCTGGTTGTAATAAAGGAGGTTGACCAGTAGAAATTTTCCGCCGCATCGCCGGCCAGGGACACCAGGTCGTTGCCTCCGGTGTAATGGGCGCCCATAAAGGTAAACTTGCCTTCTTCACCGAAGCTGTCGGCAATCATGCCCAGGTTGCTTGCACCTTTTAACAGGGTGGCCACCGGAGACTGAACTGTCTGGCAGATTACGTACTGAACCCCCTTGGATCTCCATCTCTGGAGTATTCCCGTGACGTCCAGATCCTCGCCGTGTTCCACGGTTTCAACGATCTCTATATCAAGGCCTTCCTCAATGGCCACCTTGACATCTTCGACCGGGTCCCTGCCGAATGCCGAGGGATGGACAAACCAGGCTATCTTGGGTGTCCCTCCCTCATGGTTTTTCACCACATATTCAGCCAGGCCTATATTCTGGGCTGCATACGAGGTGATGGGCAGGAAAAGATAATCTGAATCCTCCACGTTGCGGGCATGATATGAGGCCGGCAGGGTGGGCATTTCCAGTTCCTCAAAATCCCTTTTTAACGCCAGGGTGCTTCCCGTGGAATAATTGAGGTAAAAATCTATCCCCCAGTCCATGAATTCCTCGAAATTCCTCTTGGTGATGTCGGTCTCGTACTTGTCATCCCGGATCTTGCACTCAATTTCATCCTCCCCGAGAAGGTCCATGTCATTTACGTACTTGAAGTAATCCTCTGTTCCCTTTGAGTAAGGATTGCCAGCATCAGAGGTGGGCCCTGTTATGGCAAGGGAGAGCGCTGTCTTGTAAACCTTTCCCTCGGCCATTGAAGACGCGGGCAGGGCCAGCATTACAGCCACCGCTGAAACGATAAGCCAGATGGTTATTCTTCCTGTTTTCATTTCCCCCTCCTTGACTTTGCTTTTTTGACGGGGTTTGCAACCCCCTGGGCCCCAGGCTAATACCTGAACGGCCACAGCTTTACATAAGAGCGCAGGATCCGCCACCAGTTGGCGATCCCGCGCGGCTCAAACATCAAAAACAAAACGATTACCAGGCCGAAACTCAACGGGCGCAAACCTGTTGCAAGATCCAGGTATGAAGGCAGAATATCTCCGGCCCATCTGGCAAGATTTTCCACCTGAAGGTCCAGCAAATCGATTGCTGCAGGACCGAAAATACAGCCCGTCAACTGGCCGAGTCCGCCGACAATTGACATGGCAA
>JBKHES010000111.1:0-6394 GCA_046540695.1 Desulfobacterales bacterium
AAGAATACTTGACGAAACATTTTTACGGGCATAAGGTTAATTCTTCATTGGTCCGGGGCCCAGATGCCTCTATAAATCCGAGAATTTCGGTATGAAAATTTTGAGACGCTCGAAAATATTGAAACTTGCCGCAGCAGCCGCTGCCGCTGCGGTATTTACTGCCGCCGGGTTTTTTTTGCTCACAGGGAAAAACCAGGACCGAAGGCCCGCGGAAACCATCAGCCCGCAGGACTCACAGGAGAATAAACCAGCCGAGGTATCAGAGCTGTCATCCGGATGGTGGGAAAGCAGACAAAACATATATTACGGCATTCCTGCGCGCATCGTGTTTCACCTGCCGGAAGGAGACAGGGGTTCGGCCGAAAAAATTGCCGAAAACGCATGGGCTGAATTTGCGCGAATAGGAAAGATATTTGATCCCTCTGATCAGGATTCTGAAACCAGCAGGCTTAATTCAGCCGACAAAACAAAACAGGTGGCTGTATCAGACGACATGTTCGAGGTGCTAAAGCTTTGCCGGAAGCTTTGGGAGGCCTCGGACGGAGCATTTGATCCCACCACCACCGCGTTAAAAAAGCTGTGGCAGGATGCGGCCGATACCCAGGAAATACCCTCGCAGCGGGAAATAAAAAGCGTTCTGTCAAAAACCGGCTTCAAACACGTGGGGCTCGTCCGTGAGCAAAAAGCGGTTGTATGCGATAAAAAAGGAATTGAGTTCGATTTCGGGGGCATAGCAAAGGGATTTGCAGTGGAGAAAACAGCCGGGCTGCTCAGGGACTCCGGGGCGACAGACTGCCTTGTACAGCTTGGCGGAGAGATCGCTGCGTTCGGCGCAAACCAGGGAGGCGAGCCCTGGCGCATAGGCATACAGCACCCGACTGACATGCAGGATATCTGGGGCAGAATTACAACCAAAAGCGCAGTAAGGGTCTCCACCAGCGGCAATTACCGCCAGCCCCTGAAAATACAGGGACATGATTTTTATCACATATTCAGCCCGGAAACAGGAAAGCCGGTAAGCAGCAGAGTGCTCGGGGTCACCACGGCGGACCCGGACGGCAGCACCAGCAGTGCCCTGCTAGACGGCGCAGCAACCGCCATTACGGTGGCCGGCCCTGAAAAAGGCCTTGATCTGGCAGAAAAACTCGGCATAGAAGGCCTTATTTTGACCCGGCAGGACGGAGGCGAAATAACAGAAACCGCCACGTCAGGCATGTCTGAATACTATGAACGCAAAAATGGCCGTGATCCATGAATTGTTTCTGCAGATACCGAATCTGTTCAACCGGGTTATTCAGAAAATAGGACTGAAACAGCATAACAACAACCTGATAATCCTTGACCGGAAATTGCCGGAAAAGATGTTTCTTCATTGACACTTTTATCCATTTATAGTATTGAAATTTTTTCCCAAAATTTCAGTTTTTTCAGTTACCAAAATTTTGGAAATTTACTCGATCCATAATCATAAAGCTTCGATATAGGAGAGCACAGATGGAATCAAAAGAACCAGCCGCCGAACACGGAGACAGCCAGGCTCCGGTGGGCTCGGTCATGGTTGTGGGCGCGGGCATTTCAGGAATGCAGTCCGCCCTTGATCTTGCCAACTCAGGATACTACGTTTATCTTGTTGAAAAAACGTCTGCCATCGGCGGGCTCATGTCCCAGCTGGACAAGACGTTTCCCACCAACGACTGTGCCATGTGAGTCATCTCGCCCAAACTGGTCGAGGTCGGCCGGCACTTAAACATTGAGCTCCTTACAAACACCGAACTGCTGGACTTAAAAGGCGACGCGGGCAGATTCAGTGCCCATGTACGCCAGGAACCCAGATACATAGACATCTCAAAATGCACCAGCTGCGGGGAATGCGCAAAGGTATGCCCCATAGAGGTACCCAGTGAATACGACTGGGGACTGACCACCCGCAAGGCTGCTTTCAAGAAATACGCCCAGGCCATTCCCGGGGCATACGCCATCAGCAAAAGAGGCACCGCGCCTTGCAAGGCAACCTGCCCGGCGCACGTAAGCATCCAGGGATACATAGCATTAATCAACCAGGGTCAGTACAGGGAGGCAGTGGAACTGTTCCGCGACGCCCATCCGTTTCCGGGCATCTGCGGCCGTGTCTGCCACCATCCCTGCGAAGGCGTCTGTACCAGAAACGACTATGACGAACCGCTGGCAATCCGTGAATTGCACAGGTTCCTGGCGGACTGGGAAAGCGCAGAGGGCGAAAAGGTTCTGCCTGACAGCACAGAGGAAAAACTGGACGAAAAGGTTGCGGTGATAGGATCAGGCCCTGCGGGTCTTTCTGCCGCATATTTCCTTGCACGCAAGGGCTACGGGGTCACAATATATGAAAAGCTGCCCGTGGCAGGCGGCATGATGGCAGTGGGAATTCCTGAATACCGCCTTCCCGCGGAAACGCTTCAGCGCGAAATAGAAATAATACAGGATCTCGGAGTCGAGATCAAAACCGGGGTGACCTTTGGAAAGGACATCACGTTTGACAGCCTCAAGGCCGAGGGCTATTCATCGGTGTTCATGGCAATAGGCCTGCACAAGGGCCGCGGCCTTGGAATTGAAAATGAAGACGCCGAAGGCGTGCTGCAGGGTGTTGATTTCTTAAGGGAGACAGCCCTTGGAAAAGACGTTCCCATGGGTAAGGACGTGCTTGTAATAGGCGGAGGAAACGTGGCAATTGACGTGGCCCTGACTGCAAAACGCAAGGGCGCGGAAAATGTCACCATGGTCTGCCTGGAAAGCCGCGAGGAAATGCCCGCATGGGAGCATGAAATAGAAGAGGCCCTGGAAGAGGAGGTGAAGATAGTCAACTCCTACGGCCCCAAAAACTTTTTTATAAACCAGGAAAACCGCTTTTCCGGCATAGAGTTCAAAACCTGCACCGCGGTGTTCGACGAACAGGGACGCTTCAACCCTGAGTTTGACGAAAACGCATGCGAAGCCTTTTTCGGCGATACCGTCATCCTGGCCATCGGCCAGGCAACAGACACCTCGGATATCGAGGGGGAAAACGTCCCGATGACAGCCCGCGGGGGCCTTGAAGGCGACCCGGTAACTCTTCAGACCTCAATGGAATGGGTTTTCTCGGGCGGAGATGCCTTCTACGGACCCAGGACAGTTGTGGACGCGGTGGCCTGCGGCAAGGAAGCAGCCGAAAGCATTCATCGATATATAAACGGGCTTGATCTGCACGATGGCAGGCAAAAGGAATGGACCTACGATAAACCGGATGTAATAAACAAGCCCCACAAGGAGCGGGTGCCTGTCCGGTGCCTTGATCCCGAAGCAAGGGAGTGCAACTTCCTGGAAGTATCCTTTGGCTACAACGAGCAAGAAGCCCGCACAGAGGCTGACCGATGCCTGGAATGCGGCATATGCTCCGAGTGCTACCAGTGCGTAAAGGCCTGCCTGGCAGACGCGGTAGATCATGAACAGACCGTGGAGGAAAAAGACATCGACGTGGGCTCGGTGGTTCTGTGCCCCGGCAACGACGCTTTCGACCCGTCCACCCTGGAAGACGTATACAGCTACCAGACAAGTCCCAACGTTCTTACCAGTGCCGAGTTCGAGCGCATCCTGTCTGCTTCCGGGCCCACCATGGGCCATCTTGTAAGGCCGTCTGACAACAAAGAGCCCGAAAGGATCGCCTGGCTGCAGTGCATAGGCTCAAGGGACACAAACAGGTGCGGAAACGGCTACTGCTCGTCTGTTTGCTGCATGTACGCAATCAAGGAGGCCATGATCGCCAAGGACCACGTTGAGCACGACATGGAGGCGGTCATTTTCAACATGGATATCCGCACATTCGGCAAGGATTATGAAAAATATTACCTGCGGGCAAGAGACAGCTCAGGTGTTAAGTTTGTCAAGTCCAGGGTCCACACCATAACCGAAGACCCTCAGACCGGCAATCTTGAACTGAGATACGTTGACGAGGCAGGAAACATAAAAGACGAGACTTTCGACATGGTGGTGCTTTCCGTGGGCCTCCAGGTCCCGCAGTCCACCATCGAGACCGCCCAGCGGCTTAAAATAGATCTAAACCACTACAACTTTGCCGAAACCAGCCCCCTTGCCCCTGTGAACACTTCAAGAGAGGGCGTGTTTGCATGCGGCATATTCCAGGGGCCAAAGGATATTCCCAGCTCTGTCACCGAGGCAAGCGCGGCAGCCTGCGCTGCAGGCCGCAACCTGGCAGAAGCCCGCGGCACGCAGATCAAAGAGCAGGTCAGGCCCGAGGAAATAAACCTGGAGGGCGAGCCCCCGCGCATAGGGGTATTTGTCTGCGACTGCGGCACAAACATAGCGGGCGTGGTGGATGTGCCCGAAGTGCGCGAATACTCCGAAAAGCTGCCCTACGTGGTCTATTCAGGGGAAAACCTTTTTACCTGCAGCCAGGACGCCCAGGACAACATGAAGGAAATAATAAAGGAGCACAACATCAACCGGGTTGTGGTTTCTTCGTGCACGCCCAAAACCCATGAACCCATCTTCATGGACACCCTCGAATCCGTGGGGTTAAACAAGTACCTCTTCGAGATGGCCAATATACGCAACCAGGACTCCTGGGTCCACGGCGACGACCCCGAATTGGCCACGGAGAAAGCTAAGGAACTTGTGAGGATGTCGGTTGCCCGTGCAGCCTCGCTGCAGCCGCTGCACGAACGCCAGATCCCGGTAACAAAAAAGGCGCTGGTGGTTGGCGGAGGCGTTGCCGGGATGAACGCCGCACTCGGAATTGCAGACCAGGGATTCGAGGTTGTGCTGGTTGAAAAAGAAGGCACGCTCGGCGGGCTTGCAAACCGGCTCACCAAAACCATCGAGGGAAATGACCTCAGGGCCTATGCCAGGGAGACCGCGGAAAAAGTTGAGGCCCACTCCGGCATAGAGGTGCTCACCGATTCTGTAATAGTTGATTTTTCAGGCTTCAAGGGTAATTTCACCACTGAAGTGCTCGTGGGCGAGCAGATGGTCAGCCGCAGGATCGAACACGGGGCGGTCATCATGGCCACGGGTGCAAAAGAGCACCAGCCTGCTGAATACCTCTACGGCGAAAACCCGAGGGTTGTCACGCAGCTGGAGCTTGGAGGCAGGCTTGAGGAACAGGGCGCTGCAGACGATCTAAACCATGTGGTAATGATACAATGCATAGGATCCAGAAACGAGGAAAATCCGAACTGCTCGCGAATCTGCTGCCAGAGCGCCATTAAGAACGCCATACACTTAAAGAAATTAAACCCTGAAACACAGGTATACATCTTATACAGGGACATCCGCACCTACGGCATGCTCGAGGACTACTACACAGAGGCCCGAAAGCTGGGGGTAATGTTTTTCAGGTTTGATCCCGAGGATCCTCCCATGGCAACCGACGGAGACGATTGCGTGAACGTGGAATTCACGGATCACATACTCGGGCGCAAGATAAGCGTGGATGCAGACCTGCTGACGCTTAGCGCCGGTGTTGAGGCAGAAGACACCGAGGAACTTGCAAATATAATGAAGTTAAACCGCAACGAGGAAAACTTCTTCATAGAGGCACACGTAAAGCTCCGGCCCGTGGAAATTGACACCGAGGGCATCTATATCTGCGGCACCGCCCACAGCCCCAAGCTCGTATCAGAATCCATAGCCCAGGCCATGGCTGCTGCATCCCGGGCTACAACAATGCTGTCGCAGCCGTATCTTACACTGTCCGCGGTCACTGCCGAAGTGGATCCCGAAAAATGCGCTTCCTGCCTGATCTGCGTGCGCACCTGCCCATACGGAGTTCCGAAGATCAACGAGGAAGGCGTCAGTGAAATAGATGATGCCCTGTGCCAGGGCTGCGGTGCATGCGCCGCTGAATGTCCCGCCAAGGCAATTGAACTTCGGTGGTACGAAGACGATCAAATAATGAGCAAGGTGGACGCCTTGCTGGAAGGGGAAGAATCATGAGCCAAGATTTTAATCCAACTATCCTGGCCTTTTGCTGCAATTACTGAGGGTATTCAGCCGCGGACCTGGCAGGTTCCATGCGACTTACATACCCTTCCAGCGTAAAGATAGTGCGCGTGCCCTGCACGGGCAAGGTGGACGTGCAGCACATGCTCCGGGCGCTTGAAAAGGGTGCTGACGGCGTCTACGTGGTGGGCTGCCTTGAAGGCGACTGCCACTACAAGACCGGCAATTACCGGGCCAGAAAAAGAGTGGAGCAGGTACAGCAGATCATGAACTCCATCGGGCTTGATGGCGAGCGGGCCCAGATGTATAACCTGTCGTCAAGCGACGGGCCGCTGTTTGTAAAGTATGCACAGGAAATGGACGAGAGGATCCGGAACCTGGGTCCCAATCCCATGAGAAAGAAAAAGAAGGAAAAGAATGCAGC
>JBKHES010000112.1:0-6383 GCA_046540695.1 Desulfobacterales bacterium
TTAAAAAAAAGAAGTCTTGCATGCATGTTTAAGGTGTGCTATATTTATCAGTTTAAAAATTGAAATGAACCGGTTTAAAAAGTTAAACAGTAAAAAAACATTGTTTATAGCAGCAAACTGTGATATTAATTAAAACATCAACATTGCAGGAAGACAGGTTACCGAAATGTACAAGACTTCAAGGAACTCAACTATGACGGAAAAATCAACTTTTGAACAACTCAGAGAGGATGAACGGGAAGTCCGCAAGCAGCTGATCATCAAGGCCGCAATGCAGCTTTTCGAGGAAAAGTCCTTCCATGAAATAGGCATGCGCGACATAGCCTTAAAAGCCGGGGTTTCCGCGGCTTCCATATACAGGTATTTTCCCAGCCGCGACGATCTTTTTGTAGAGGCGCTGATCCAGGATATAAACAATATAGAAGAGCGCCTCAGAAAACGGGTGGAAAACGGCGGAAACATAGAAGAGCTTGCCATTGCGGTGGTGGACTACCTCATTGACAACGAGGCCACCTTCCAGATGATGGTGCACTTCATGATACGCGGGGAGCTAAACCCCCAGGCTTTAAAAAAGTTCAACAGCGTTCAGCGCTACTTTTTAAAGATGTTTACAAAGGTGGTGGAGCAAACCGAGGGTTCCGACCAGCTGCGGTTAAACGCCCAGGCGTTTTTCGCCAGCATGACCGGAGTTGTCCTGACCTACCGTAATTACCCCGGGCGCACCGCCGAGGAAAAACGCAAGGCCATCCACAGGCTTGCCCTGATGATCATGCGCCAGGGCGAGTTTGACGAGGCCGAGTCCCATTGATCCTGAAGGCATTTTCCGCCTCTTTTTCCAGTTCATCATAATAGCCGCTGTAGCGCGGGGAGAAGTGAAACAGGGTAAATCGCTTCACCCCTGCCTCGGCGGCTATTGTCCCGGCCTGCTCCGCGGTCAGGTGTTTTTTGCGGCCTGCAATCTCCCTGTGTTTTTCCATGAATGCGGCTTCAATAAAAAGATGGTCCGCATTTCGGACAAGACCCGTAATGCGCCTCTTGTTTTTTTCATGAAAGGCTGCGTCCGCGATATAGGCAATTTTTCTGCCTCTTGTGACAATTGCCAGCCTGTCTGCAAGTTCTGCGATTCTGAACCCGGCTGAAGTGCCCGAAAGGGAAAAAGCGGCCGGAACTTCAAACCAGTCATTCGGGTTTTGACCAGCATAAAGTGCCTGCTTCAGCTCGTAGAGCCAGGGCCCCGGGATAAGCCCCATTTCCTCTATGGCTTCCTTGCGGATGTTTATGCTCAGGCGTTCCTTTAACGCATATCCGATGCATGGGGTATCATGGTCCAGTATTGCCGCCTCCACGTCAAAGCCGTCTTCATGATAGAGCAGGGGGGCGTCAAAGGGTGAGTATTCGGGCTGCGAGGGCTCAAACCTGTTGTGGCAGTCAAATCTGCAGGAAACGAGCCTGTCAGGAAGGATCTCGGTGACATGCAGAGACAGCGGCGCCTCGTAGTTGTGGACCAGGTTCCACGTGTAAGCCCCGAGCTTTGATGAAACCCGCTCGATAAATCCCTCGGGGCCGAATACGTGCAGGGTTTTTTCCCTGCCCAGGCAGATGCGAAGAATCCTGTCAAACCCTATGAAATGATCCATGTGAGTGTGCGTGATAAACACATGGGTGATCTTGAGGATGTCGCGCGGCGAAAGCGAGGCGATTTCGCCTGCGTCAAAGATCAGCGCGCGCCTTTCGTAGAAAAACGGCACAAACAGCGCCGGATCTCCGGTCGGCTTGTTTACGAGACGGGGGTTGAATACCGGGGGCATTACGTCATCAGATGCTTTACCACCTGGCGGTGTATGCACGCGTATATCTCTTCATCCGAGCCGTAGATATCAATGATATCCTTGTGCTTGAGCAGCTGCTCTATTACGAATGCCGTGATGTAAAGCGTCACCACGTGCGGGTTTGCCACCAGGTTGCGAAGCGGTGCAATCTGGTAGTCAATGTCAAAATCATCAGCTTTCGAAAGCCTTTCCAGGCAGTATTCCATCTGTTCACGCAGGGCCGGGGTGTTGTTGGTTTCAACCAGCCGATGCTCAACGAGCTTTGCTGCTATCGCATTGCTCATGGAATCCGTTACCTCGCCCACGGCCTGGATGGAGCGCCTCCGTTCGTACTCCTTGGATGTCTCGATCCTGGATATCAGCTTGGATTCCCCGCTGTTTTCCGGTCGAAATCGTTTGGACATGACCGATTCCTTCTCTGTTTTATATGTAAATACGTTTTTTAAAATTGCAGCATTGCATCATAATTGCATGCAGTCACGATTTCAAGAAAAAACTCACATCCCGGGTTTTTCCCGTGCTTCCTCGATTATGAGCTGGATGTCTTTTTTCCCGTTGTAATGGTTCCACCTGAGTCTGAACGCAACTTTGCCAAATTTTTGGGGCACCGGCTTGTCCGGGTCGATGTTGAACCAGACGGCTTGCAGCGTCTGCTTTTTCCTTGATTCCGGCTGCCGCAGCATGAGGCGCAGGTGGCGCTCGCCTATTATCTTTGAAAACACCACCTCCACGTTTTCTGCAGCAAAGAGCGGCTCCGGGTTTTTTTCGCCGAACGGCTCAAGCCGGGCCAGTTCGTCTGCGAGGTTTTCGCTTATCATGTCGAATCCGAGCACGCAGTCTATCTGAAGGGCAGGGAAAAACACCGAGTCCGGGCAGGTTTTGCTGATGCAGGATTCAAAGGCCTTTTTAAAGGACTCGAGCTGCGAGGTATGCGTCCTGAGGCCTGCAGCCATTGCGTGGCCTCCATAGGCCTCCAGGTGCCCGGAGCAGGCTGAAAGGTTTTTATATAAATCAATTCCTGGCAGACTCCTGGCAGAGCCGACCCATGCGCCGTTGTTTGCACAGAAGAGCACAACCGGCCTGCAGTATTTTTCAGCCACCCTGGAGGCGACAATTCCGAGCACGCCCTGGTGCCAATGCTCGTCTGCAAGAACAAGAGCTTTTTGTTCAAGAAATTCCGGCGATTCATCCAGATAAAGCTCTATTCGGCGCAGAATTCCGGCCTCAATGCTCTGGCGCCTGGAATTCAGGGAATTTAAGTGCCCTGCAAGGGATTGCGCTTCTTCGTAATCCCGTGTTGCAAGCAGCCTGACCGCGGCCTCTGCATGCTCCATTCTTCCAGCAGCGTTGAGTCGCGGCCCCAGCCTGAAGGCAAGGTCCTGGGCTTCGAGCAGGTTCTTTTTTATGCCGCAGGCCTCGGCAAGGGCCCTGATTCCGGGCCTGGGAGAGGCGTTCATTGCTTCCAGGCCGGCCCTGGTGATAATTCTGTTTTCACCTGTCAGTGCTACCACGTCCGCAACAGTGCCAAGTGCCACAAGATCGCATATTTCCTTTAAGTTGGGCTCCCTTGCATCAGCAAAAAAATTTTTTCCCCTGAGATCCTTTCTTAGCTGCATTAAAAGTGCAAACGCAACCCCTGCTCCTGCCAGGTGTTCGAGCCCGCAGGGGCAGTCTTTTCTCTTGGGATTGACCACTGCCAGGGCCCGGGGGAGGGTGTCAATATCGTGATGGTCCGTGATGATCACGTCTATTCCGGATTCGCAGGCCCTGTCTACTGCTTCATGGCTTGCAGATCCGCAGTCAACGGTTATTATCAGCCCGGCTTTTTCAGGTTCTGCTATATCCGGTATGTGGGAGGTTTTAAGCCCGTAGCCCTCCTCGATCCTGTGAGGTATATGAAACGAAACATCGGCCCCCGCGCTTTGCAGAAACTGGTAAACAATCGTGGTGGCAGTGATGCCGTCCACGTCATAGTCTCCGAAAACAAGGATTTTTTCGTGGTTTTCAATTCCCCTTATTATTCGTGAGGATGCCTTTGAAAGATCTTTCAGGGAAAAAAGAGATTCTATGTCACGCAATGAAGGGCTCAGAAAAATTTCTGCCGCTTCAGGCGAGTCAAGCCCACGGTTTGCCAGTACCGCCGCGGTCACGGGGTGGCACCCGAGCCTGCGGTAAAGCCGGCGAACAATTTTTTCGTCAGGCTCCATTATGTTCCATTGCTTTTCCATGCCAACGGATATAACCCAACACATATATTCTGACAAGCACAAACCCGGAGACCGCATTCCGCCTCCCGCGCGTAACGCAGATATTTGACTTTTAAGGTGCCATCAAATCAGGTTATATTATATTGCAAAACAGCAGGCCAGGGTGTTAATATTAAATACAAATGAAGCAATCACACGAAATAAAAACCACGGTCCGCAAGAATTTTCGCATCGAGCGCCGGGAGATCTGTTTTTTCAAGTATTTGTTCGAGGCCTACGAAGGAATTGCAGTTCTGGAGACAATCGATGCAAAAACCGGACATGTAGCCCTGCATACCGCGCCCGGGTGCGAGACCATGGTGGACGAGATAATGGCGGATCTTTCGACTCAATACCGGATCGAAAACATATGACTGAAAAGACACTGAAAAGGGCAATGATCCAGACCCTCGGATGCCAGATGAACGTGTATGACTCCGAGCGGATGGCGGACATGCTTTTTATGCTCGGCTACGAGTTCACCGACTCCCCGTTCGAGGCTGACCTGGTGATAGTAAACACCTGCGCCATAAGGGACAAGGCAGAACAAAAGGTCTTGAGCTCCCTCGGCCGCCTTTGCGGGATAAAGCGGAAAAGGCCCCGCATGAAAATCGCGGTTGCAGGATGCGTGGCCCAGCAGCAGGCGGCAAGACTTACCGCCCGTTTCAGCGGGGTGGATCTTGTCCTGGGAACAAGGGTGATCCACAGACTACCCGACCATGTAAGGGCACTGGAAAACGGCGGGGGCAGGATTACAGACGTTGAAATGCCTGATTCCGAGAGCCCCGGACAAAAAGTCCATCCTCCTGAAGCAGCCGCACACCGCAGGCAGCCGGGCGGGGTTTCCAGGTATGTGACCATAATGCGCGGATGCGACAACTACTGCACCTATTGCGTGGTGCCTTACGTGCGCGGCAGGGAAACCAGCAGGCCGCCCGGGCAGATAACCGCGGAAGCAGAAGCCCTGGTTTCCGCCGGCGCCAGGGAGATCACCCTTCTCGGCCAGAATGTGAACTCATACGGCAAAAAGGAAAATCTTTGCACCTTTACTGACTTGCTTGAAAAGGTCAACGCAGTAAAAGGGCTTGAGCGGATAAGATTTGTCACATCGCATCCAAAGGATCTTTCAGACGAGCTTGCCCTGGCTTTTTCCGGTATAGACAAGCTGTGCAATCACATCCACCTGCCTGTTCAGTCAGGCTCGGACCGGGTGTTAAAGAGGATGAACAGGAAATACACCCGCGACGTCTACTTGGAACGGATTGAAAAGCTGCGTTCTGCAAGCCCGGACATTGCCGTTACCACGGACGTCATAGTCGGGTTTCCCGGCGAGACAAGGCGCGATTTTGAAATGACGCTTGATCTTCTCGAGCAGGTGGGTTTTGACACCCTGTTTGCATTCGCCTACTCCGACCGGCCGCAGGCTCCCGCAGGCAGGTTTGAGGCAAAAGTTGACCCTGACGAAAAAAAATCCAGGCTGAAAGAACTTCTGCAGACCCAGGGAAAAATCACCAGGCGTATCCACGAGGCCCTGGTGGGGCAGACCGTGGAAGTGCTGGTTGAAGGATACAGCAGACGCGGCCTCGGCGCGGGCAATTCTGAACCCGGAAACAGCGTGGAGATGACAGGCCGCAGTTCCGAAAACAGGATAATCAATTTTGAAATCAATCCTCACAGCGCCTCAGTGCAGCCCGGCGACCTTGTCGGTACAACAGTCCCTGTGGAGATTGTCCGTGCCTGCGACAATTCCCTGAAGGGTAAAATGCCGGCTGGGCACACGGCTGTGCAAGACACGACTAAAGGAGGAAAAATACATGCTGCATGAAATGACGGTTGCAGGCCTTGCAATTGACCCGTCAACAAACGCGCCGATTCTTATACTCAATTCCCCTGACGAGGAATTCTCGGTGCCGATCTGGATAGGGTTAAACGAGGCGGCCGCAATTGCGTCCGTGTTGCAGAACATTGAGTTCGACCGTCCAATGACGCACGACCTGTTTAAAAACTTCATAGAGCAGGCAGAGATAAGTGTGCCCAGAATCGAGGTCTGCGACCTGAAAAACAACACTTTCTACGCCAGGATTTACTGCTATAAACAGGAAGAAGAGTTCATCGTGGACGCAAGGCCCAGCGACGCAATTGCGCTGGCCCTGAGGCTCAAGGCGGATATTTATGTGGACGACTCCGTGGTCCAGGAGCTAAAGGTTAAAAACGGGGAATACGAAGTGGAAGACGACAGCGACCAGGGCCAGAAGTGGGCGGAATACCTTCAGAACCTTTCTCCTGAGGACTTCGGCAAATACAAGGT
>JBKHES010000113.1:0-6357 GCA_046540695.1 Desulfobacterales bacterium
TTACTTCACCTGACGTGAATACAATTACCCTGCGTACAAAATTTCTCAGTTCGCGAACGTTTCCGGGCCATTTCCTCTGCATCAGCACCTCCATGGCCTCCGGTGAAAACTGCTTTCTCTCCACGACGAGCTCAGAACATACCTGCCTGGTAAAATGATCGGCAATAAGCGGGATGTCTTCTCTTATCTCTTCAAGGGAGGGCGTGTTGATGGTAATGACATTGAGCCTGTAAAACAGGTCTTCCCTGAAGCTTTTGTCAACGATCTTTTGTTCAAGGTTCTGGTTTGTGGTTGACAGGATTCGGACATCCACCTGGACATCTGCTTTTGCCCCCAGGGGGCGGATTTCTTTTTCCTGGAGAAAGCGCAGCAGCTTGGTCTGAACGGAAACCGGGATATCCGCGATTTCATCGAGAAGCAGGCTCGAGCCGTGGGCCTCTTCAAACAATCCCTTCTGATCATTGAGAGCGCCGGTGAAAGCGCCCTTCTTATGGCCGAACAACTGGCTTTCCAGCAGATGCTCCGGAATTGCAGGGCAGTTGACGGTGACAGGGCCGCGCCTGCCCCTGGGGCTGAGATCGTGAACCGCCCTTGCAACAAGCTCCTTTCCGGTTCCGCTTTCCCCGCGTATAAGCACTGCATAATCCGTATTTGCAATTGAACGTATGCTTTCAAAAAGCTTGCCCATTGCCGGAGACTGGCCCACCAGCCCGCCGAGTCCGGAATTTTGCGATATCCGATCCCGCAGACTGCGGTTTTCCCGGAGCAACTGGTTGCGTTCCAGGGCCTTTCGCAGAAGCCTGAGCAGATCCTCCATGTTAAACGGCTTGCTTATGAAATCATACGCGCCCATTTTAATGGCCTGAACCGCCACTTCTATGCTGCCGTAGGCAGTCATCATGATGACGGTTATGCAGGAATCGAGCTTTTTTATCCGCTGCAGAATATCAAGCCCGTCTTCGCCGGGCATCCGCAGGTCAAGCAGCACCAGGTCATGAACCTTCTCCTGCAGAATACGCAGGGCAGACGATGGTTCGCTGCAGACGTCGACTTCCACGTCATTTAGTTCATAGCCCAGTACCCTCTTCAACCCTTCGAGCATATCTTCCTCGTCATCTATTATGAGCAGCTTATTTTCAGACATTGTCGTTTTTATCCGATCTCCTGATAGTGGGCAGAAAAATGTTGAATCTGGTCCAGGCCCCTTTTTCGCTCTGCACTGTAATCTCGCCGCCGTGGTTTCTTGCGATCCCGTAGCTCACGGAAAGCCCCAGCCCCGTACCCTTGCCTGTCTGCTTGGTGCTGAAAAAAGGATCAAATATCCTGCTTCTTATACTTTCGTCAACTCCCTGACCGCTGTCCCAGATGGAAATCCATATGCGTTCTTCCTTCTTTTGATGGCCCGAGGAAATATGGATTTTTCCGTTTTTGGAAACAGCGTGAAGGGAGTTTATAAGAAGGTTGACCAAAACCTGCTTGATCTTATCCGCATCAACGCTTATTTCGGGCAGCCCGGAGTCCAGTTCCAGTTCAAGATGGATCTTGTTTTTCTCCAGCTTGTGCTTAAACATCCTTGCAACTTCACGGATAATTTCATTTAACTGGGCCGGGGCTTTTTCGCTATCCCGGCCCCGGGAGAACTGGAGCAGGTCGGTTACTATGTCTCTGCAGTTAACCGCCTGCCTCTCGATTACCCCGAGATCATTGAGCCCCTGGGGAAAATCCGCAAGCTGCCTTTTTAAAAGATCCACGTAACAAAGAATCACGCCCAGGGGGTTGTTTATTTCATGGGCGATGCCTGAGGCAAGCTCTCCCATGGCAACCAGTTTTTCAGCCTGCTGGATTTTCTGCTCCACTTTTTTTTGCTCTGATATTTCCCGGGCATAGCGGATAACACTTTCAACTTCTCCGTTTTCATCTATCACCGGGTAGAAATGAACCAAAAAAAGCTCTCCTGTGGGACACTTTATCTCCTCGCTGTGGGCGGAAGCCTGATCCATCACCCGGCTCAGGGCGCAGTCAGGGCATACCTGTTCAAGGCCGGGATGAACCTCATAGCAGGGACTGCCCTCCACGTCTTCGTACTCCACACCATATCTGTTCAGGTAGGCCCGGTTTACCATGCGGATTCTGTAATCACGGTCAAGGAGCATAAGCTGGTCTGTAATGCCGTCAAAAACAGTCTGCAAAAGCTCCTTGCTGTGCACCAGCCTTTGCACATCCCTGAGGCTTTCCACTGCTATACCCGCCTGCCTGCCCACGGACATCAAAAGCTCCTGCTGTTCCACTCCCCCGGGCTGATTTTCCAGGCCGCTGAAACTGAGCACTCCCAGAACGCTGCCCCTGCAGGACATGGGGATATTTAAGCAAAAAAGGTTGTCCTGATCCTCAATGCTGCTCATGTTCCCGGACAAAGCACGGCACAGGGAATCTGCGATGTCAAGGTTTTCCGGTTGCGAACCCGAGCTGAAGCGTTCGCGCAAAGACACTGAATCAGGAAGGCCTGGGGCATTTTGCCGGTGCTGGAGCTCCAGCATCTCACCGTCTTCACAGTAAAGATATACTCCGGCACCTGCGGCGGGTATCAGTTCAAGGCACTGGTTTACCACCCTGTGCCAGACCTCGTTTAGCCCCTCCGCCTGGGTGGTGAGCTCCGAGATCCTGTTGAGAGTGCTAAGCTCCCTGTTTCTTGCCACAACCTTGTGCTGCAGAAGCCGCTTTGATTCCTCGAGTTCCCTTGTTCGCTTTTCCACTTTCTGCTCAAGGTTTCTGGCGTACTGCCGCAGCTCCTGCCTGGTGCTGCGAAGGTGCTCGGACATGGTAATTGCAGCCTCTGTAAGCTCCTGGAGCTCATCTGCCGGCCTTTCAGGGTCGGATTCGGGCATGAAGTCCTGGAGCTGTTTTTCCTCCACATCTTCTCTGAATACATGCAGAACTCCCCGAAGATTGTTTACCACCAGCCTGTTGAAGATCAATGCAAGCGCCGCATAAAACACCAGTGCTCCGGCAAACATGACAAAAAACACCGAGGCTGCCCTGTCCATTATTTCCGCCATTGCGTGATCCACGGGGATGCCCACTGCAACCACCCCTGCCAGATCCCCCGGCTGTTTATCAAACCCGTTTTCTGTTCCGTACCTGCTTACCAGGTCAGCCGGCGCATCTGATGGATCCCCGTGGCAGCTCATGCACGATTGCCTGAAATAAACCGGCTTGAACCGCATGAACTGCTTCTGCCCCCCGACATCAAGCATTCCCTGCCAGTTGTCCGTATCCGGTTTTTCCCTGAAATGATTTATCATGGACATTTCCAGGTTATTTGCCTCTGAGTCAGGATTACGAGCGTTTTTTGCCACACGCCTGTAGTCGTATTCCGGCAGCACCTCGTTGAAATTATCCATTACTGCCCGGCCCACATAGGAAGTGGACATGGCATGGAGCATGAAAAAATCGCCTCCGAACTCATCATACATCCTCGGCCGCAGCTCTTCCCGCACGTATTGCCTGCTTGACTCAACCGCAGCCATTACCAGCTGGGTCTTGGTGTATGCATGTTGTTCAAGGCGCTGTTTTTCGCGGTCGTAGATGAGGTATGAACCGACAAAGCAGATAATGAGCAAAGCAACCGCAGCGCCTGCCAGAAACCTGGTCCTGAATCCCGGCGATTTCCTGAGAAAAACCCTTCCCGGCCCGGAAGCCGGCGCAGTATTCTTTCCTGTATCGTCTCGCATTGAAAACCTCTTGCAGAGCTTTTAAAAGTGAAGCCTTCGGTTATCACAGCCCGCCCCCTTGTGCAACCTCAAGTTGCCACCCTATTGACAACCAGGATTTGCACTTCTGCCTTAAATTCTTTCCCAGGCCTTTCGCCCGGGACTTATTGTAAATATAACATTTTGTAATAACAGAGTTTTTAAGCAGCATTTTCTGCAAAATCCATTTGGCCCGATCCTTGCAGACAAGGCGATGACTCATTTTTGAAATACACTCCGGCCATGTTTGAGAAGCCTGTAAAAAGCAATCTACACCACCAGGGCGGTACAGGTTCAAGGAAGTCCAGGGTCGGGATCGGTTTTTGAAGCGACATTGAGCGCTCTTGCGGTCAGGAGCGAAAAAACTGATCCCGACCGCGGGCTTCCTTCCCTCAAAAACACAGGGCTGAGTGAGAAGCTTTTTAAGATTCCATCATTTTTTAATCCAGAAAATAAGAAGAAAAGGAGGTTGACACGGTATGGCTGAAAACGAAGTAAACGGAAGCGAAGTATCTGAAACTCGAATGAACATGTGGCAGCAGACTTACAGGACAGAAGACTACTGGGCGATATGGCTGGCCGCCCTTTTGTTTGTAATCGCTGTGTTCTCCGTGTTCACCTGGAAGCCTCCGGTTGAGGAAATGCCTGAACACCGGGCTGCCATGGAAGAAGAGATGGACAAGGCCGGCTTCAGGACCATCGCCTATACGGAGGCTGAGGAGGAACTTGAAAGCATTCAGGCAAAAAAAGAGGGTTTTACATCCACCATTTACGAACTTACAAACCGCCCAAAAAAATGGAGCAGCAATCCGCTGGACTCAGTTTACATGAGCGAGGAAAAGGCTGCAGCCAAGAGGGCTGAGGCTGCAGATGACTATGAGCGGGCGCAGCAGAAGGTTGAAGAAGCCAGGCAAAAGGCGGAGCAGGCGGAAGCTGCTGCAGCAGACGCAGATTTCGAGGACGGGGATCTCAATGAGAAGGCCAAGGGTGCCATAAATGACTGGAGGTCAGCCAAGTCAGATTTGTCCGAGGCAAAAAGCGCAGCAACCGCAGAATCCTACAATCTCATCCCCAGCCTGATCATACTGGGCATTGCAATCATGATATTTTTTGCAATAGGAGCAAAATTCATAGGAATCAACCTTCGGCAGTTCTTTGCAGGGTTTCCTGTTATATTTGTTCTGGCAGTTTTGGCCTACCTTATTGCAAGCCAGGAAACCATGAAAGCCCTGGGGCTTTCCTATGTGCTGTTTGCACTTGTACTGGGCCTTATCATATCCAATACCCTGGGTGTTCCCCAGTTTATAAAAACCGCCGGCCAGACCGAGTTTTTCATTAAAACCGGCCTTGTTCTGCTTGGTGCGCGCATCCTGATAGGTCAGATTGCACTGATAGGTATTCCCGGTATTTTCGTAACCTGGGTTGTCACGCCCATCGTTCTCATAGGAACCTACTGGTTCGGGCAGAAAATCATCAAGATTCCGTCCAAGGAACTAAATATAACGGTATCCTCTGACATGTGCGTCTCGGGTGTTTCAGCCGCTATTGCTTCTGCCTCCGCATGCCGGGCCAAAAAAGAAGAACTCACTCTTGCCATAGGCATGTCCATGATATTTGTGGCAGTTATGATATTCGTTCTGCCCTCAATTGCCAATGTAACAGGCATGCACCCGGTCTGGGCCGGCGCCTGGCTGGGCGGTACAGTTGACAACACCGGGTCAGTTGTTGCAGCAGGCGAGCTCATAGGCATGGAAGCCATGTATGTTGCTGCCACAATCAAGATGATCCAGAACATCCTGATAGGTGTGATCGCCTTTGGCGTGGCAGCATACTGGTGTCTGAAAGTTGAGCCTGACCGCGCGTGCAAGCCAGGCGAAACACCGGTGCCGTTTACCGCTAAGGGCGCCCTCTACGAGGTATGGTACAGATTTCCCAAATTCATCCTTGGTTTCATAGGCGCCTCAATTGTATTTTCCATCATGCAGGGCGCGGTTACCATGGACTGGGGACAGGCAATGGTCAACGACGGTGTTCTGGCCTGGGCCAACAGGTTCAGGGGATGGTTTTTCTGCCTGGCCTTTGTCAGCATCGGCCTCAGCATCAATTACCAGGAGCTCAAAGAGCCCCTGCGTGGCGGAAAACCCCTTATACTCTATGTATGCGGCCAGGGCTTTAATCTGCTGTTGACCCTTTTTGTGGCATGGCTTATGTTCATGGTCATATTCAGGGACATCACAGACTCCCTCATGGCAGGGGCATAAAAACAGGCGGAATCAGAAACCTTGTATAGGGAAACTGATAGAAATAAAGCCGGGGGCGGTTCGCCGCCCCCGGTTTCTTCCGCGGTTCGGTGGCGAAGGTTTATTATAGCCGTGCTGCTGCTGGCGGGTTTTATCTGGGCGGCACCCGTGCTGGAGCGCATACCCGTTGTGGGCGAAAAAATCGCTGACCTGCGCGAAAGCGGTATAAACGTGGGAGCGTGGTATTATGACGATGTTGAGGAGTATTTCGAGGCAGAAGACTATATCCGCGATAAAATGAATAAACCGTGAGGGGGACTCTCTAGGCGAAAAGCAATCAGCCGCGACCAGCCTTCTTAAAGTAGGCA
>JBKHES010000114.1:0-6309 GCA_046540695.1 Desulfobacterales bacterium
ATGCCTTTCATTGCAGAGAGCCTACCTTTTGCCTGATATTGATGAATGCGCTTATTTTCTTCAGCACCTTCTCCGCGAGCGCGGGGTTGCTCTGGAGCAGTTCCAGGAATTCGGCTGCTGAAATGCAAAGCACTTCCCCGGCTGTAAGCGCCGTGACACTGGCAGTATATGCAAAGGGAAAGCTAACAGATGACCAGCCCATGATATCGCCCTTCTGTCTTAAGGTCATTGCGCGGCCATCGCTTTTGTGTACCATGAAATGCCCCTTGAGTATTACAAAAAATCTGTGTGCCCGCTCGCCCTCCCGCAGCAGTTGCTCTCCCTCGATTACCCGGACCTGCGAAAGCAGCGGATAGAGCTGCTCCCATTCATTGGGCAAAAGATCCCTGAAAATCTGAAGCTGTTTTATCTGCCTTGTATCCAGATGATGCATAAGGCAAGTTTCCATTAATATCCGGTTTCTTCGGCCACCTTGCCCCGGAAGACATAGTAGCAGTAGCCCATGTAAGCCAGTATTACCGGCAGCAGAAAAACGGTGCCCACAAGCAGCAGCGACTGGGACTCCGGTGCGGCGGCAGCCCTGTAAAACGTGATTTCAAAAGGCACGATGTAAGGCCACATACTGATTCCAATACCGAGATAAGCGGTAAAAAACAAGGCGAAACTCAACAGAAACGGGCGGTATTCCCTGCCTGAATGCAGATCGCGCCATATAACTGTCATAAGGATTATACTGGCGGCCGGAAGGGGCAGAAGCAGGAAAAAATTGGGCATGGAAAACCACAGCTCCCTTATTGCCGGATTCATCACGGGCATGCTTATGGAAACAATCGCCAGGAAAAACGGCTGGTAACCCAGGGTATAGGATGCACTGCCCGCCGCCCACTCCCGGGTCTGACCGTCGGTTTTCATCACAAGCCATGTGGCCCCCAGAAGGGCATAGCCGAAAACCACTGCCGCACCGGTGACAAGGCTGTATGCGCTTAACCAGTCAAACGCCCCGCCTGCATAACCCCGGCCGGACACCTCGATGCCCTGTACAAAGGCCCCCAGGATCGCACCCTGCATGAAGGCCGCCAAAATGGAGCCGAAATGAAAGGAATAATCCCATATCCACCGGTTTTCCGGGGCTGCCTTGAACCTGAACTCAAAGGCCACCCCCCGGAATATAAGGCCCAGGAGCATAACTATCACCGGAATGTAGAAGGCGGGCATTATTACCGCGTATGCCTGGGGAAATGCCGCCAGCATCCCGCCTCCGCCCAGCACCAGCCATGTTTCATTGCCGTCCCAGAAAGGTGCGATGGAGTTCATCATTGTGTCCCTGCACTTGTCTGTGGGCGCGAAAGGAAACAGGATCCCCACTCCAAGGTCAAAGCCGTCGAGCAGAACATAAAGAAAAACAGCAGTGGCGATCAGCCCGTACCATATAAGCGGCAGATCAACAAACCCTTCAAAGCTAAACATCTCCGCCTCCTTTTTTCCCTGCAGCGTCTGTTACAAGCGGCGGACTTTCCATGCCGTGGGCCCCGTAGACATCCCCTCCGTCTTCCGGTCCCTTTCCTATAAGATGCAGAATATAAAAGCTTCCTGCCCCGAACACGAAAACATACACCAGTATAAAAGCTGCCAGAGACAGGGCCACGGGCCCACCTGCCACGGGGGACACCGCATCTTCAGTGCGCAGCACGCCCTGCACAATCCAGGGCTGGCGGCCTACCTCGGTGACAAACCATCCCGCAAGCACAGCCACAAACCCTGAAGGAGTAAGAGCCATGCACCAGTACTGAAACCAGCGGGAATCAAACAGCCTGCCCTTTAAATAAAGCACGATTGCCGCCACCCCTGTTGCTATCATAAGTAAACCCAGCCCCACCATGATGCGGAATGTCCAGAACACAACAGCCGCAGGCGGGCGCTCATCCTCGGGCCAGGCCTTCAGGCCCCTGACCTCTCCTTCCAGGTCATGGGTCAAAATCAGGCTGGAAAGCTTGGGTATTTCCACTTTGTAACGGGTCAGTTCCGCCTCCTGGTCCGGCCAACCGAACAGCAGCAGGGGTGCGCCGCTGGTGGTCTCCCACAGCCCCTCCATTGCAGCAACCTTTGCCGGCTGATGTTCAAATGTATTCAGCCCGTGCATATCTCCGAACACCAGCTGCAGGGGAGCCACAAAAACAGCCATTATCATGGCCATGCCGAGCATCACCCTGGCATGGGCCTGGTGACGTCTCCGCCAGAGGTAGAATGCTCCTATGCCTGCCACCGTGAAAGCTGTTGTCAGGTAGGCGGCAGTTACCATGTGCACGAACCTGTAGGGAAAAGAGGGATTGAAAATTATTTCCAGCCAGTTAACCGGGTAAAGCAACCCCTGTTCTCCCACCCGGAATCCCTGCGGGGTATGCATCCAGGAATTGGCTGACAGGATCCAGAACGCGGATACCAGGGTACCTGCAGCCACGATAACTGTGGATGCAAAATGCATGCGGGGGCTTACCCGGTTCCAGCCGAAAAGCATTATACCCAGAAAAGAGGCTTCCAGGAAAAACGCGGTTAACACCTCGTATCCAAGAAGGGGGCCGAGGACGTTGCCTCCTGCATCCGAGAAAACAGACCAGTTGGTTCCGAACTGAAAGGAAAGAACAACCCCGGAAACAACGCCCATGCCGAATGTGACCGCAAAGATTTTCACCCACATCCGGTACACATCTGCATATACCTGCTTTCCGGTCCTGAGCCAGCGCCATTCAAGAACCGCCAGCCAGGAGGCCAGCCCGATTGTAAAACTGGGAAAAATGATATGAAACGAAACGGTAAATGCGAACTGCACGCGGGCCAGAAAAACTGGGTCCAGGTTTTCAAGCATTATATTCTCTCCCGGATTGCTGCCTTTTAATTATCACTTAAACTCTTTAACAACCCAGCCGGCTTTTGGTGTGACCAGGCCGGCGACAACCCCAACGCCTTATCAGGATTTAAGCAAATTTAACCAATAATTCCTATCCGGGTTTTTGTCCAATCTTTCAGGTTTGTCATCTGCGCGAAACATACCGGCTGTCCCTGATATAAAAACGCAGATGCTCCCCGGCCCACGCGCCGGCGTAATCCACGCCTATGCGGGGTTTTTTCTCCATTTCAAATTGTTTTGCCCCGGCGCTTTCAGCAATATACAGGCTCGGGCAAGTAAGGTCATGGCCGTTAAAACTCCTGTCAATGTGCATGGCCCGGCACAAAAGCGCAGGGCCGCAGGTTTTGTCATCAATATTTTTCAAGGGCTCAATGGCTCTTAAAAGGACCGCTGATGGGTTCTCACCCGGGCCGGTGACCGCGTTTAACAGATTATGCATTCCGTAGACCATGTAGACATAGGCAAACCCGGGAGGGCCGAACATTACTTCAGCGCGCTTTGTACTTTTTTTAGAGGAATGGCACGCAAGGTCATGCGGACCCAGATATGCCTCGGTTTCAACTATCCTGCCAACCAGGATCTTTTCCTTTTTCTCACGTACAAGGCTTTTTCCCAGCAGACCCACTGCAACCTCGTCTGCGTGCCTGTCATAAAATTCCCTGGCCAGGGGATTTACTGAAATTACTTTTTCCTCAGACATTTGATTCCGTGTTTTAAATTCATGAATAATTTCTTTCAGATCAATCAGGTACCGGTATATTTTTATCCTCACTAATGGCTGTTTTCAACAAATAAACATTTAAACAGGATAAAAATGTTCTTGACATCAATAAATTTTTTGTTATGTTTAGATCTAAATATCAAGATAAGTTGATTAATTATTATGGAAACCCTGACATACTTCAAAGCTCTTTCGGATGAGACCCGCATCCGGCTGGTAAACATACTGCTTCACCATGAACTCAAGGTTGGCGAACTGGTGAGCATCCTCGAGATGGGGCAGTCCAGGATATCGCGGCACCTAAAGATCCTTGCTGACGCAGGTATGGTAAAGAGCCTGAAAGAAGGCGTATGGGGATTTTATTCCATAGCGGATAAAGGCCCGGGACGCACCTTTATAAACTCGGTGAGATACGTTTTTGAAAACGAGCCCCTGCTTGAACAGGACCTGGAGCGCGCAAGAAGAATAATTGAGGCCCGCTCTAAGAACACGCTGCGTTTTTTCGATCACGTGGCATCGAGCTGGGACCTTTTAAAACGGGAAATCATAGGACCGTTTGACCTTAAAAAGGAAATATTCAGGGATGCCGGCAGCTACAAGACCGGCGTGGACCTCGGTTGCGGAACGGGCGAACTGCTTGATGCCATGAAAAACCACGCCCAAAAGGTAATAGGCGTGGATTCATCGCCCAGGATGCTCGAGGAGGCAAGAAAGAGGTTTTCAGCCGGGGCGGACAAAAACATGGAAATCCGCCTGGGCGAAATAGAGCACCTGCCCATGGGGGACAACGAGGCTGACCTTGCAGTGATCTCGCTGGTCATGCAGTACCTGGACGATCCCGGGTCCGCGGTCAACGAAGTGGGACGGATTCTGAAACCCGGAGGCGAGTTTGTCCTTGCGGAATTTGACAGCCACGGCCGCGAGACCCTCAAGGACGTCTACGGGGTAAAACACCTCGGATTTGATGCCGACACCATGCGGGCCTGGCTTG
The DNA here is from genome assembly GCA_046540695.1 of Desulfobacterales bacterium. Taxonomy (GTDB): domain Bacteria; phylum Desulfobacterota; class Desulfobacteria; order Desulfobacterales; family Desulfosalsimonadaceae; genus Desulfosalsimonas. Next base: position 4,618 of record JBKHES010000114.1, read on the forward strand.
AAAAAAGCGGATTTACGGTAAACCGGGTCGAATCCCATGAACTTTCAAAGGGTTTGACCTTAAACATTTTCCGGTCAAAAAGGACCGGCTAAAACAAAGAAAACGAAAGGAAATTTCACATGCTGATGAAAGCAGACGGAGACAAAAAGGCAATAGTACCGGAACTCGATTTAAGCCTGGCTTACAAGGTTGCGGATATCTCCCTGGCAGCGGACGGTTTCAAGGACATGGAGCTTTCTGAAAACGAAATGCCAGGCCTGATGGCGGTACGCGAAAAATACGGACCGGAACAGCCCCTCAAAGGCTTTAAGATCACCGGCAGCCTTCACATGACAATCCAGACGGCCATGCTGATCGAAACCTTAAAGAAGCTGGGAGCAGACATCCGCTGGGCTTCCTGCAACATATTCTCCACCCAGGACCATGCAGCAGCGGCCATAGCCAAGTCAGGCTCTGCAGCCGTGTTTGCCTGGAAGGGCGAATCCCTGGAAGATTACTGGTGGTGCACCGAGCAGGCCCTTACCTGGCCCGACGGCAGCGGCCCGGACCTTATCGTGGATGACGGCGGTGATGCCACCCTTATGATACATGAAGGAGTAAAGGCTGAAGACAATCCTGAAATCCTTGAAAAGGACTACGACATATACGAGTACCAGTGCATCATAAACAGGCTGCGCGCCTCATACGAGCGCGACCCGAAGCAGTGGCACAAGGTGGCTGAAAAAATCCGGGGCGTTTCCGAGGAAACAACCACAGGGGTAAACCGACTCTACCAGCTTGCCAAGAAGGGCGAACTGCTGTTTCCGGCGGTCAACGTCAATGACTCCGTGACCAAGTCCAAGTTCGACAACATATACGGATGCCGGGATTCCCTTGCAGACGGCATCAAGCGAGCCACGGATACGATGGTGGCTGGCAAAACGGTTGTTATCTGCGGCTACGGAGACGTAGGCAAGGGATGCGCCCAGTCAATGCGGGGTTTCGGAGCCCGGGTGGTGGTAACTGAAATCGATCCCATCTGCGCCCTGCAGGCGGCAATGGAGGGCTTCGAGGTCTCGACCATGGAGGAAATGGCACCCAAGGGCGATATTTTCGTCACGGCCTCCGGCTGCTGCGACGTGGTGACGGGTCAGCACATGGAGCAGATGAAAAACGAGGCGATTGTCTGCAACATAGGACATTTCGACCACGAAATCGAGGTTTCATACCTGGAGAAAAACTGCGAGAAAACCAATATCAAGCCCCAGGTGGACCAGTGGCACATGAACTCGGGCAGATCAGTGATCCTGCTTGCAGAAGGACGGCTGGTAAACCTCGGATGCGCCACGGGCCATCCCAGCTTCGTGATGAGCAACAGCTTTACCAACCAGACCCTGGCACAGATAAAGCTGGCAACAGAAGACCTGGACAAGCAGGTGTATACCCTTCCCAAGGATCTTGACGAAGAAGTGGCAAGGCTGCACCTGGCCCGCCTGGGAGTAAAGCTGACGAGTCTTTCCGACAAGCAGGCCGAATACCTGGGCGTGCCCAAGGAGGGGCCGTATAAGCCGGAACATTACAGGTATTAAAATCCGAAATTCGAATTTCGAAATTCGAAACAAATTCGAAAGCCGAATACAAAAATTACCAAAACCGATAAAAAGGGGGCTTGTCTCCTGCAGGTTCCGGACGGGACCTGCAGGGACAAGCCCC
>JBKHES010000115.1:0-6286 GCA_046540695.1 Desulfobacterales bacterium
CAAAATAGTAAGAAAACATATGACGGCGGGATTGTTGCCGGCTCCCTGCTGGTTGCAGAAAGCCGGGAGATTGCCCGGATGCTTCTTCAGGGCGGCGGCCCCGAGGCCTGGAAAGAAGCCATCCTGAAAGGCAACATCCTGCAGAAGCGAAGCCCTGAAACCGCCCGCCGCCAGGGGAGGCTGATACAAAAGCGGCTCTCCTTGATGAAGCCGCCTCTATGGGAAATCATTGCAAATTCGCACACGGATCTGTCCACCCAGGCGGTCATGGCCGCGGCTGTTAAGCACAGCCGCCTGATCGGCGATTTCATGGATGCCGTTGTCCGGCCGCACTGGCAGACTTTTCAAAAATCCATATCCGATACCGACTGGAATCATTTTCTGGCAGAATGCGCTCAACTCGATCCCCGGGTGGAAGCATGGTCCGAGAATACCCGAAAGAAACTCAAACAGGTCGTGTTTCGCATTCTGGCAGAATCCGGCTATCTCAGCGATACGAAAAACCGCGTGCTGCAGCCCGTATCAATCGAGCCTGAACTGAGAAAATACCTGATTGCCTATAACGAGAATTATGTTTTAAACTGCATGTCAGCCACAGAATAAGGCGGAAAAGCAATTCATGATGGATGAATACGCGTTTAAAAAAAGACTGGATAAGATCCTGCCAAAAATCACCTCGGATGATCTTTTGTCCAATACCGGGCTCGGAAATGAGATCGGGTTTTACATTTTCGACTATCCCCCGGAATTCGAGCTTGAGATGCGGGCCCATATGGAGTTCATGCTTGGCCGGCTTTCCAAAAAGCACCCGGATATACGGGTTTCCCACATCAACCTGTTTCATCTGCTAATCGATATTTTAAAGACCCGAAAACTCCTGGACCGGCTCATTGCCGCCCAGAAGCAAAACAAGGAAGACGGAAAAATCCTTGCGGAATTAAAAAAGGGCCCGCTTGCGCCAAAACGGGTGGCAGAAGCATTTGTCCAAAAGGCGGACCCAAAAAACCGGGACCTGGTCCTGGTCTCCGGGGTGGGAAACGCCTATCCCATGATCCGCAGCCATAACCTGTTAAACAATCTGCACGCACCCATGGGCGATACACCGATGGTCATGTTTTACCCCGGCATATACACGGGCCAGGGGCTGCGCCTGTTTGGCAGACTGCCTGAAAGCAATTATTACCGGGCGTTCCGCCTGGTATTATAATACTTAATCCCATGTCTGATTTGAATGGATGCATCGCAACGGAGCAGAAAAAATGCAGATCAGGTCAATTTTTGAAAAAGACATCGCACGCCCCATAAACGGGGTGGTAAAGGCGGACCAGCTCGATGAATCCATTATATGGCAGGAGCTTGACGAATACGTGGTCACCCGGGAGCTGGGCCGCCATCTCCGCACTTTTTTGTCCGCCTACCTGGAATCTCTGGATAATGCTTCGGACCCGGTTATCGCAAGCCGTATCGGGGTCTGGATATCCGGCTTTTTCGGCTCCGGTAAATCGCATTTTTTAAAGATCCTTTCATACCTCCTGGAAAACCGGCAGGCCCATGACCCGGCAACAGGAACAGAAAAGCGGGCGGTAAACTTTTTTGCAGACAAGATCACCGATTCCATGCTGCTCGGCGATATCCGGCGGATTTCCGGCGTGGACACGGACGTGATCCTTTTTAACATAGACAGCCGGGCGGATGCCTCTGACGGCCGTACCGCGCTTTTGACCACCTTCTGGCGGATCTTTAACCAGCACCAGGGGTTTTGCGGGGACTCGCTTCCTCTTGCGGAAATGGAGCGCTACCTGACCCGAAAAGGGCGTTTTGAGGCTTTTAAGGAAGAATTCAGGCGCATTTACGATGCTGCCTGGGAAGACGAGCGCGACGCTTACATACTGATAAAAGACGAGATCGTCCAGGCCCTGGCCGCGGCCCTGGAAAAAGACAAAACCGCGGCAGGGCAGTGGTTTGATCAGATCACCACCGAGTTCACCCTGTCAGTGGAAAACTTTGCAAAACGCGTGGATGAATACCTTGCCGCCCGCCCGGCAAATCACCGCCTGGTTTTCCTGGTCGATGAAATGGGCCAGTTTATCGGCGATGACACCCACCTGATGTTAAACCTTCAGACCCTGGTGGAAGACCTGGGCCGGATCTGCAAGGGCCGCGCCTGGGTGGTGATGACCGCCCAGGAGGATATAGACACCGTGATCGGCTACTTAAATGCCGCCAAGTCCAATGATTTTTCCAAGATCACGGGGCGCTTTAACACGCGGCTGTCGCTTTCCTCCACCAATACCGACGAGGTGATCCAGGCAAGGCTTTTAAAGAAAAACGAGCCGGCAAAGGCAGAGCTCAAAACCCTGTTTGCCGAAAAAGGCGATATCTTAAAAAACCAGCTCTCCTTTACCCATGACAGCAGCACCATGAAGAATTTCTCGGATGCCGATGATTTTGTCATCAACTACCCCTTTGCCCCTTACCACTTCCAGCTTCTCCAGAAGATATTCGAGTCCATCCGCAAGGCCGGCGCCACCGGCCTGCACTTGAGCCGCGGTGAAAGATCCCTGCTTGACGCATTCCGCTCCGCGGCAATCGCTGTATCGGAAAACCAGGTCGGCGCCCTGGTCCCGCTCTATGATTTCTATCCCTGCATCGAGAGTTTTCTGGACACCGCGGTCAAGCGCAGCATTGACCAGGCATGGGAAAGCCCCGGCCTGGAGCCGCCGTTTGACGTGCAGTTGCTCCAGACATTGTTTTTGATCCGGTACGTGGATCTGATAAAGCCGAACGTTGACAACCTGGTAACCCTTTGCATCCACGAGGCGGACGCAGACCGCCTTGCCCTTAAAAACCGGATCGAGGCGTCCCTGGATCGGCTTGAAAAACAGACCCTGATTAGCCGCAGCGGAGACCTGTATTTCTTTTTGACAAACGAGGAGCAGGAGGTTTCCCGGGAAATCAAAAATACCCGTATTGCTGCATCAGCCGAAGTGGAATTTTTGGGAGACATTATTTTCGACGACATTTTAAAATCCAAAACCAAGCACAAATACGCCCCTTTTAAGCGCGACTACCCCTTTAACCGGATCTGCGACGGCCGCATCCGGGGAAAGGAACTGGCAGACGAAATCGGCATAGAGGTCATAAGCCCCCTTCACGATGAGTACAGCCTGTTTTCCCATCCAAAGTGCAACTTTTACAGCGCGGACAAGGAAGGCTTTGTGGTGATCCGGCTGGCCGAAGACCGGGAGATGATAGATGACCTGCGCCTGTACCTGCAGACCGACAAATACATAAAAGACAAGAGCAGTGCCGCGGCCTCCAATTCCTTAAAGGAAATTCTGCGCAGCCGGCAGGATGAAAACAGAAACCGCAGGCTCCGGCTGGTGGACAAGGTCTCTGCCATGCTCCTGGATGCGGATTATTACGCAATGGGCAAAAACATCACCATCAGGGCCCAGAATGCACAAAAAGCAGTAGAAGAGGCCCTGGATTATGTGATTGAAAACACGTTTTCCAAGTTCAACTATCTTGCCAGGGTGGCAGATGACCCGGTCGGGGAGCTAAAAAGCATCCTGTATGCAGACGATACCGCCCAGCACCAGATGAAGCTCGCCATCGAGGAACAAACCCCTGCGGACCTGGCCGAGATCGCCACCTATATTGATTTGAAAACCCGCAACAACCAGCAGATCCTGCTTGACGAACTTGTCGGTCATTTCAGCAAAAAACCCTACGGCTGGCCCGAGTTCCAGGTGGTTGTCCTTGTGGCCGGATACTTCATGGCCGGCCATATAAACCTCGTGGCTGCCGGGGGAAAACTTGCCCCCAAAGACGCTTTTTCCTATATGTCCAAGACCTCCCAGTGGAAGCACGTGGGCATTATAAAGCGCAAGATGGTCTCCCGGGCAGAGATCGCAAAAGCCCAGAAACTGGCAAAAGAGCTTTTCGGCGCCACCGCCCCGGATCACCAGGACAAGCTGGCCGCCTTTATCACAGACGGCCTGTCTTTTTGGGTAAAGGAACTGGAAAAATACAAGCCCCTGGCAGATACCGGGGATTATCCCGGCAAACAGGAAATCGACCGCATCATCGAGCAGGCAGACCGGCTGATCCGGGTGCCGGACACCTACGAGCGGATCCGGCTTTTTGCAGACATGGAGGCGGACCTGCAGGACGCGGCTGACGATTTTCATGAACTCACTGATTTTTACACCAACCAGAAACCTGCCTGGGACCGCCTGCGCAGGGCCATTGCCGCATTTGCCCCCAACCGCTCCGAGCTGGAGAAAAACAACGGCGCTGCCCGGGCCCTGCAGCGCATGGATGAGATCTTAAACGCGCCCGCGCCCTATGGCATGGTAAAAGAAGCAGATGAGCTGATCTCCGCTGTGGAACCCTTAAACAACGACCTGGTGGAAAAAAAGCGCGAAGAAAAGCAACAGGAGATAGACCGTTATATCGAGTCTGTCAAATCCGAGCTGGACCGGGCTAAGGCAGAAGACGATCTTTGCAACCAGGCCCTTTATCCGCTCCAGAACATAAAGAAAAAACTCGAAAAAGAAACCGGTATCCCCCAGATCGCATACGCGGTAAACGAGGCCCATGAAGCCTTTGAAAAGGCAGTGGAGCAAATCGAGGCCAAAACCGGCAAAGAAGAATCCGGGGGGCCGGCCAAAAATACAAAAACCGTAAACCCTTCGGCATTTGCGGAAAAAACCTACATAGAGTCTGAAAAAGACGTAGAAGATTTCATCCAGCGGCTGAAAAAAGCCCTCATGGAGGAAGTCTCTCAAAATACGCGCATACGGATCAGGTAAGCATGGACACCTCTCAAATCAAGGCATACGCACCCCAGGCAAGAAAAGATTTTATCCGCGCCGTAACCGAGCGGGCCAACCGCTACGGCATATTCGGGGATGACAATATTGAAAAGGCAGTCTTCGAAGGAGATGTGGCCATGATCGGCGACCGGGCCGTCTCCCGCAGACAGGGCGAGCTAAGGGAAAAACTCGCCGCCCGGGTCAGGCAGCAGGGCTTTGAAATGGTCATCCGGTCCATGGCCTATACCTGGTTTAACCGGTTCGTGGCGCTTCGCTACATGGAACTCCACGATTATCTTGACCACGGCATGCGCGTGTTAAGCGATCCCAACGGCTCGGACGTCCCCGAGATCCTATCCCGGGTGGCAGACGTGGATCTTCCTGGCCTGGACAAAGAAAAGGCCCTTGAGCTGCGCCTTGCCGGAAACCGGGATAACGAGCTTTACCGCATGCTGATCGTGGCCCAGTGCAACGCCCTGCACCAGAGCATGCCGTTTCTGTTTGAACCCGTGGACTCGGAAACCGAGCTTTTCCTGCCGGACAACCTGCTCAACTCGGATTCTCCGGTCAGAAAACTGGTAAACGCCATAGACGAACCCCTGTGGGAAAACGTTGAGATCATCGGCTGGATTTATCAGTTCTACATCTCGGAGAAAAAATCAGAAGTCATCGGCAAAACCGTCAAAAGCGAAGACATCCCGGCAGCCACCCAGCTTTTTACCCCCAACTGGATCGTAAAATACATGGTCCAAAACACCCTGGGCCGCATGTGGCTGGCCACTTACCCGGACTCGCCTTTGCGGGAACGCATGGAATACTATATCGAGCCTGCCGAGCAGGACCCTGAGGTGCAAAACCAGCTTGACAAAATCACCCCGGATTACCTCAACCCCGAGGAAATCACCTTCATGGACCCGGCCTGCGGCTCCGGCCATATCCTGGCAGAAGCCTATGACGTGTTCAAGCAGATCTACCGGGAACGCGGCTACCGCACCCGGGACATTCCCCGCCTGATCCTGGAAAACAACCTCTACGGCCTGGAAATCGACGACCGGGCAGCCCAGCTTGCCGGGTTTGCCGTATTGATGCGCGCACGGGCAGATGACAGACGGATCTTTTCCAGAAACGGCCTCAGGCTAAACATCATGTCCCTTCAGCCCGGCACCCAAAAGGATCTTTCCAACATCGACCTGTTTTTCAAGGGCGATGAATACCAACAGGTACGAGAAGACCTGAAGGAGCTTGTTTCCCTGTTTGAAAACGCCAAAACCTTCGGCTCCCTGATCACCATCCCGGATCACCTGGCCCGAAACCTGGATGCTGTGCAAAAGGCCGTGGATGAGCGGATCGGGACGCGGTTTAAGATGGGCGGCGAACAGAACCTTGTCACCCTGGTGCGGCAGGCAAGGATGCTGGCAGGGAAATATGACTGCGTGGTGACCAATCCGCCGTATATGGGCAACAAG